>JBDTQT010000056.1:0-17828 GCA_039932055.1 Thermoanaerobaculia bacterium
CGATCGGCCGGATGTAGCACTCCTCGAGCCCATTGCTGCGAATGGCGTCGAAAACCGCCCGGGTCATCTCCTCGCGGCTGAACGGGATCTGCATCCGGTAGACCTTGCACGAGTTCTCGAGCCGCTTCAGGTGATCGGCCAACCTGAAGACCGCCGGACCTTCGGGCGTCTTGTAGCAGCGGATGCCCTCGAAGAGTCCAGAGCCGTAATGCATGGCATGCGCCATGACATGCACCGTGGCCTTCTCGAACTCGACCAGCCGGCCGTTCATCCAGACGAAGCGGATTCCCGCGAATGGGCTTTCCGACAAATCGACCTCCTTGGTGAAATCGCCGCCATGGTAACCCCCGCTCAGAGGGGTGTCAACGCGAGAGGCCACCGCCGCAGAGCACGCACCCGGCAGCGACCACCGCCGCGGTCTCGACCCGGAGCACCGTCGGGCCGAGCGACCAGGCCGGAACCGAGAGGTTCCGGAACTGGTCGTGCTCCGCCGGGCTCCAGCCGCCTTCAGGGCCGACGAAGAGGCCGCAGCGCCCCATCCCACCTACCGCCGGGCGCGCTGGAGCGCCGGCAGCGTCGAGAACGGCGATCGTCAGATCCGCGTGAAGTGCGCGCGCCATCTCCTGGGCCGCGGCGCCGGCGACGGTGATCCTCGGAACCACCGACCGACCGGACTGCTCCACCGCCGAAATCGCGATGCGCTCGAGGCGAGTGAGTTGGGAAAGCTCGACCGACCGCGCCTCCCGTTCGCAGGCGATGAAGTGAATCGCGACGACGCCGATCTCGGTCGCCTTCTCCACCAGCCAGGCGATACGTTCAGGCTTCGCCGCGGCGACGAAGATCTCGACCGCTCGCTCCGGCTCGTTGGCCGGCGCCGCCTCGCCGAGCGCGAGGCGCGCGGCGCGCTTGTCGATGCCCACGATCTCCGCCCAGCGCGCGTGCCCTTCGCCGTCGACTACCCGCAGGCGCTCGCCGGTCTGGAGGCGCTTGACCTTGAACAAGTGATGGTGCGCCTCATCTTCGACGAGAGCGGTTTTCTGAGAAAAAAAGACCGGTAAATGGAGGGTGGTGGTCATCCAGGCACCGCGGCGAGGTCGGGGCGTTTGGTGAATCGGAGGCCGGTCCATTCGCCGGCTGCGATCCGGCCCGACAGAATGCAGCCCAAGGGCTCGATCGCCCCCTGGACAGCTTCGGCTTCCGTCGCCAGCACGCCGGAGACCAGCAAGGCGCCGTCGGCGGCCAGCTGATCGATCACCTGGCCGAGCTCGTCGGCGATCTCGTGGGGCAGGACGTTGAGGACGACGACCTCGAATCGCGCCGCGTCGGTCGCGGGTGTCGCGAGAGCGGCCACCGTGCCGGTGTAAAGCGCCGGCGCGAGGCCGTTTTGCCGGGCGTACTGGCCGGCGAGAAGGCCGGCGGCCGGGTCGAAGTCGAAGCCCACCGCAGCGCGGGCGCCCAGGAGGAGCGCCGCCATGGCGAGGATCCCGGAGCCGCAGCCAACGTCCAGCACCCGTTTGCCGGCGAGCGGCGTCGCCTCGAGGAGCTCGTAGGCGAGCCGCGTCGACTCGTGGCTGCCGACGCCAAACGCCGTCCGCGCCGGAATCGCGAGCACGAACCGATCGCCCGCCGCTCCGAGGCCCTTCGGCGATGTCGGTTCCGTGTCGACGACACCTGGATCCCACTCCCGGGGATCGACGAGCAGGCGCTCGCCCAACGCAATCGGCTCCGCGGCCTCGCGCCAGGCGGCAAGCCAGTCCTTGTCTTCGACGGGGCCGAAGTCGACAACGTCACAACCCGGCACCAGCGCCGCGAGATCTTTCAGCTCTCCCCTTACTGGAAGCTTTTCTGCTTCGAAGGTCGCAATGAGCAAGGACTCGCCACCGGAACTCGATTGAATCTCGACACCGGCCGTGCCGCGCTCCCAGAGCCAGGCGGCGACGATGTCTTCGGATTCTTCCGGATGCCGCGGCACGCGGATGCGCAGCCGCTGGTAGCGGCTGCCCATCTGGCTGCTCATCCGCCGAACAGGTCGCGAACGCGATGGAGGACGCCGCGCTCCTCTTTCACCGGGCGACCCTCGAGCTCGGCGAGTCTGCGCAGGAGGTCGCGTTGCTCCTCGTTCACGTCACCCGGCGCCGGCACGCGGATCGCCGCGAGTGCTATGTGGTCGCCGCGACCGGAGCCACCAAGACGGTCGACGCCCTTGCCCTTGAGGCGAAACTGTTCGCCCTGGTGCGTCCCCGGGGGGATCACGAGCTCCTCCGCGCCGTGCAGCGTGTCGATTTCGATCTCGGCGCCGAGCACCGCCTGCGAGTAGCCGATCTCGACCTCCGATAGGACGTTGAAGCCGTCGCGTTCAAAACGCTCGTGCGGCGCCACCGCGAGGACGACGTAGAGGTCGCCGCGCGTGCCACCGCGACGTCCGTGCTCGCCTTCACCCACCAGACGCAGACGCGCCCCGTTGTCGACGCCGCGCGGGATCTTCACTTCGAGCGTGCGCAGCATCTCCACTCGGCCCTCGCCGCGACACTCCTTGCAGGGATCGGTGATCGTGACCCCCTCGCCGCCACAACGCGGACAGGTGCGCGCCAAGGTGAAGAATCCCTGCGAATAGTGCACCTGGCCACGGCCGCCGCAGCCCGAGCAACGCACCGGCGCCGAGCCTCCCGCCGCGCCGCTGCCGCCGCAGCTCTCGCAGCCCTCGAGACGCGGGACCTTCAGGCTCCTGGTGACGCCGAACGCCGCCTCAGCGAAGGAAATCTCGAGGTCGTAGCGCAGGTCGGCCCCGGGGGTGGCATGGCTCCGACCACCGCGTCCGGCGCGACCGCCGCCGGCGAAGCCAAACAGGTCGCCAAGGATGTCGGAGAAGTCCGCGAACGTCGAAGGATCGAAGCCGCCTTCGAAGGCGGGTCCACCCTGGCGCCCGAAGCGGTCGTAACGCTGGCGCTTTTCGGGGTCGGAAAGCACCGCGTAGGCCTCGGCCGCCTGCTTGAAGAGCTCCTCGGACCCCTTGTCGCCCGGGTTCTTGTCCGGGTGGTGAAGCAAGGCGAGCTTTCGGTAGGCGGCCTTGATCTCCTTGTCGGAAGCGGTCCGTTCGACCTCGAGAATCTCGTAGTAGTCGCGCTGGGCGCGATCGGCCGTCGCCATCCTCAGCCCTTCGCTCCCGCGCCGCCGGTTTCGAGGCCGGGCGGCAGGCCGGTCTCGCCGACCCGACTCATCATCAGCTCGGAGAGCGTGCGCGAAGTCGAGTTCAAGTCGAACAGCGCGGTTTCGAGGTCCGCGCGGGCGTCGCTGGTCAACGCCATGCGCGCCCGCAGCAGCGTTTCGGAACTGCGCTTGCGATCCTTCTCCGGCAAGCCTTCACTGAACTGCGAAAGCACCTTCTCGTTGGTGTAGATGAGGCCCTCGATCCGGTTCTTGAGGCGCCGCAGCTCGCGCTTCTGGGCATCCGCCTGCGCGAACTGGTCGGCTTCGGTGACCAGGCGGTCGATCTCGTCCTTCGACAGACCGCCGGCCGGGTTGATCTGGATCGTTTGCGACTGGTTGGTCGCCACGTCGCGCGCCGAAACGCTGACAATGCCGTTCGAGTCGATCGCGAACGTGACTTCGATCTGCGGCACGCCGCGCGGCGCCGGCGGGATGCCGACGAGCTCGAACCGCCCGAGCGAACGGTTCTCGGTGGCGATCTCGCGCTCGCCCTGGAGCACGTGAACTTCGACCGTGTCCTGGTTGTCGACGACAGTGGTGAAGATCTGCGCGTTCTTGGTGGGAATGGTGGCGTTACGCTCGATCAACCGCACGAACAGGCCGCCGTGGGTCTCGATTCCGAGCGACAGCGGCGTGACGTCGAGCAGGACCAGGTCCTTGATGTCGCCGCGGATGATGCCACCCTGGATCGCCGCGCCGATCGCCACCACCTCGTCGGGATTGATGTCGCGGTTCGGCGCGCGGCGAAAGATCCGCTCGACCGTCTGCCCGACGAGCGGCGTGCGCGTCTGGCCGCCCACCAGCAGAACCTCGTCGATCTCCTCGGCGGCGAGTCCGGCCTGCTCGATGGCGTCGCGGCAGGGACCTTCGGTGCGCGCCACCAGTTCGGCGACGAGGGTCTCGAAGGCGGCGCGCGTCAGAACCCGGGAGAGATGCCGCGGGCCGTTCTCGTCGGCGGAGATGAAAGGCAGATTGATCGTCGCCTCGACCACCGTCGAGAGCTCGCACTTGGCACGCTCGGCGGACTCCTTGAGTCGCTGCAGCGCCATCCTGTCGCCGCGCAGATCGATCCCGGTTTCGCCGCGAAACTCCTGGATGAGCCAGTCGATGATGCGCTGGTCGAAATCCTCGCCGCCGAGGTAGGTGTCGCCCGACGTCGAGCGCACTTCGAAGATGCCCTCGGAGAGCTCGAGGATCGAGATGTCGAAGGTGCCGCCGCCGAGGTCGTAGACCGCGATCTTGCGGTTGGTCGTACCGCGGTCCAGACCGTAGGCGAGCGCCGCCGCGGTCGGCTCGTTGAGGATGCGCAGCACCTCCAGTCCGGCGATGCGCCCGGCGTCCTTGGTCGCCTGACGCTGCGAGTCGTCGAAGTAGGCGGGAACGGTGATGATCGCCTCGCGCACCGGCTCACCCAGCGCCTCTTCGGCAAACGCCTTGAGCTCGCGCAGCACGAAAGCGGCAATCTCCTCCGGGCTGTGCTGGCGGTCGCGGATCTGGATCTTCACGTCGCCGTTGGCAGCCTCGACCAGGGCATAGGGCAGCAGATCGCGGGCGCGTTGAACGTTGGCGTCGCTGTACTTGCGGCCGATGAGGCGTTTGACCGCGTATACCGTCTGCTGCGGATTGGTGATTGCCTGGCGCTTGGCGATCTGGCCGACCAGCCGGTCGCCGTCCGGCGTGAACGCGACGATCGACGGCGTCGTACGACTGCCGTCGCGATTCGCCAGCACCCGCGGGGAGAACGCCTCCACCACCGCCACGCAGCTGTTCGTGGTGCCCAGATCGATGCCGATGATCTTCCCCACGTTATCCCCTTTTCTCCTGCGAATCCGCTACTGCGCCGAATCCGGCGTGGAATCGTCGTTCGCCGCTTCCCGCGGCACGGCGACCTTGACCAGCGACGGCCGCAGAAGGCGGTCGTTCAATCGGTAGCCGCGCTGCAACTCGACCGCCACGGTCGGAGCCACGACGCTGTCCGACTCCTCCTGGAAAACCGCTTCGTGGACGGTAGGGTCGAAGCGCTCCCCCAGCGCCGAAATCGGCAGCAGACCATAGCGCTTCAACAGTTCCTGGAACTGCCGGACGATCATCTCGACGCCTTTGCGGAGATCGCCGCCATCTCCTGGCGCGCCCTGCGGTCCCTGGACAGAGAGCGCGCGCTCGAGGTTGTCGACCACCGGCAGGAGCTCGCGCAGCATGTCGGCCAGGGCGTAGCGCTCCACCTCGGCGCGCTCGCGCTCGATGCGCTTGCGATAGTTGTCGAAGTCAGCCCGCAGCCGGAGCATCCGCTCGCGCTCGGCGGCGAGCTGCGACTCGAGCCGGCGCATGTCGACGGTGCCCACCCCGGAACCGCTCCCGGCACCCGGGTCCGCGGCGTCCGCCTCGTCGCCGAGCGAGAGGATCTCCACCACGGTGTCTTCATAGTCATCCGGAGCGGATTCGCCCGCCCGGCCGCCAGCTTTGGAATCGTCGAACTCGGTCATGAAAGCTCCAGATTCGCTATCTGCTGGCGCTCGATTCGAGCGCCAGCGAAAGGGATTCTCCCAGATAGTCGACCAAAGGGATGATGCGTTCATACGCCATGCGCGAGGGGCCGAAGATACCGAGCGTTCCCTGGGCGCCCTCGCCTGCTCCGAAGGGCCGCGCGACCAGGCTGAAGCCCAGGTCCGAAGTCACCGAGCTGTCCTCGCCGATGACGACCCGGACGCCGCTGCCGTCCATGCACTGGTTGAGCAGCCCGACCAGGCGCTGGCGGTCGGCGAACATGTCGAGAAGTAGGCGCACCCGCGAGAGATTCTCGAGCTCCGGCCGCGCCAGAAGCTGCGCTGTGCCTTCGACGAGCACCTCCGGACCCTGGGTCGATTCGAGCGAGCGTTGGGCAAGGGAGATCGCGCGTCCGAGCAGCTCGTCCATCTGCGTGCGCTCGTCGGTCATCGCGGCGAGCAGGCGCTCGCGAATCGTGCGCAGCGTCTTGCCGCGGAAGTTCTCGGTCAGGTAGTTCGAGATCCGGATCAACTCCTCGCGCGACAGCGTCTCCTCGACCTCGAGCAGCTTGTTCTCCACGAAGCCGGCCTCCGACACGACGACGCAAAGCACCCGGCGCCCGGAGAGCGGGACGAAGTCGACCGTCCGCAGCACCGTGTCGCCGATCGCCGGCGTCACCAGGATGCCGATCTGACCCGAGAGGCGGGACAGGAGCTGTGAGGTCAGGGCGACCAGGCGCCCGGGCGCCGCCTCGCCACCCCTGAGGTCGCCGTCGATACGCCTTCGGTCGTCCTCCGAGAGGCTCCCCTTCTCCATCAGGGACTCGATATAGAGGTGGTACCCGGCGCTGCTCGGCACCCGACCCGCCGAGGTGTGGGGCTGCTCGAGGTAGCCCCACTCCTCGAGATCGGCCATCACGTTGCGGATCGTCGCCGCCGAGACGCCATGCTGCACGTGCTTGGCCACCGAGCGCGAGCTGACGGGCTCGCCCACGAGGATGAATGTCTGCACGACATCGCGCAGGATCTCACGATCGCGAGGAGTCAGTTCGACGGCTGGGCGGATGGGGCGCATGTCATTTTTGGACAGTTGTACCGGAGCCCTGCGTGCTGTAGCGCGTTGCTTAAGCTCCCGGACCCGCGTATTTTACCCCAGTGAGCCCCGCACATCCGCCGCTTTCCGACCTGCGCTTCAGTCTGGTCGGAGCCGGAGCGGTCGGCCAGAGCCTCGCCGCCTGGATCGTCGCCTGCGGCGGGACGCTCTGCCAGGTGGCCGGGCGACCCGGCTCGACTCGCCTCGGAAGCTTCGCCCAGCGCCTGGGACTGCCGGCGCTCGACACCCGGGAGCTCTCCTCCCGCGGCGAAGCGCTGCTGCTCGTCGCCGTCCCTGACGGCGCGCTCGCCGATGTCGCCGGCACGCTCGCCACCCGGCCGCAGGCGGCGGTCGCGCTGCACGTCTCTGGCGTCGCCGCGGCGACGGTGCTGGCGCCGCTGCGCGCCGCCGGCTCGGCGATCGGCGGGCTTCATCCGCTGCGTGCTTTCCCGGCGCCCGAGGCCGCCGTCGAGGAAGCCGTGGGGGTCTTTTTCGCCCTCGACGGCGATCCGCAGGCGATCCTCCTCGGCCGGCGCCTCGCAGTGGCGTTCGGCGGGAGCGCCGCAGTCGTCTCGGCGGAGCAGCGCCCGCTCTATCACCTCGTCGCGACCTTGATGGCCGGTGCCGTGACGACCGTCGCCGCCGTGGCCGCGGAGATCGCCGCCCGCTCCGGCCTGCCGGCAGAGGTGCGCCCGGGCTTCGCCAGGCTGGCGACCGACGCCCTCGCCAAGGCGCTGGCGCTGGCCGATCCGGCCGCGGGAATCACCGGCCCGGCGGCGCGCGGCGACCAGGCGACGCTCCTCCACGAGCTCGCCGCACTGGAGCGCATTGCTCCGCAAGCTGTGCCGGTCGTCGTCGCACTGGCGCGCGAGAGCCTGCGACAGCGCGCCCGGCTATCGGCGCCCGATCCGCCCCGACAGGCCCTGGCCGGTCTCCTCGCCGACACGGAACTCCTTGACCTGACGAAAGATCGGGTGCTAACTTCGAAGCCCAAGCCGGCAGGCTGAGACCATGGTCTTCTTCAACTACAGCACGATGCAGATGGCTGCGAAAGTGGTGTACTACGGCCCCGGTCTGTGCGGCAAGACGACCAACCTGCAGTTCATTTACGGCCACACCTCGACGGACAGCCGCGGCGAGATGGTCTCGCTCGAGACCGAGACCGACCGCACACTTTTCTTCGATCTCCTTCCCATCGACGTCGGCTCGATCGCCGGATTCAATACCCGCATTCAGCTCTACACCGTGCCGGGGCAGGTGTTCTACAACACGACGCGCAAGCTCGTGCTCAAGGGAGTCGACGGCGTCGTCTTCGTCGCCGATTCGCAGCGGCCGATGCTGCAGGCCAACCTCGAATCACTGAAGAACCTCCAGATCAACCTGGAGGAGATGAACCTGACCGTCGACAACATGCCGATCGTGCTGCAGTACAACAAGCGGGATCTGCCGGACGTCTGCTCGATCGAGGAGATGGAAAAGGCCCTGAATCCGCACGGCTGGCCGAGCTTCGGCGCTTCCGCGGTGACCGGGCAGGGCGTCTTCGAGACGCTCAAGGGGATCTCGAAGCTGACTCTGCTGAACCTCAAGAAGCGGCTCAGCAAGCCCGGCGCGGAGACTCATCCGCAGGGCAGGATCACCGCCATGCAGGCTCCAGCACGCCCGGCGCCGCTGGCCGGAGCGGTGCAGAGGCAGACTTCGGGACCCCAACTGATGCCGGACCTCGCTGCGGCGCCAGCCTCCGCGCATGCGGCACCCGCTGCCGTCGGGGCTGCGCGGGTCCCGTCGAGCTCGCAGACAGTTCCACCCGCCAGGCCAGGCGTCGGCGGTCCGGCGCCGAAGGCTGCGCCGCTCTCTCCCGCCGCCAAGCACAAGACGACACAGGTCGACGTACTCGCCGAGCTCGAGAAGATCCGCCGCCAGGCCATGCATCCGCCGGCCGGCGCCACGCCGCCGACGCGCCCAGCAACGCCGGCCGCACCGCTTCGCCTTCCGGTTTCAGCCCCGATTTCCCTGGCGACTGCGGGCGTCGCAGCGGTCGGAGGCGGCGGTTCGAGTGCCCATCCGAAGTACCCGGTGCTCAACGGCAAGGGGGAGATCCACCGCTCGGTCGAGCTGACCCTGAAACGCGGCGAGTTCACCCGCGCGCGGCGTTTCCTGCTCAATCTGCGGATCGAGGACGAGGACCGCCAGGTCGTCGACGCGATCCGCGATCTGCCGATCGAGATCCTGGACGCCAAGTCCCTCGAGCGCGTCCTCCTGCAGCTGAGCGTCGCCGTCAAGTCCAAGGACTGAGTTTTCGCCGCAAGCGCGATACGCGGGATTATGCCGCGGGAAGTCGCCGGCCCGGCCTGCGTTAGAGTGTTCGCATGCGTTGCCCCTTCTGCGGAACGAGCCAGGACCGGGTGGTCGATTCGCGCGAAAGCCGCGAAGGCGTGACCATCCGGCGCCGGCGCGAGTGCCTCGCCTGTCATCGCCGTTTCACCACCTACGAGAAGGTCGAGGAGATCGCCTACCGGGTGGTCAAGAACGACGGCTCGCGCGAGGACTTCGACCGCGGCAAACTCCTCAAGGGTCTCGAGAAGGCCTGCGAGAAACGGCCGGTGTCGCTGCGTCAGCTCGAGGAGATCGTCGACGCCGCCGAAAGCCTGCTGACGGAGCAGGAGGATCGCGAGCTGTCGACCAGCGAGATCGGTGCTTTCGCGATGGAGCGTCTGCGCGAGCTGGACCAGGTGGCCTACGTCCGCTTCGCCTCGGTCTATCGCCGGTTCGAGGATGTCGGCGAGTTCATGGACGAGCTGAAGACGTTGCTCAAGAAGAAAGGCACAGCATGAAGTCGCGGGAAAACCCGCCACAAGATGACGCCATCCGGCTGCCGGACATTCTGCCGGTCCTGCCGCTCAAAGATGCTGTTCTCTATCCGTTCATCATCGTACCGCTGTCGCTCGGCCGCGAGAGCTCGATCCGCGCCGTCGACCAATCGCTGGCCGAGAACCGGATGGTTCTACTGGTCGCGCAACGCGATGCCAAGATCGAAGAGCCGGAACAATCCGATCTCTACCAGGTCGGCACGGCGGCTTCGATCATGCGCATGCTGAAACTGCCGGATGGCCGCATCCGCCTGCTCGTGCAGGGGGTTGCCCGCGTGCGCCTCGAGCACCTCTCGCGGCCCGACGACTTTCCCCAGGCGCGCATCCAGCCGATTCCCGAAGTGCCGTCCGAACCCGGCTCGCTCGCCACCCAGGCGCTGGTGCGATCGGCCAAGGAGAGCATGGATCGCATCGTCGGCCTGGGCAAGGGGGTCTCCCCCGAAGTGCTGGTCCTGGTCGCCAACCTCGAGGATCCGGGGCGGCTCGCGGACCTGATCGCCAGCAACCTCGAGCTCGCCATCCCCGACGCGCAGCGGGTGCTCGAGACGATCGACGGCATCGAGCGCCTCAAGATGATCACCGATTTCATGCTGCGCGAGCTTCAGCTGCTGACGATGCAGCAGGAGATCTCTTCCCAGGCGCGCGGCGAGATCGACCGCGGTCAGCGCGAGTACTTCCTGCGCCAACAGCTGCGCACCATCCAGCTCGAGCTCGGGGAGGAGAACGAGCTCGCCGAGGAGGTGGCGCGCTATCGCTCGCTCGCCGAAGAGAAGCAACTGCCGGACGAAGCCAAGGAAGAGCTCGAGCGTCAGATTCGCCGCCTCGAGCGCGGCCACCCCGACAGCGCCGAGGCCGCCGTACAGCGCACCTACCTCGATTGGCTGACCGGCCTGCCGTGGCAGGCGATGAGCACGGACAATCTCGATCTCGGACATGCGCGCAAGATCCTCGACGAAGACCACTGGGACCTGGAGAAGATCAAGGAGCGGATCCTCGAGTTCCTGGCGGTGCGCAAGCTCAAGGCGAACGCCCGCGGACCAATCCTCTGTTTCGTCGGCCCACCCGGAGTCGGCAAGACATCGCTCGGACGCTCGATCGCACGCGCCATGGGGCGCAAGTTCGTGCGCCTCTCGCTGGGCGGCGTCCGTGACGAAGCCGAGATACGCGGCCATCGGCGAACCTACGTCGGTGCCCTGCCCGGGCGAATTCTCCAGGGACTGCATCAGGCCGGCACCTCGAATCCGGTCTTCATGCTCGACGAGATCGACAAGATCGGCGCCGACTTCCGCGGCGACCCGAGCTCGGCGCTCCTCGAAGTGCTCGACCCCGAACAGAACTGGAACTTCCGCGACCACTATCTGGGCGTCGCCTATGACCTGTCGCGCGTGCTGTTCGTGACCACGGCGAACCTGCTCGAGCCGATCCAGCCGGCGTTCCTCGACCGCATGGAGGTCCTGCGTCTGTCGGGCTACACCGGCGAGGAGAAGCTCGCCATCGCCAAGCGGCATCTCTTGCCCAAGACGCTTGCCGACAACGGCTTGACCGACGCCCATCTCGGCTGGAGCGACAACGCCCTGCGGCGCACCATCTCCGGCTACACCCGGGAAGCCGGTCTGCGCGGCCTGGAGCGCGAGATGGCCAGCGTCTGTCGCAAGGTGGCGATCACCGTTGCCGGCGGCAAGACGCGACGGGTTCTCATCGGACCGCGCACCCTCGAGAGGTATCTCGGACAGCCGAAGCACACCAGCGAGGACCTGCTCGAGCGCGACCGGGTCGGTGTCGCCACCGGCCTCGCCTGGACCGCCGCCGGCGGCGAGCTGATGTTCATCGAGGTGCTCGCGACCCCCGGGAAGGGCCAACTCGTTCTCACCGGCCAGTTGGGTGAGGTGATGAAGGAGTCCGCCCAGGCCGCGCTCTCCTTCACCCGCGACTGGGCGGCGCGCCACGGCCACTCCGCCGACTTCTTCACCCGCAACGACCTGCACGTGCACGTGCCGGCGGGGGCCATTCCGAAGGACGGCCCGTCGGCCGGAATCACCATCGCCTCCGCGCTGGTCTCGACGCTCACCGGCCGCAAGATCGACCGCAAGCTGGCGATGACCGGCGAGATCACCCTGCGCGGCGAGGTCATGGCGATCGGCGGCCTCAAGGAGAAGCTCCTCGCCGCCCAGGCGGCCGGCATCCGGTCGGTCGTGCTGCCGAAGCTGAACCAGCGCGACCTGCTCGAGATCCCGGCGACGGCCCACCAGGGACTGACGCTGCATACGGTCGAGTCGATGGACGACGTTCTCGATCGAGTCCTCCTGCCGCAGGGGAAGGCGGCGCGGGTCGCGAAGGCCGTTCCGCGGCGCGCCGCGCGCCTGGTTCGCCCCGCGCGCGCCATTCCCTCCGTTCGCCGAAGCGGGGCGAACAAGCGGTGAGCCCGGCGCCGTCCGAGGAGGGTCTGGTCGCCTGGCTCCGGACGCTCACCGCGCGGCAGATCCCGGGCTCTCGCGGCCGCAGCCAACGCTCGCGCGGTACGCTCATCGGTGACGACGCCGCGACACTGCCCTCCGGCGCGGTCGTCACCGTCGACCAACAGGTCGAAGGAGTGCACTTCCCGGCCGGACTCGCGCCGGCGATCGTCGCGCGCCGCCTGCTGGCGGTCAACCTCTCCGATCTCGCCGCCTCCGGCGCTCGTCCGCGCCACGCCTTCCTCGCCCTCGCCGCACCGACCGGCTTCGATCACCGCGGCTTCTTCCGCGCCCTGGTCGGCGCCTGCGCCAAATACGACGTCGAGCTCGCCGGCGGCGACCTCGCCGTCGCGCGCGAGCTTCACCTGGCCTTGACGCTGATCGGCGAGCGCCGCAAGCGCGGCGCGACGCTCGCGCGCGACAGCGCCCGCCCCGGACAGATTCTCTGGCTCGGCGGGACGCTCGGCGAGTCCGCCCTGGGTTGCGAACTTCTGCGTCGCGGCGCGCATCCGCGCGGCAGCAGCGTCGTCCTGCCAGCATCGCTTCCAGTAAAGGGAGAATTGCGGACCGCCGCCGTCCGTGCCGTACGCCGGCACCTCCTGCCGACGCCGCAGCTCGAGCTCGGGCGCTGGCTCGCCGCGCGCGACCGCGGCGCCGACATCGCCGCCATCGACGTCTCGGATGGCCTGGCGAAGGACCTTCACCGCCTCTGCGCCGCGAGCGGCATCGGCGCCCGGCTCGACGGCGCCGCCCTGCTGGCCGCGGCGCCGCCGCACCTCGCGGAACTAGCAGCGCAGCTGAAGGTCGATCCGCGGCGATGGGTCGAGGGTGGAGGAGAGGATTACGTCCTGCTTTTTACTTTACCGAAAAGAACTTCCCCGCCAAGGAAGTTCGGCGCACTCGCGATCGGTTCGATTACGCGCGCGAAAGGCATCTTCGTGATCGATCCGGACGCCACCCCTGCGAGCCGCCAGCGGCGGCTCGTCAACGTGGGGTGGGATCACCTCGGCAGGCAGCGCCGGCTCAGCGGTCGCTGAGCGTCCGGCGGCGCGGGTCGAGCCGGTCGACCAGGGCGTCACCGAGGAAGTTGAGCGCGACGACGGCGCAGACGATCGCCAGACCCGGAAACAGGGTGAGATGCGGCGCGTCGAGCAGGTGGCTCCGCCCGGCGTTGATCATCGCCCCCCAGGAGGGCGTCGGCGGCTGAATTCCCAGACCGAGGAACGACAGGCTGGCTTCGGCGAGGATCGCTCCGGCGAGGTTCAGGCTGGCCTGCACCACCACGAGCGGCAGCACGTTCGGGATCAGGTGGACGAGGATGAGCCGCGGCAGCGAGACCCCTCCGGCGCGCGCCGCGAGGACGAATTCCTGCTCCTTGAGCTGCAGGATCTGGCCGCGCACCAGGCGCGCGGTACCCACCCAGCCGATCGCCACCAGCGCCAGGATGACGTGCGAGAGCGCCGGGCCGAGCACCGCCACCAGCGCGATCGCCAGAAGAATGCCGGGAAAAGCGAGGAAGACGTCGAGCAGGCGCATGAGCAACGTGTCGACGCGGCCGCCGAGGGTGCCGGCGAGCGAACCGACGAGGAGGCCGATCAGGGTCGCCGACCCGACGACCGTGAACCCGACCAGCATCGAGACGCGGGCGCCCCAGAGGAGCCGGGCGAGGACGTCGCGCCCGAGCTCGTCGAGACCGAAGAGGTGGGTGCGCGACGGACTCTCGAGGCGGCGTTCGAGATCCTGGTCGACCGGGCTGTGCAGCGCGAGGAGCGGCCCCAAGAGCGCCACGAGCAGCAGCAGCCCCACCGCCGCGCCGGCGAAACGCAGCCGCATCACGCCTCCCCCCCGACGCCGGTTACCCTTGGTACGATGCCACGATGGACGACGCGATCTCGCGACCAGAGCTCTACGACCAGTTGCTGCGCGACCTCGAGGCGACGCTCGAGGGCATCGACGATGCGATCGCCGCGATGGCGACCGTGGCCTGCCTGGTCTTCGAGCGCGTGCCTGGAACGAGCTTCGCCGGCTTCTACCGCCGCGTCGCTCCCGGTCTCCTGCGCATCGGTCCCTACCAGGGGCCGCTCGGCTGCCTCGAAATTCCCTTCTCGCGCGGCGTCTGCGGCGCCGCGGCGCGCGAACGCACGACGCAGCTGGTGCCCGACGTCCACGCCTTCCCCGGCCACATCGCCTGTGACGAGGGCGCTCGCTCTGAGATCGTCGTGCCGGTCGTTGATGCGCAGGGCGAGATCGCCGCGGTGCTCGATCTCGACTCCCGCCTGCTCGCGAACTTCGGCGTCCGCGACCAGGAGGGGCTCGAGATGCTCGTGCGGGTGCTCGCGCCGCGGCTCACTCATCGACCCGCCTCCGCCTTCCCGTCCTGAATCCGGATTCGGGGATCGAGCCAGGCGTAGACCAGGTCAGTGCCGAGATTCACCGCGACGTAGGTCACCGAAATCAGCAATACGCAGCCCTGGACCAGCGGATAGTCGCGCAGGCGGATGGCCTGGATCAGGAGCCGCCCGAGCCCGGGCCAGGAGAAGATGGTCTCGGTGAGGATCGCGCCGGTGAGCAGCGCTCCAAACTGCAGGCCGACCACCGTGACAACGGGGATGAGCGCGTTTTTGAAGGCGTGCAGGAGCGCTACCCTGAGGCGGGAGATCCCCTTGGCACGAGCCGTCACGAGATAGGGGCGCCCGAGCTCCCCGACCACCGCCTGTCGCACCATCCGCGTCAGCAGCGCCGAGAGCGCCAGACCGAGAGTCGCCGCCGGCAGCACCAGGCTCCGCCATCCCGAGCTGCCGGAGACCGGCAGAAGGTCGAGGTGGATGGAGAACAGAAGCATCGCGACCGGGCCGAGCCAGAAATTCGGAATCGACACCCCGGCGAGCGAGAAGAGTCGAGCCAGGCGATCGATCCAGCTGTCGCGATAGTAGGCGGCGAACATCCCCAGCGGCAGGGCGAAGGCGAGCGCCGCGGCAAGCGCCGCGGTCGCCAGCAGCGCGGTCGCCGGATAGTGCCGGGCGATGAGCGTCGCCACGGGCTCGTCGAAGTGCAGCGAACGGCCGAGGTCGCCGCGCGCCAGACCGGCGACGAACCCCGCGTACTGCTCGAGCAGCGGGCGGTCGAGGCCGAGCTCGGTGCGCAGCGCCGCGACGTCCGCCGGCTGCGCCCCCTCGCCGAGCATCATCTCGACCGGATCGCCCGGAATCAGGTGGATCAGCGCGAAGACCAACGTCGCCACCGCGAAGGTCACCGGTACGGCTTGCGCCAGACGCCGGAGCAGGTAGGCGGTCACTCCTCCCCTCGCATGCTCGTCGCGGCGCCCTCTCCAGTGCCGCCGTCTTCGAGTCCGAGGTGGAGCACGAGGTAGGAGAGCGCCTGGCGGGAGAGACCGAGGCGGCGGGCGGCCTCGGCCCGGTTGCCGCCCGCGGCACGCAGCGCCTTGCGCAGGAGTCCGCGACGGAGCTCGTCGATCTCCTGGTGGTAGGCGCCGGCTTCGTTCGCCGCCTCCGCCACCGCCGACGCGCCGAGGTCGAGCATGGCAGCGCGAATCGGTCCGTTGCCGGCGAGCGCGGCAGCCGCCTGCAGCGCATTCGCCAGCTCGCGCACGTTGCCCGGCCAGCGATGCGCCTCGATGGCGCGGCGGGCGTCCGCGGCGAGCTGAAGCTGCGGCAGCGACCGGCGGCGGCGCTCGCCGGCGACGAAATGCTCGGCGAGCAGCATCACGTCGGCGCCGCGCTCGCGCAGCGGCGGCAGCGTTACCGTGCAGACCTTGAGACGGTAGAAGAGATCCTGGCGAAACTTGCCGGCGCGCACCATCGCCGCGAGGTCGCGGTGGGTCGCGGCCACCAGGCGGACGTCCACCCGACGCGCCGTCGACTCGCCGAGCCGGCGAACCTCCCCTTCCTGCAGGACGCGCAGGAGATTTCCCTGCGCCACGGGCGGCAGGTCGCCGATCTCGTCGAGGAAGACGGTGCCGCCGTGCGCCGTCTCGAACACGCCGGCGCGCGCGCGGTCAGCGCCGGTGAAGGCGCCGCGCGCATGGCCGAAGAGGTCCGAGTGGAGCAGCGTCTCGGAGAGCGCAGCGCAGTTCAGCGGCACCCAGGGGGCGCCGGCGCGGGTGCTTGTCCGGCGGAGCTCGCGCGCCGCGAGCTCTTTGCCGGAGCCGCTCTCACCCAGGATGAGCACCGGCATGTCGGAGGGCGCGAACTGCCGCAGGCGGCCGAGCGCGGCGGCGAGCAGCGGGCACTCGCCGACGAGCCCCGACGGGACGAAGGCTTCGGCGTCTCCCGCCGCGAGCGCGACACCGCGGATCTCCGGCCGCAACGCGGGAAGCTCGCGCAGAAGCAGAGCGAAGACCGTCCGCAGGACCTCGTCGATGCGCAGCGCGCGCAGGCGCATCGTCCCGCCGGCGGCCTCCGCCAGCAGTTCCTCGCCGCACGCCGCCGGCAGGCTGCCCTCGACCCAGCGATAGTCGCCGGCAGGCGAGCTCCACGACAGCTCGGCCTCGGGCGCGCCGACGGCGCGAAGCAGATCGGCCAGAGCTGCGCGGTCTCCGGGCAGAGACTGCAGGTAGTCGCGCAGCGCCGTCCACTGACCGGCCTCGCCGCGCGTCAGTACCGCGGCGTAGCGCGCCGCGCCAAGGCGCCGGAAAAGCTCGGCCGCAGCCTCCCGGTGCGCTCGCGGAACGGCTCCGGGAAGCGTCAGCTCGAGATCGAGGAGCAGGCGCGCGCGGCGAAAGGCCGGCAGTGTTTCGGCGGGTGCGTGGGGCGCGAGCACCGCGAAGGCCTCGGCAGGCGGCGCTTCGCCGGCGAGGACGGGCAGCCAGAGCGCCGCGAATGGGCCGGCGCGCGCCTCCCGGCGGGCGTCGTCGAGCCGGCCGGCGAGAGCGAAAAGGGCGGGGAGCTCTTCGGCTTCGAGCTCGCCCAGACCGGCGGGATCGACCGCTTCGAGCCAGCCGGCGGCCTCTCCGGAGCGCTCGAGCCAGCCGCAGGCGCGCGCCGCCAGCACCGCGAGCTGCGGCCGGTGATAGTCGTCACCTAACCGCTCCTGTTCGGCGAGCACCTGCGTGCAGCGCTCGAGCGCCGCTTCCGGGCGCCCGCGCACGAGCTCGAGCCGCAGCCACAGGGCCTCGTCGACGATGAGACCGCGCCGGTTGCCGCTCCGGCGGTTGTGCGCCGTCGAGGCGCGCAGGATCGCCTCGACTTCGAGGAGCTTGCCCGAGCGCATCCGCACCTCGGCGAGGTTCCACTGCGCCAGGGTGATCGCCAACGGGCCGTCACAGCGGCGCAGGAGCCGCGCCGAATGCTGAAAAGCGCGCTCGGCGCGGACGAAGTCCCCCAGCGTGAGGTATCCGAGTCCGAGGTTGTTCCAGGCCCTCCCGGCTTCGAACCGCCGTAGGCGCCGCCGCCCGGCAAGCAGGGCGCGCGAGTGCTCGACGACCGCCGCCCCATCGGAGTCCGCGAGCGCCAGCCAGACCTGCACTTCGTGCCAGCGGCGCGCGACGATGGGATGCGACGCCGCGGCGCGGGCGCTCGCCAGGTGTCGCGCCGCAGCGGCGCGCTCCCCGCGGTCCAGCGCGGCGGTGGCGCCGAGCAATTGGGCGAGCGCCCGCGACTCGGCGGAACGTGCCCGGGCGAGCGCCGCCGCCGCCCAGTCTCGCGCGCCCGCCGGCTCGCCGCAGAGCGCCAGGACGCGCAACGCCATGTCGCCCGCGGCGATCCTC
>JBDTQT010000057.1:0-17697 GCA_039932055.1 Thermoanaerobaculia bacterium
GCCGACGTAGCTCAGCGGTAGAGCAACTGATTCGTAATCAGTAGGTCGCCGGTTCAATCCCGGCCGTCGGCTCCATTTCCTGCTCCCAGCGACCTCCCGGAGGCGTCCGATGCCGTCGCTCCCCGTCGCCCCTCGTCGGCTCACGTTGGGTGTCGCAATCCTCACGGTCACCGGACTTGCCCCTACCGTCGCCCAAGAACCCCCTGCTATGACCGAAAGCCGCCAGTCCGCCGCCGTCGGCCCACCTTCCGCCCCTGTCCCGCCGGTCGCCGCGATCCGGCCGCACGTGTTTCGCGAGCACGGGCGCGAACGCGTCGACGACTACTACTGGCTGCGCGACGACGCCCGCAGCAACCCCGAGATGCTGGCCTATCTCGCCGCCGAGAATGCCTACACCCAGGCAGTCCTCGCGCCGACCGCGCCGCTCCAGACCCGGCTCTACCAGGAACTCGTCGGACGACTGAAGCAGGACGACGACACGGTGCCCTATCGCAAGAACGGTTTCTGGTACTACCGCCGTTTCGAAACTGGCCAGGAGTACGACCGGCTCTACCGCCGGCGGGGCTCGATGACCGGCCCCGAAGAGCTCCTCCTCGACCTCAACGAGCGCGCACGGGGCCTCGACTACTACGCTCTCGGTGGCTGGGACGTGAGTCCGGACGGCGGCCTGCTCGCCTGGACCGAGGACACCGTCAGCCGCCGGCAGTACACGATTCACCTCCGCGACCTGGCGTCCGGCGAGCCGCGCGCCGAAACGATCGCCAACTGCGCCGGCGAGGTGGTCTGGGCGAACGACAACCGGACATTCTTCTACATCGAGAAGGATCCGGTGACGCTGCTCGGCTTCCGCGTCCGCCGACACCTTCTGGGCAGCGACCCGGCGGCCGACCCGGTCGTCTGGGAGGAGAAGGACAAGGCCTTCTACACCGAGATCGGCAAGACGAAGTCGGGCCGCTTTCTCCGCATCGTCTCGCAGAGTACGGTCGCGACCGAAGTGCGGCTGATCGACGCCGCGCGTCCCACCGATTCGCCACTCCTCTTCCTGCCGCGCGAACGCGACCACGAGTACTCCGTGGAGGACCTGGGCGACCGGTTCGTCGTGCGCACCAACTGGCGGGCGAAGAACTTCCGGCTGATGCTCGTGCCCGCCGCGACCACCGCCGACCGCGCTTCCTGGCGCGACCTCGTGCCGCACCGCGACGACATCTTCATTGACGACTTCGAGGCCTTCCCCGGCTTCGTCGCCATCGCCGAGCGCTCCACCGGCCTCCGCCGACTGCGCATCAAGCCGCTCGACGGATCCCCCGAGCGCTACGTCGAGTCCGACGAGCCCGACGCGACCGCCTGGCTGGCCTACAACGCCGAGCAGCAGACGACGAAGCTGCGCTACGGCTACACGTCGCTGCGCACTCCGGTCTCGACCTTCGAGCTCGACCTCGCCAGCGGCGAGCGCACGCTGCTCAAGCAGCAGGCGGTACTCGGCGGATTCGATCCCGCGCGCTACGTCACCGAACGGCTCTTCCTTCCCGCCCGCGACGGCGCCGAGGTGCCGGTGTCGCTCCTCTACCGCAAGGGCTTCGCGGCGAATGGCAAGTCCCCGCTGCTGCTCGAGGCCTACGGTTCCTATGGCTACTCGAGCGACCCGTACTTCGACGCCGACGTCTTCTCGCTGGTCGACCGCGGCTTCGTCTACGCCATCGCCCACGTCCGCGGCGGGCAGGAGATGGGTCGCGACTGGTACGAGAGCGGCAAGCTCCTCAAGAAGAGGAACACCTTTTTCGACTTCGTCGACGTCACCGAGGGACTGGTGGCTCGCCACTACGCCGCGCCGGACCGCGTCTTCGCTCTGGGGGGAAGCGCCGGCGGGCTGCTGATGGGCGCGGTCGCCACCATGCGCCCCGACCTCTACCGCGGCGTCATCGCTGCCGTGCCGTTCGTCGACGTGATCACGACGATGATGGACGAATCGATCCCGTTGACCAGCAACGAGTTCGACGAGTGGGGCGACCCGAGGGTGAAGGAGAGCTACGACTACATGCTGTCGTACTCCCCCTACGACCAGGTGAAGGCGCAGAATTACCCGAACCTCCTCGTCACTACCGGCCTCTGGGACTCGCAGGTCCAGTACTACGAGCCGGCCAAGTGGGTGGCCCGGATCCGCGCGCACAAGACCGACGCGAACCGACTGCTGCTCAAGACGAACATGGAGGCCGGGCACGGCGGCAAATCCGGACGCTTCGAGCGTCTCAAGGACACTGCCCTCTACTACGCCTTCATGCTCGACCTCGCCGGGATCCGGGAGTAGCGCCTTGGCGTCCATTCGGCTCGAGACGTCGGTCGCCCGCCTCGCCGGCCAGTTCGACGAGATCACCCGGCTCGTCCGCTTCGAGCCGGCGCTGCTCGCTTTGCGTGTCGAGCGGGTCTCGAAATGGTCGATCGGCCTGCAGGTCGACCACATCCTCAAGGTCCTCGAGGTGGGCCAGAAGGTCCTCGACGGAGCCGGCGACCCCCTGCCGAGAGGTATGAACCTGACGGGCCGGATCGTGCTCGCCCTGGGGTGGTTTCCGCGCGGAGTCGCGAAGTCGCCCCAAAGGGTCCTGCCGGCCGAGCAGACTCCGGCCGAGCTCGCGGAGCGCGCGGCGCATCTGCGCCGGGCGTACTGCGACTCGCGGTTGCCGGAGACGGTCTTCGCCGATCCCAAACCGGTGTTCCCGCACCCCGTCTTCGGCGGGCTCTCCGCGCTCCAGGGTCTGCACTTTCTCGGCATCCATACCCATCATCACCTGAAGATCGTCGCGGAGATTCGCCGCGCAAACCCCGGGCGCGAAGCCGCTTGAACGTTCCTCCAGACACCTACCGTCTGTCGCAGGCGGCCTCGGCGGGCGGATGCGCGGCGAAGATCGGACCCGGCGACCTGCGCACGATGCTGGCGGCGATCACCGCTGGCGGAGCTGGCGGGAACGCCGGAGGCTTGGGCGGTGTTCTCCGCTTCGCTGAGCCCGGCACGAGGGTGCTGGTCGGGCCGGAGACGCTCGACGACGCCGGCGTGATGCTCTTCCGCGGCCAGGCGCTCATCGCCACCACCGACTTCATCCCGCCGGTCTGCGACGACCCGCGACGCTTCGGACGGATCGCCGCGACCAACGCGCTCTCCGACGTCTACGCCATGGGCGGTCAGCCACTCTTCGCGCTCAACCTCTGCTGCTTCCCGGCCGACGCGCCGGTGGAGGTTCTGGCGGGCATCCTCGCCGGCAGCGCCGCGGCATGTTCCGAGGCCGGCGCCGCGGTCCTGGGCGGGCACTCGATCCGCGACCAGGAGCTCAAGTTCGGCCTGGCGGTCGTCGGCTACGGCGATCCGAACCGCCTGTTCACCAACCGCGGCGCATGCCCCGGCGATCGCCTCATCCTGACCAAGCCGCTGGGCAGCGGCGCGCTGGTCAACGCCTTCAAATTCGAACGCATCGACGCCGCAAGTCTCGAGCCGGCACTCGTGGAGATGGAGCGGTCGAACGCCGAGGGCTCGCGTCTCGCCCTGCTCCACGGCGCCACCGCCGCCACCGACGTCACCGGTTTCGGCCTCGCCGGGCACGCATGGAACATCGCCCGCAATTCGAACGTGGCGCTCGAGATCGACTTCTCCGCTCTGCCCGTCCACCCGCGCTTCTTCGAAATCACCGAGGCCGGCGTCACGACCGGCGCGACGAGCGCCAACCGCAAGCACCTGGCTCCACACGTCGAGTGGCTGCGGAATTTCTCCGCAGTCGAGCGGGCACTGGTCTTCGATCCGCAGACGTCGGGCGGCCTGCTGATCTCGGTCCCCGAAGCGAGCGTCGACCTCATTCTGACCGCCTTGACTGCCAGCGGTCATCGCGCCGCCGAGATCGGCGAAGCCGTCGCCGGCGAACCGGAAATCAGGCTCCTGTAGCCGCCTACTCGAACCGCAGCGCGTCGATCGGATCGAGGGCGGAGGCGCGGCGGGCGGGGTAGAAGCCGAAGAAGATGCCGATAAGAGCGGCGAAGCCGAAGGCCATGAGAATCGGGCCCGCGCCCAGAGAGACCGGCCAGCCGGCGTAGCGTGCGATGAGCTGAGAAGCCGCGACACCGAGCAGGATGCCGATCAATCCGCCGACCACGGACAGCACGACGGCTTCGAGCAGGAATTGCGCCAGGACATGGCGCCCCTTGGCGCCGATCGCCATGCGGATGCCGATTTCGCGCGTACGCTCGGTGACCGACACCAGCATGATGTTCATGATGCCGATTCCGCCGACGAGAAGCGAAATCGCCGCCACCGAGCCGAGCAGCACCGAGAGCGTCTTCGAGCTCGCGGCGGCGGTCGAGGCCATCTCCTCCTGCGAGCGGATCATGAAGTCGGCATCCTGGCGCGGACCGATGCGGTGCCGCTGCCGCAGCAGGAGGTCGATCTCGTTCTTCGCCTCTCCCACCCGGTTGGGCGAGATCGCAGCGACATAGATAATCGCGGCGTTGGCGTGGCCTTCGAGGCGTTTCGTCACCGTCGTGTAGGGGGCGATGATGGTGTCGTCCTGGTCCTGCCCCATGGTCGAACCGCCCTTGCGCTCGAGAACACCGACGACGTGAAACGGTACGTTCTTGATCCGCAGGGTTTCACCGACGGCCCGGGCGTTCGGAAACAAGGCGTCCGCCACGGTGCGACCGAGCACTGCAACTTTGGTCGCCGAGCGCACGTCAGCACTGGTGAAGAAGTCTCCCTCGGCGAGATTCCACGAGCGGATGAACGGCCAGTCGACATCGACGCCCTGAACCTGCGTCGCCCAGTTGAGCTCGCCCGCGACGACCTGCGCCGAAGTCTTGGCACTCGCCGAAACGTAGGCGACCGCCGGGCATTCAGCGCGAATCGCCGCGGCGTCCTCGACCGAGAGATTGGAAGCGCCAGAGAACATCCGCGCACCTGACGATGTCGTGGTGCCGGGGAAGACCATCAGAAAGTTGGTGCCGAGGGCGTCGATCTGCGCCTGAATCGAGCTCGACGCGCCAGAGGCCACCGCGACCATGGCGATGACGCAGGCGACGCCGATGACGATGCCGAGCATGGTGAGCGCGGAGCGCATCTTGTTGCGGCCGATCGACTGCAGGCCGACCTTGACGATGTTGGCAACTCGCATCCAACCGATGTTCATGCGACGCTCTCCTTGCGCTGGGCGATGCGCCGATCGCTCACCGGCTGATCCGAGATGATCCTGCCGTCGCGAAACGCCACGACGCGACGAGCGAACTTCGCGATGTCGGGTTCGTGGGTGATCGCGATGACCGTCCTCCCCTGCTCGTTCAGTTCCTGCAGCACCGCCATGATCTCCTCCGATACCCGCGAGTCGAGATTCCCGGTCGGCTCGTCGGCAAGAAGAATCGCCGGATCGGTCACCAGCGCGCGGGCGATCGCGACCCGTTGCTGCTGACCACCCGAAAGTTGCGACGGCCGATGGCCTTCGCGCCCGGCAAGGCCCACCCGATGCAGCATTTCGAGCGCCCGCGTCCGGCGCTCGCTGGCGGTCGTCAGGCGATCGCTGTAGAGCAGCGGCAGCTCGACGTTCTCGAGCGCCGTGGTGCGCGCCAGCAGGTTGAAGTTCTGGAAGACAAAACCGATCTTGGCGTTGCGAACCTCGGCGCGCTGGTTCTTGTCGAGGCTCGACGCATCGATGCCGTCGAGGACATAGCGCCCCGTGGTAGGCCGATCCAGACAGCCGATGATGTTCATCAGGGTCGACTTGCCGGAGCCGGAAGGTCCCATCACCGCCACGAATTCGCCAGCGTCGATGGTCAAGCTGACGCCGTCCAGCGCCCGGACCTCGACTTCGCCGAGGGTATAGATCTTGACGATGTCGGTCAGCTCGACGAAGCTGTGGGCGCTTCCACCGCTGGCGGACACGATCAGAACCGCCGGCCGCCGGGGCCACCGGAGCCACCGAGCGGGCTCGAGCCCGACGTCGGTCCGGACTTTGTGGTCGCGAGTCCGACGACGATCGAATCCCCGGCTGCGAGCTCACTCTCGACGATCTCGGAGAAGCGACCGTCGGAGAGACCGGTCCGCACTCGCACCCTGGTGAGCTTGCCGTCGGCGGCAAGGCGGTAGACCGCCTGCCAGTTCTTGTCTCCTTCGCCCCCCTGCCGACTCGCGGCGAGCCCTTCGGCGGCGCCAGCGAATCCGCCGGCGGTGCCCCGGTCACCCGGGCCACCGCTGGCTCCTCCAGATCTGGCGGCCGCATCAGCATTTCTCCCACCACGGCCTTCGGGGCTGGCGATTTCCTCGTCGGCCGGCCGGAAGCGCAGGGCAGCGTTGGGGACCCGCACGACCTCGCGGACGCGATCGACCTCGACCGACAGATCCGCGGTCATCTTCGGCCGCAGCTTCTGCTCCAGGTTTTCGACCCCGACGATGACCGGATAGGTCACGACATTCTGGTTCACGGTCGCGTTGAGGCGAACCTGGGTGATCGCGCCGACGAACTCTTCGTCTGGGTAGGCATCAACGGTGAATCTGGCGGTCTGGCCGACCCGGATCTTGCCGATGTCCGACTGGTCCACATCCGCCTGGACCTGCATCTTGGTGAGGTCCTGGGCGATGGTGAAGAGGGTCGGCGCCTGAAAGGACGCGGCGACCGTCTGTCCCACGTCGTATTGCCGGTCGACGACCACGCCGTCGATCGGCGAGCGGATCTTGGTATAACCGAGGTTGGTCTGGGCCTGGAACAGCGCCGCCTTCACCTGGGTGATCTGCGCCGTCAGGGCGTCGAAGTCGGCTTTGGCCTGATCGTAGTCGGCCTGCGCCACGAGCTGCCGAGCGAGGAGCTGTTCCTGGCGCTGCAGCTGAATCCGGGCGTTGGCGAGCCGGACCTCCGACTGAACGACGTCGGCCTGGCGCTGCGCGACGGTGGCCTCGAACGGAGTCGGGTCGAGCTCGGCGATCAACTGCCCCTTGGTCACCGGAGTGTTGAAGTCGGCGTAGAGCGCGGCGATGATGCCCGACACCTGGCTACCCACCTGCACGGTGATCACCGCCGAGATCGTGCCGGTCGCCGTGACCGTCATGGCAACATCGCCACGGTCGACCGTCGCGGTCTTGTACTTCCCCGCGTCCTGCCCACCCTGGCCTCCATGCAGGAAGTACCAGAGACCGATTCCGCCAAGAACGACCGCCGACCCAATCAGCAAGACCTTCTTCATGATCCCCCCTGGATGCCTCGTTCACCGAGGCCTTCGTTCACCGCGTTCGGCCTTGGCGCCCGCAGGTTCGCCAGAGCCGGAGGTCCCTCCGCTCGGACGCCCCTCTGGCAGGCAGGTCAGCCGAGAATCTCCAACGCACATTGCGTGCCTGACAGCGAGGCGACCGGCGGCGACTCCAAAGCAGCATCCGAAGGCCGCAATGACGTGCGCATGTGAAACCCCGCAGCCACAGGATACCTTCGCAAATCCGGGGAAGGCGCCGGCATTGCGGACGGCTAAGCCCGGCTGGAACCACCCATTGGGGTGTGGACCCGGCCGACTTGATCTGCCGCCGTGGGCCGGTTTGGCCCGCCGGTGAGATTAGAATGCGGCAACCGGGCCGCAGCTGGGTGCGCAAGAGCGTCGACCTGCGGCCGCTGGAGGGCGAGCGATGAAACGGGTGGTCACAGCGATTCTGGGAGGAGGACAGGGAGCGCGGCTCTCGCCGCTCACTCGGGATCGGGCCAAGCCGGCCGTTCCGGTCGGCGGCAAGTTTCGGCTGATCGACATCCCGATCTCCAACAGCCTGCACGCCGGCATCGACCGGGTCTACGTCCTGACCCAGTTCAACAGCGAGAGTCTCCACCGCCACATCGCCCAGTCCTATCGCTTCGACGTCTTTCGCGGTGGCTTCGTCAACCTCCTCGCCGCCGAGCAGAACATGACCAACCGCTCCTGGTATCAGGGCACGGCCGACGCGGTGCGCCAGAACCTCACCCGGTTGATCGACGACAACGATCCGACCGAGGTCCTGATTCTTTCAGGTGATCAGCTCTACCTCATGGAGATGCGCGAGTTCGTCCTCGCGCACCGTGGCAACCGGGCGGATTTGACGATCGCGGTGAAGCCGGTGACGCGCGAGGAGGCCAAGGGCTTCGGCATCCTCCGCCTCGACCGCACCGGGAGGGTCGTCGAGTTCGTCGAGAAACCGACCTCCGAGGAGGCGCTCGACGCCCTCACTCTCGACGCTTCGACCCGCGACGCGCTCGGCTTCGAGGCGCCGCCGGGGACGCTCCTCGCCAGCATGGGCATCTATGTCTTCCGCCCGGAGGTGCTGCGCGAGGTGCTCGTCGGCAGCCCCTACACCGATTTCGGCAAGGAGGTCATTCCCGCTTCGCTCGGCCGCATTCGCGTCTTCGCCTTCCCCTACGCCGGATATTGGACCGACATCGGGACGATACCGAGCTTTCACCAGGCCAACATCGACCTCACGGTGCCGCTCCCGGCGCTCAATCTCTACAATCCGGACTACCCGATCTACACCCACGCCCGCTTCCTTCCGGGTACCAAGATCAACGGCTGCGCAGTGACCCGCTCGGTGCTCTGCGAGGGCTCGATCATCACCGGCGCGAAGATCGCCGACTCGATCATCGGCATTCGCGCCACGGTCCAGACCGGCACGACCATCGAGCGCTCGATCATCATGGGCGCCAACCGCTTCGAACCGCTCGACGAGGCCGCGAGCCACGCCGTGCCGACCGGCATCGGCCGTGACTGCGTGCTCCGCAACTCGATCATCGACTTCAACGCCAGTATCGGCGACGGCTGCAAGCTCCTGAACGAGGACAAGATCGAAGAGGCGGAGACGCCGAATTACTCGATTCGCGGCGGTATCATCGTGGTGCCGAAGAACGCCGAGCTCGCGCCCGGCACGATCATCTGACCCGCCGCATGCCGCCTTTGCCGCCGGCGGTCGAAGCGCCGCGTCCGTCTTCGTCATCGTCCCTCGAGGGAGAGGAAGGCCCGACACCGATGCCACTCCGGATCTGTCAGATCGCCGCGGAAGTCACGCCGTTCGCCAAGACCGGCGGGTTGGGCGATGTCGCGGCCGGTCTTTCACGCGCGCTCGGCAAGCAGGGCCATGACGTTCGCCTCTTCCTGCCGTTCTACGCCCGCGTCGCAAAGCTCGATTTTTCGTTCGTCGCGGTCGATTTCCTGCGCGACGTCGAGATCCATCTCGGACCACGCCAGTTCACCTACTCGGTCTTCACCACCCGCCTCCCGGAGAGCGCAGTCGACGTCTACTTCGTCCACTGCCCGGCGCTCTACCACCACGACTCGATCTACAGCGGCGAATGGGACGAGTATCTGCGCTACGCCCTGCTGACCCGGGTCGCGCTCGAGAGCTGCCAGCGCATGGGTTGGGCGCCCGACATCGTCCATGTGCACGACTGGCACACGGCGCTGGCGCCGATCTATCTGCGCTCGATCTACGCCTGGGACCGCCTGTTCGCGAAAACCCGCACCGCCCTCACTTTGCACAACCTCGGATACCAGGGCGTCTTCTCCACCCAGGTTCTCGACGAGCTCGGCCTCGCCGGCCACACCGAGATGCTCTACAAGCAAGATCTCGCCGCCGGCAAGATCAGCTTCCTCAAGACCGGGATTCTGTACGCCGACGTCCTGACCACGGTGAGCCGCACTTATGCCCGGGAGATCCAGACCGCGGAGCACGGCTTCGGGCTCGATCCGCTGCTGCGTGCGCGCGCCGACCACCTCGTGGGCATCGTCAACGGCGTCGACTACGGCGTGTGGAGCCCGGAAGCCGATCCCTACATCCCGCACAGGTACTCGGCCGAGCGTCTCGATGGCAAGGAGTCGACGAAACGCGCCCTGCTCGAGAAGATCGGCATGCCGTTCCCGCGCCAGGCGCCGGTGATCGGTCTCGTCTCGCGGTTGACCGCGCAGAAGGGCCTCGACCTGCTCTTCGACACGCTGCCGGAGTTTCTCTACCACCGCGATCTGCGCTTCATCGCGCTCGGCAGCGGCGAAGAGCGCTACGAGTCGTTCCTCTCCTGGCTCCAGGTCACCTTTCCGGGGAAGGTCTGGTACTTCCGCGGCTACAGCGAGGAGCTCGCGCACTGGATCGAGGCCGGGTCCGACATCTTCCTGATGCCGTCACGCTACGAACCCTGCGGGTTGAACCAGATGTACAGCCTGAAGTACGGCACTCCGCCGGTCGTCCGCCGCACCGGTGGGCTCGCCGACACCGTCGAGCAGTGGAACCCGGTCACCCGGACCGGCACGGGCTTTTCATTCGACCATTTCACTCCCGAGGGGCTGCGCTGGGCGCTCGACTTCGCCCTCACCGCGTACCGCGACGTCCCGGCCTGGAAGCACCTCATGCTCAACGGCATGGCGCAGGACTTCTCGTGGACGCGCCAGGTGCGACCTTACGAGGAGCTCTACCGCCGGCTCCTCGCGGGTTGAGGGCGGCGGGGTGAAACGCAGCGCCGTCCTGCCAGTCCTCCACTCGCCCACCCTCCGGCCCTCGCGGACCTCCCGCTGGCGAGCGGCGGTGCTGATCGGCATCCACGTTGCGATCGCGATTCATATCGCGCACTGGCTGATCGCCGGACGCACGATGACGCCGGTCGAGCCTTCGGAGGCGATGGCCTGGTCCAAGGCCGGAATCGTCAACGCCGGTCTGATCTTCTTCGCCGGCGCGATCCTCGTGACCGCGCTCTTCGGCCGCTGGTTCTGCGGCTGGGCCTGTCATCTCGTCGCGCTCCAGGATCTCTGTCGCTGGCTGCTCGGAAAGCTCGGCATCCGGCCGCGGCCGTTGCGCTCGCGCCTGCTCGCCGTCGTCCCCTACCTCGCCTTCGTCTACATGTTTCTCTGGCCGGCGGCCTACCGTCTGTGGCTCGGCGACTCGCTGGCCGTGCGCGGCAGCGAGCTCACCACCGGAGCCTTCTGGGACACCTTCCCGGGCTGGACCGTGGGCATCCTCACTCTTCTGACCTGCGGTTTCGCCACGGTCTACTTCCTGGGCGCGAAAGGCTTCTGCACCTACGCCTGCCCCTACGGAGCAGCTTTCGGCATCGCGGACAAGTTCGCGCCGCTGCGCGTGCGGGTGAACGAGAACTGCGAGAGCTCGGGGCACTGCACGGCGGTCTGCAGCTCGAACGTGCGTGTCCACGAAGAGGTGCGTGATTTCGGGATGGTGATCGACAGCGGCTGCATGAAATGCGGCGACTGCGTCAGCGTCTGCCCCACCGACGCGCTCAGCTTCTCTTTCGGCCGGCTGCCTCATTTCGCGGCAACGCGAGGGGGCACCGCGCCCGGGCTTGCTGTCGACGATTCCACCCCAGGTCCGGCCCGCGGAAAGAGGCGTTTCCCTCTCACCTGGATGGAGGAGGTCGTTCTCGGGATCGCCTTTCTGCTGGCTGTTGTCACTTTCCGCGGGCTCTACGGCGAGGTTCCGTTCCTGATGTCGCTGGGGCTCGCCGGAGTGCTCGCCTTCCTGGTTCTCCTCGCTGCCCGTCTCGTCACCCGCCGCGACCTCGCCTTCCGCCACCGGACGCTCAAGCGCGACGGCCGCCTGCGTCCGGCCGGCAGGGGATTCGCCGCCGCGGTCGGCCTGCTCGGACTCTTCTGGATCTATAGCGGATGGCTCAAGACCGAGGTCTTCCGCGGGCAGCGCGCCTTCTTCGCGACCGGGCGCGTCCGCCAGGCCGCCCTCCAGATCGCCGAGGACCCGGTTCCGCCGACCGCGGAGGATCGCGCCTTCGCCCTCGAGGCCGCCGGCCGCTTTGGGCGGGTCGAGCGCTGGGGACTCTTCCGCTGGCGGGGGCTCGACTCCCGCCGCGCCTGGAGCGCCTGGCTCAGCGGCGATCTGGCCACCTTCCACAGCGCGAGCGCCCGCGCCCTTCTGCGCCGCGACTCGCCCTACGAGATGCTGCTGCTCACCGCCCGCGATGCGGCGGGGCACGGCGACCTCGGTGGCCTGACGCTCGCTGGAGAGCGCGCCATAGCCCTCGATCCGGGACGGTTCGAGGGCTATGCCGGAATTGGCATCCTGCTGGCGAAGTTCGGCTCGCCGCAGGCCCTGACCGCCGCCGGGGCCGTTTTCGAGCGCGGAACAGTTCAATTTCCCACCTCGGCCCTGCTGGCATATAATTGGGGGATCATCCTCGCTATTCAGGGAAACCCCGAGCGCGCCATCGAGAAGTTCCGGCGAGCGCTGATCCTCGAGCCCGCTCACCGCGAGGCCCGCGAGAATCTCGCCGGGATGCTGGCACAGTCCGGCCACCTGGGAGAGGCTGCGGCGACCTATCAGCAGGCGATCGCCGCCCAGCCGCAGGACGCCGACCTCCACGTGCTGCTGGCGCAGACCTGGATCGCCATGGGCAGAACGGAAGCGGCGCGAGCCGAGCTCGCGGCGGCACTGAAGCTTCAACCCGGCCACCCGGCGGCGAGTGCGCTCGCCAAGGCTCTGGCGGACGAGTCCAGAACTCAGTGACCCAGGAGATGTTGATGCCGTCGAATACCTTGCTGGAACCCGCTAACCCGAGAGCTACCGCGGCTCGCGCTGCCGCCGCGACGGTTACCGCAGCCCTGGCCCTCCTGATCACCTTGTTCGCGGCGCATCCCGCAGGGGCGCAGTCGCCGACCTCCGGACCGGATGTCACGATCATCAACCTGACCGACACGCAGAACTACGGCGCGTCGGGCGGAATCCGCGGCTTCTCCGTCGGCACGAACTCATGCAACGTCGGCGATCAGCCGGTGAACTGGTGCGACGAAGCCTCTTGTGGCACGTTGACTAGCGCGCAGCATCCGGTGATCGCGCAGGGGCTCTATCGTCTCAAAGATGGGCGCTTCTCGCAGATCGGCATGAGCTGGCTGAAGCACGGCTTCCTGTCGACCAACAGCACCAACAGCGCCTGCCAGACCGGGCACCCAAGCTGCTCGGACCACCCGCTCGGAGGAAGCCAGCTGGGAGTCGGCTGCACCGACACCTACGGCGCCGGGTTGAACGGCAGCCGGCCGATGGGCGAGCGCTCCGAGGTCAACGCCACGACGGGCGTCTTCCCATTCCCTTACAGCGTGGTCCCCACGAGCGAAATCTCCGACCAGCGTATCAAGGTCGCCGAAGTCGACCTGGACGCCGCCGTGAACCCCGGGGCGCTCTACTGGGTCGAAGCGCAGTACATCGCCGACAACGACGCTGTTGCCGGCAACGGCCTCAACAACGCCTCCTATCGCGCGGTGACGGTGCTGGCGACGTCACCCTACAACCTCACTTTCGCCGCCGCGACGACCCGCGAGAAGACGGCGCTGCGTGCCTGGAAGGCGACCGACCTCGACGTCGAATGGGTCAACGTCGACCTTCCCGGGGCGATCGTCGAACGGTTCGAGGTGGCGCGCAAGGTCACCAATCCGTCGCCGGGGCTTTGGCACTTCGAGTACGCCATACGCAACATGAACTCGGACCGCTCGGGGCAGTTCTTCGCCGTCGACTTCGCCGACGGCACGACGATCACCAACCCTGGCTTCAAAGACATCGAGCATCACTCGGGTGAGCCCTACTCCACCGTCGACTGGACCACCAACGTCAACGTCCCCAACTCGGTGATCTCCTGGTTTTCGGAGGACTTCGCAACCAACGCCAACGCCAACGCTCTGCGCTGGGCGACGCTCTTCAACTTCTGGTTCGATGCCGATTCGCCGGATGCAGCAATCCACCGGCTGACCTTCTTCAAGCCCGGCTCACCGACCTTCATCGACTTCTCGTTTCCGTTCTTCGCCGACGGCTTCGAGACTCATGACCTGACCGCCTGGTCCGCTTCGCAGCCGTGAACGACTTTGCAGACTTCCGAGGAAGGAAAATTTCCATGCCGATACACCCGATTCGTCCACGCCGCTTCTTGTCCACCGTCGCGGGCCTGACCCTCCTGGCCGGCGCCACGCTGCCCGCGGCCCTTCGGGCGGAGGCCGTGCGCTCGGAGGCCAGCTCTGGCCCCGACGTGACGATCATCTACGTCGGCGGCACATCCAGCGACACGACGAACTGGGGCGCCGTGGGTGGCATCCGCGCCTACTCGGTCGGCACGACATCGTGCAACGTCGGCACCGCCCCCATCGCCTGGTGCGATGCCGGGACCTGCCTTGGCGGCACGTTGCAGGCCAACGACCATCCAGTCATCGCGCAAAACATGTACAAGCTCAAGGACGGTCGCTTCTCGCAGGTCGGCATGAGCTGGCTCAAGCACGGGTGGCTCTCCACCAACTCGCCGAACGGCGCCTGCAGCGCCACCTCTTGCACGACTCCGCCCGGCGGCGGCGACCAGCTCGGCGTCGGTTGCACCGACACCTACGGCTCCGGCCTCAACGGCGGCAGCGGCAACCCCGGCACTTGCGACTCGGGAAGCTGCCGGCTCGGTCAGCGCTCGGCCGTCAACCCCACCACCGGCGACTTCCCGATGCCCTACGTCAACATCGCGCACCCGAGCGTCATCGACCAGCGCATTCAGGTGCCGGAGACCGACCTCGACCCCACCCTGAACTCCGGCGCGACCTATTACATGGAAGGGCAGTACATCGCCGGCGACGACGGCTTCGCCGGCAACGCCTTCAACAACGCCTCGTATCGCCTCATGACGGTCGGCGGTGCACCGAACTTCAACCTTTCGCTTTCCGGAGCGACGGTCCGCGAGAAGACCGCCCTCGAGGCTTGGCCGGTCGCGGACCCCGCAGTCGAGTTGATCTGGGTCGACGTCCCGGGGAGCAGTCCGGTCGAGCGCTTTCAGGTCGCCCGGCGTATCTCGCAGATCGATGTCGACACCTGGCACTACGAGTACGCGATCCGCAACATGAACTCGGATCGTGCGGCGCGGGCGCTCTCCATTCAGTTCCCCAGCGGCACGCCGCTTGCCAACGTCGGCTTCAAGGATATCGATCCCCATTCAAGCGAGATCTACGCCACGACCGACTGGGTGTCCAGCACCGACAGCCTGTCGGGGGTCGTCTCGTGGACCGGGGTCGCCTTCGCCACCGACCCGAACGCCAACGCACTGCGCTTCGCGACGCTGTTCAACTTCTGGTTCGACGCCGACTCGGCGCTACCGATCGCCCACACCCTGACCCTGTTCAAGCCGGGCTCGCCCGCAACGGTATCTTTCTGGGGCGACAACACGATCTTCGTCGACGGCTTCGAGTCGGACGACTTCTCCGCCTGGAGCGCAACGGCTCCCTGAGGTAGGGGCGACGCATGCGTCGCCCGGATCTTTCCGGTCAGCCGCGCTCGAGGGCGGCGATTCGTTCGACGATGACCTGCGGCAGCTTGGCCTTGGCGAGACTCCGGTAGTCGAAGGCGACGATCAGACCGCTGCCTTCGGCTGCCACGCGGCCGAGGGTGGCGCTGCGAACCTCATAGTGCATGGTGAAGCGGTCCGCGCGGACGTCGGTGACGCGCGTCGCAACCGTCACCGTGTCGGGCCAGGCGAGCGCTGCACGGAAGCGCGCCTGGGTCGAGTGCAGGATCGGGCCGATTCCGGTGCCCGCCTGCAGCTCGGGCCAGCCGAGGCGCCGGAAGTACTCCATCCGGGCGCTCTCGAACCAGCGAAAGTAGACCGCATTGTTGACGTGCCCGTAGGCGTCCATCTCACCCCAGGCGAGCGGCACCGCGAGCGCCACCGGCCAACCCGCGGCCACCGCGGCGTTGCCCCCGGACGCCTCGCTCACCGCGAGATCTGCTCGAGGTAGTGCGGCAGGACGCGCCGCCAGGAGGGCCAGTCGTGATCCCAACGGGGTCCCCAGTCGTCGATCCGGTGCGGTACCCCACGTTCGCCGAGGACGCCGGCGACCTGCTGCGCGTAGTGCGGACGCTCCCAGGCGCCCTGCCCGGTCACCAGGTGTACGAAGCACCGGCGCAGCCGCGCGAGATGCTGCGGATCCGCCAGACCCGGCAGAAAGTGGATCGGCGACGAGTAGTAGAAGTCCAGCGTCATCGGTTCGCCGTCGAGCATCTCCTCGAGATCGTACTTGCCCGACATGCAGACCGCGTGGCTGAAGACGTCGGGGTGCCGGCAGACCGCGGCCAGAGCGTAGAAGGCGCCGAGCGACGCGCCGGCGGTGACGACCTCCGCGTTGTCCCCCGAGAGGTGGCGCATGTAGGGCGCGAGCTCATGGTACAGAAATTCGTCGAATCGATTCTGCACCCAGGCGCAATGGCTGGCCGGATAGGCGTCCGAGACCCAGCACTGGCCAGGAACGCTGTCGCAGGAGAAGACCTGGATCCTGCCCGCGCGCACCAGCGGTGCGAGCGCCAGGATCATCTTGAAGCGCTCGATCTCCTCGGCGTCGCCGCCGGCGGTCGGAAAGAGCAGCACCGGCCGCCCGCTCTCGCCCCAGCGGGCCACCGCGACCTCCTGGGCCAGATAGCTCGAGCGCCAGACTTCGGAGCGCTTGGCGATCACGCCGGCGAGGGACCGGCCGGCTTTGCGAGATACCCGGACTCCGTCTTTCGCCAGAACTGCACCAGGCCCCAGAAATGCTCGGTGAACTCCTCGATCTCGTGCGCCGGGAAGAGCGCCGCGACCTTCTTGCGCACCGCCTCCTTGGCGACCTCCGTGCCGAAGAACTCCCAGGCGACCTCGTCGAGATGCGGCAGTTGCTCGGCACAGAACTCGGCGAAACGGTCGCTCTCGAAGCGCTGGTGCGCGAGGCGAGCGTAGAGTGGCAGCTTCTCCTTGAACGTCGCACCGGAGGAAGCGATCTCGAAGAACGGCTCCCAGTCGAGGTTCTTGCGCATCTTGCGCCGCGTCGCCGCGACGAACAACGACCACTTGAGCTTGGCCTTCACCAGCCAGGGGAAGTGGAAGTGGAGCGAGGTGACCTGGGAGTCGGGACAGGCGTTGGCGAAATCGATCGGGTAGAAGACGCCGTCCTGACGCAGCGCCTCGCAACTGTTGAAATCCCACCCGAAGAACGAGTTGATCGTCAGGCACATGTTCGCCATGTGCTGCCACTCCTCGGCGTTGACGAAGTCGAAGGCGACCTTGTAGCGGTCGTGGAGCGGGGCGCCCGCGTCGTACTTCATCAGGTGGACCTGCGGGCCGACGCCGACAGCGCGCACGAACAGATCGAACGGCGCCACCGCCTTCTGCAGGTGCATGATGCGCCTGCCGGAGCTGTCATAGGCCTTGGCGAGCTCGTCGGCGTTGTCGACCTTCGATACTCCGACCCAGGCTCCGCCGTCGTATGGCTTGAGGAAAGCCGGATAGCCCACCTTCTCCCCCACCGACTTGAGGCTGAAGATCCGGGCGTAGCGCTCGAGCGTGACCTGCAGGTCGTTGGTCGGCTCGTACTCCTTGGGCGGAAGCATCCAGGTCTCGGGCACCGGCATGCCGAGCCGCATCATGGCGGCGTAAGAAGTGTGCTTCTCGTTTGCCTGAATGGACCACGGGTTGTTGAGCACGTAGAGGTCGTTCATCACGACCGCTTTCTTGATCCACTCGCGCGAAGTGTGGTACCAGTGCGTGACGCGATCGAGGAGCACGTCGTACTCGACCGGCTGCTTGAGGTCGAACGGCTCGATCGAGACCCGCTCGACCTCGAAACGGACGGTGTCGCCGCCGATCGGCAAGGCGAGCTTGAGATTCTTCAGGATCTCTTCGTAACAGATCGGCCAGCAGAGATCGGCACCCAGCGAAAGTCCGATGCGGCGAACAACGT
>JBDTQT010000058.1:0-17621 GCA_039932055.1 Thermoanaerobaculia bacterium
GACGTCTTCGTGGTCACCCAGTTCGGCATCATCACCAGCCGCGAGGAGTTCCTCGAGGCGTTGAAGCGCAAACGCATCAACGTCGACGACGCCCGCGCCGTCGAGCGCCTGTGCTCCGCCTGCGGCGACATCGGGGTCTCGGCGCGCTCCAACCAGACCGTCAAGCGTGAGGGCGAAAAGCTCGAGGATGTCCAGGTCAGCGGCACGACCGCCAACATGGCGGTGCTGTCGAATCTCGACCTCGAGGCCGGGCGGTTCTTCGTCGACTCCGAGGTCGATCACGCCGCGCCGATGGTGGTGATCGGTTCCGACGTTCGCACCGAGCTCTTCGGCCAGCTCGATCCGGTCGGGCGGCTGGTCTGGATCGAGGGCAGTCCGTTCAAGGTGATCGGCCTGCTGCGCAAGCAGGGCGCGGTCCTCGGCCGCAACCAGGACAAGCAGGTCTACGTGCCGCTCGGCACCTTCCGCAAGCAGTTCGGAACGCGCCGCAGCCTCACCCTCTTCGTTCGTCCGGCGGAGGGAATGCCGGGCCTCGAGAAGGCCCAGGACGAAGTGCGCGGGATTCTTCGCGCCCGGCGCCATACCGCATTCGGCGCCAAGGACCCGTTCGGCCTGATCTCGGCCGGCGCCGTAGAAGCTGTCTGGCGGCAGATATCCGCCGGCGCCTTCGCTCTGGTGATCTTCATCTCCGGCATCTCACTCGTCGTCGGCGGCATCGTCATCGCCAACATCATGCTGGTCTCGGTCATCGAGCGCACGCGCGAGATCGGCATCCGGCGCGCGCTTGGCGCGCGGAAGAAAGACATCCGCCGGCAGTTCCTGGCCGAGGCGGTGATGCTCTCGCTGGGCGGCGGCCTCGCCGGTGTCGCCTTGGGAATGCTCATCTCCTTCATCCTCTCGCACGCTTTCCCGCTGCCCACCAAGGTCACCCCGGGGCTGGTGGTCGTCGGCCTGCTGCTGTCGGTCGTCACCGGTTTCTTCGCCGGCTATTTCCCCGCCCGGAAAGCGGCGAACCTCACGCCGATCGAGGCGCTGCGCTATGAGTAAGGCCTTCTTCAGCGCCCTGCGACGCGGCTTCTTCGAGAACGTCCGCTTCGCCAAAACCGCGATCTTCGCCCACAAACTGCGCGCCGCGCTGACCGTCCTCGGCATCGTCATCGGCGTTTCGACGGTGATCGCCATGGTGTCCCTGATCGCCGGCTTCAACAACAGCGTCACCGCGAGCTTCGAGTCGTTCGGCGCCACGCTCGTGCAGTTCCAGCGCTTCGACCCGCAGTTTGGCCCGGGGGGCGGTGGCCGCGACCCGGAGATGCGCAAGCGCAAGGTGCTGACCTACGAGGACGCGCTGGCGCTCAAGGCGCAATGCCCGTCGCTGCGTTCGGTCTCGCCGGAGCGCTACTGGTTCGCGGGCAACGGCAATGGCGCGGCTCCGACTGTCAACTTCGGCGGCGAAGAGGCGACCCCCGACACCATCGTCGGCGTCATCGACGACTATCTCGACGCCAACTCGAAACAGACCGGCGAGGGCCGCTTCATCAACGACACCGATGTCCGGCGATCGGCCAACGTCATCGTCATCGGCTTCGACATCGCCGACGCCATCTTTCCGTTCGTCGACCCGATCGGCAAGTGGGTGCTGTTCGGCGGTCGCCGCTACGAGGTCATCGGCGTCATGGAGGCGCAGGGCTCGACCATGTTCGAGTCCACCGACGCCCACGTCTTCCTGCCGATCACGACCTTCGACCAGGCTTTCCCCTGGGTCAAGGACGAGTTCGGGGTCAATATCGCCACCGTCCCGAAGAACCCGCTGCTGGTGCAGGAGGCGATCGAGGAGGGTACCAACGTCCTGCGCCTGCGCCGCGGCGTGCCGTTCAACAAGCCGAACGACTTCGGCATCATGACTCCCGACAAGCTGATCGGGAACTTTCAGGCGGTCACCGGCGGCGTCGCGCTCACCATGCTCCTCATCGCCTCGATCTCGCTCCTCGTCGGCGGCGTCGGGGTGATGAACATCATGTTGGTTTCGGTCACCGAGCGCACCAGGGAGATCGGCCTGCGCAAGGCCCTGGGCGCCATCCGCCAGGACATCCTCACCCAGTTCCTGATCGAGGCGGTGACCCTCTCGGCCGTCGGCGGCGTGATCGGCGTCGCCGTCGGCCTCGGCATCGCCCTGCTGGTGCGGACCTTCTCGCCCCTCGCCGCCGCCGCCCCGTTCTGGTCGATCGCGGTCGGCCTGGGCGTGTCGATGAGCGTCGGCCTGGTGTTCGGGATCTTCCCCGCCTACCGCGCGGCAAAGCTCGACCCGATCGACGCCCTGCGCTACGAGTAGGTTTCGCCGGGGATGGCCTCCGGCCCGCCTCCTGGGATAGGCTCACTGGCCAGTTCCATGAACCGGAATCTCTTATCGCCGAAGGTCGGGCTGAGCGTCGCGCTCGTCCTCCTGCTGGCGTCCGCGAGCGCTTCCGTCAGCGCTGCGACAGGGCCCGCCCCCGCCGGTGCGGCGCCCGCAGTTCAGCGCTACGCCCTGATCCCGGCCGACCAGGCCGCCGAACTGCCGCCCGAGCTTCGCGCTCAGAGCGCTGCGCTGTCGTTCGCCGAGGCTCTCGGCCTGACCGAAGCCGCCGGCAGTCACAAGGTTCAGTTGCACTGGGTCGTCCGCGAAGGGCGCGACCTCTCGGGCTATCGTCTCACTCTGGTCGCCGCCAACGGCCTGCCGGGACATCTCGCCGCCCGCTGGTGGGTGGCACCGGCCGCCGGAACGCCGCTCGCAGGTGGGCTGACCGCCTACTCGACCGAGCTTTCGCTCGCTCTCGACGAGCCGGCGCCGATCGCGGCTGCTATCGAAGCGATCGACCTCTCCGGGCACGCGGTCCTGCTCGGCGTCCGCCGGTCGGTCGCCGAGGTGGATCCGGCGCCACAGAAGGCGCGCGCGGCGCACTCTGAGGCGCTCTCCGCCCGCCCGACCGTCCTGCAGGCGAGCCGTCTGGCGCCGACGGCGCCAGCGGCCGCCGCGAATTCCTCGCTCTATCCAATCGTCGCCGCGGCCACACTGGCCGCACCGGCGATGGCCCCCCTCCCGAAGCTCGAGCCCGGCGGCGCCGTCTCGCCGCGCGGCCCCCCGGCGGAGCCCGTCACGGCCTGATTCGTGACGTTCCCGCCGTGCGCCGCGTCGGCCCACGACACTTTCCACACAACTCGAGATTCTCTGGAGCCTGAAAATCATGAAGACCCGCAACCTGCTTCTCGCTGTCCTTTGTCTCACCGTCCTCGCTTTCGGCGCCGCCCAGCTCTACGCCGCGGTCACCGAGTCGAGCACCAACGTGCCGCTCGCCATCACGGACAACGGCAGCACCAACAGCACGCTGAACTTCAGCGTCAACGGCACGATCACCGACGCCAACCTGACGGTCAACATCACGCACACCTGGGACAGCGACATCGGCCTGACGCTGACGAGCCCGAGCGTCGCCGCCCAGGCCCTGCTCGCCAACTGCGGCGGCAGCGCGGACAACTTCACCGACACCGTCATCGACGAAGATGCCGCCGCCTTCCCCTGCGCCGGAATCGCCGGCGCGCCGTTCACCGGATCCTTCCAGTCACCGGGTGCCGGCTCGATGGACGCCTTCGACGGTTCGCTTTCCGGCGGCGTCTGGACCCTCAACGTGGCCGACGACTCGTCGATCTGCACCGGAACCCTCAACGCCTGGTCGCTCACTCTCGACGGTGCCCCGCCGTTGCCGGTCGAGCTCATGAGCTTCGACGTCAATTGAGCCCGCGGCGCCCTGCGCGGCGCATCGAGCTCTTGTTTCAGAAAGGGCCTCCGGCACTTCGTGCCAGGGGCCTTTTCCCTTGCCCGGTGAGTTCAAGAAACTTGCTTCGTCTCGGCACCACCCTCGTCGCCGCGCTCGTCGCCAGCTGCTCCCCCGGAACGCCCAGCGCCCCCACTCCGATCAACGTCCTGCTCGTCTCGATCGATACGCTGCGTGCCGATCACCTCGGCTGCTACGGCGCCCAGGCCGTCGAGACCCCCGCGATCGACCAACTGGCGGCCGAGGGCGTCCGCTTCGAGAACGCCTTTTCTCCAGTCCCGCTGACCCTGCCCGCCCACTGGACGATCCACACCGGCGTCGAGCCCTGGCATCACGGCGTGGTGGACAATGGAATGACGCTGCGAACGCCGCCCGCGGCGACCCTCGCCGAGCGCTTCTCCGCCGCCGACTACGACACCGCTGCCTTCGTCGCCGCCTTCGTGCTCCATCGCAGCTTCGGCCTCGACCGCGGCTTCGCCCGCTATGACGATGGCCCGGCGGCCGACGCCGCCCTCGACCAGGCCTTCCACGCCACCGCCCCGGCGGACGAGCGCGTCGGTCGAGCCCTCGCCTGGCTGCGAAAAGCGCGCAGCCACCCATTCTTCCTCTGGCTGCACCTCTACGATCCGCACGCCCCCTATGAGCCGCCGCCGGCGTTTCAGGCGCTGTACGAGGGGCGTCTCTACGACGGCGAGGTTGCTTTCGTCGACACCCAGATCGCGCGCATCCTGGCTGCCCTCGAGGATTCCGGGGTCGCCGACCAGACCCTGGTCATACTGCTTTCGGACCACGGTGAGAGTCTCGGCGAGCATGGAGAGGCGACGCATGGTGTCTTGCTCTACGACTCCACTCTGCGGGTCCCCCTCCTCTTCCGTCTGCCCGGAACTCCAGGCGCAGGCTCGGTGCGCAAGGAGGCAGCGACCCTCGCGGACGTCGCGCCGACCGTTCTCGCGCTCGCCGGCCTCGAGCCGCAAGCCGGGCTCGACGGCATCGATCTCTTCGCACGGCAGCAGCCACCGGACCGCAAGCTGGCGGCGATCTCCGAAACTCCGCACCGCCGGCTCGGCTGGGCGAGCCTCGTGGCCATCCGCGAAGGACCCTGGAAGTTCATCCTGGCACCCCGCCCCGAGCTCTATCGACTCGCCGACGACCCGCGCGAGCTCTCCGATCGCTTGCCGAGCGAACCTGCCGCAGCCACCGATCTCGAACGTGCGGCGCGCCGTGTCGCCGGCGCCTTGCGTCGAGTGCTCGAAAAACGCGGCACGACCGAACCGGGAGTGGAAGAGCAGGCTCGTCTCGCGGCCCTGGGCTATCTCCAGGGCTCCACTGGCCGGACTTCCCGGGGCGCCGACCCCAAGGATGCGATCGGATTCCTCGCCGGCCTCGACCGTGCCAATCAGCTCCTCGCCGAAGGTCGCCTCGCCGAGGCCGAGGCAGCCTTTCGTGCCTTTGCGGACCAAGATCCGCCACCTCTGGCGGCGCTCGAGGGTCTCGGCCGCATTGCCCTCCTGCAGGGCCGGCAGGCGGCGGCGGAGCAGGCCTATGCCCGCCTCGCCACCCTCGACCCGGAGTCGGTGACCGCGCTCGCCCAGCTCGTCAAGCTCGCGCGTGAGCGCGGCGACCTGCCCACCGCCATCGAGCGCGCCCGGAGGCTGGCCAAGCTCGTGCGCAGCGATGGCGGCGCCAGCCGCCTGTTGGCCGAGGCACTGTTCGCCGCCGGAGATCCTGCGGCAGCCGAGGTCGAGTGGCAACGTGGACTAGCTGTGGCGCCGCGCTCCCACTGGCTGCGACTCAGCTTCGCCACCTACCTCCTCCGCGCTCGGCGCCCAATCGAGGCGGCGCGCGAACTCGACCGCATCCTCGCGGACGACGAGGCACCCGAGGAGGTTGTTCGCGCGGCGGAGGCCGCGGTCGCCGACCTCGGTTCGACTCCCTGAGACTAGCGAGGTGACGGCACCAGCTTCGCGCCGGCAGCCCGCTCGAGGTCGAGAGTGCGGCAGGCCTCCTGGGTCGGTCGATCGCCGAGGGTAAGCGCCAGAGCGAAAAGCTCACGCAGCTGCGGCGCGCTCGCCGTGGCGAGAATCGTCGCCGGGGCCGGTCCCTCCCGCACCGTGCCGCCGGCCGCCACCCAGCCGAGGTAGGCCAGATCGGGCGTCCCGCGGTGGCGAGCTCGACGCTTTTTCAACAATTCCAGAGCTGCGGCGCCGCGTCCCTGCTGAATCTCCAGCAGAGCGAGGTAGCGCACCGCTTCGACGGAGGCCGGCCGCAGGGCCACCGCGACTTCGAGATGCCGGCGCGCCTCGGCGGGACGCCCGGCCTGCATCTCGATCCAGCCGAGGAGCCACGAGGCATCCGGGTGAGCCGGGCGGAGGCGGAGCGCTTCGAGCAGGCTCAACCGGGCGGCTGAAGAGTCGCCCGCCGCGAGAGCCGCTACTGCCCAGTTGAGATTGCGTTCGAAGTCCCGCGCCCGGATGGCCGTGGGCAGGCGGACAAGGAGACCGGCGGCCAAGAGCGCGAAGAACAGGCCGATCGCGAGTGCGGTCGAGCCGCGCAGACGGGCTCCGGGCAGGGCCTCGACCCGGACCGCATAGGCGCCAACAGCGGCGAGCGCGAGGGGCGCTCCGGCCCACAGGAGCCGCCCCTCTCCGAGGAGGAGCAGCTGCGCCGACGTCGTCGCTAGCAGCACACCAGCGGCAAGCAGGGGCGCGATCCGCCAGCGCTCGTCGGCCCTCGGCGGCCAGGGGCTCTGGTCGTTGGACCGCAGCGCCGCCGCGGCGACGACAGCGACCAGCCCGCAGTGCACGAGGTCGAAACCCGAGAGCGGCACCCGAGCCGAGAGCGGCGCAGTCAGCGCGTGGCCAGCAAGGTGAATCGGGAAGATCAGGAGGCCCGCCATCCGATGAGTGAGCGGCGCCCGGCGGCGCCAGAGCTCGAACGGGAGCAGGAAGTCGAGGGCGACAAATCCCCAGTCGACGAGCGCGACTCCCGGGAAGCGCAGCGCTCCCGTGGCCGAATGCCCCAGGCTCCACGACCACCAGCCCGCGCTCACCGCCGCCGTCTCCACCGCCAGACAGACCGCAGCCATGAACGTCCCGGCGGCCAACGCGGTGCTCCAGGCGTCCGCCGACCCGCCGCAGCGGCGCAGCAGCCGGTCGGCGAGGTAGCTCGACAGTCCGACGGCGGTGGCCCAGCCCAGGAGTTCCTGCAGGGGAACTCCGGCAAGCGCTGCGAGTGGCCGCTCGATACGGTAGGGGACATCCCCCAGCCGTGCCTCGCTCAGCAACTGGATCGCGAACGAACGCACCCAGCCGTAGATCGCCGCCGAAAGGAGGAATGCGAGCGTCGCTGCACCGCCGAGATTGACCTTGCGGTGCGCGAGCAGCAGGAGCAGAACGGCAGCCGAAAGCACCGCGATCACGAGCGGCGGCAGAAGGGTCATCCCGGGTGCGCTCTTTCAGCCCTCGGGCAGGAGGATCTCGAGCCCGGACTCGGTGACCAGGCGGGCCTGGATGGCGTCGATTCCCGCCCTTTCCTTCTGGGCCGCGACCTGCGCTCGAACGATCTCGCGGGCGCTCTCGAACGGCAGGGCTCCGACCTCCCGCAGATGCACGAAAGCGACGCCCCGGCCTTCGAGCAGGCACTTCCCTGGAACGATGACGCTCCGGGGACCATCGAAATACAGCGCCGGCGAAACGCCACCAACTTCGAGGTTCAGCAGCGCCTTGCGCAGACGCAAGAAGCTCTTGCCCAGCTCCTCGAGGTGGATCGGATGGGCATCCCGGCAAACGCGGGCGTCCGGAGTCAGCTGCAGGTCGAGCACAGCCTCGAAAGGCGTGCCATCGCGCAGCTTCGCGACCACCTCCTCGGCTGCGGCATAGGGCCCAGCGACGCTTTCGCCGGTCTGGGGAAAGAAGAGCAGATCGACATGATAGTCGCGCAGAAAGAGGGCGCCCTCGACGTTCTCGCGATAGAACTGCGCGATCTCCTCCGCCGTGGGCTCGGAGTCGATGCTGGCGACCAGGGACAAGCGGTAGGACTCGAGAAGCGCCTCCTCGCGCCCTTCGGCAACCCGCGCTTCGAGCTCCGGGGAGATTGGCACTTGCCTCCTCCGCGCCGTGAGGAGTCGATTCTCGATGAGCTCGCGGAGCACAGCGTCGCGCGGCGCGGCGCCGGCGCTCGCCGGCAGGGTCACGGCAAGGAGCTCGGACGCCCGGACTTCGCCGCCCTGCCAGCGGGCGACCCAGGCATCGCTCTTCTCCGGCAGCCGCTCGAGCTGGCGCGGCGGGGCGAACTCGACTCCGGCGCCATCCAGTTCGCGCTGGCGCAAGGCGCGCTCCGCCACCACGACCGTCTCCGCATCCAGCTCCTTGCGGACCGCACGCCGGGTCGCTTCGACATCGATCAGGCTACCCGAACGGATGCCGTCCAGCCGGAAAAGGTGCAGTCCGTCCGGGGTTTCGACGACCGGGCTCACCGCACCCTCGCGCAGCTCGAAGATCGCCGCCGCTGCCGCAGGCTGCAAGTTCTTCCTCAAGGTCCACTCGATGCGGCCGCCACCACGCGCCATTGCGGAATCGGAGTGGCGTTCGGCGAGGGCGTTGAAGCCGGTGCCGCTGGCGAGCGCCGCGAGGATATCTGCCATGGTTGCACTGGCTTTCGTGCGCGCCGCAGAATCTTCCTGCCGCGCGCGGAGGAAGATATGGCTGAACTTGCGCGCCTCTTCCGGGCGCAGGCTCTGGAGGCGGCGCTCGACGGCGGCGGCGACCAGGGTATCCGCGGCTCGCGCATCCGTCAGCTCGCCCGCCAGCAGATCGGCCGCCAGCAGACGTTCCTCGGCGGCCCGCGCCCGATATCGGGCCTCGGGTAACTCCTGATAGCCCTTCGCCTTCACTTCGGCGCGCAGGGCCGTGATCCGCACCCGGCGCTCCACGACCTTGCGGACGATCAGGCGCCGGGTCTCCGGGGCCACCGGCCCGGGAACGGAGGCCAGGCGACGAGCGACGGCCGCAGCGATCTCCGAGCGCCGGATCTCGCCGCCGGAGAAACGGGCGACGATCGCCTCCGGGTCAGGCGATGCCGCAGCGTCGGGCTCCGGAGCGCTCCGGCAGGCAGCCAGTAGACCGACACTGGCCAGCGCGACACAACTCTTCCTGAAGCTCGGTCCCATTCGAAGGCTCCCAACTCGTGAAGTTCCAGTCTATCGCCAAGCTCCCCTCGGCCCTGGACAATCGATTCCCGCAAGACTCTCAAAGGACAAGGCGCTCCCAGTCCCGCGGAGTCAGCCGTACGAGCCCGCTGCGCGCGAGTTGGCGCACGGCCTCTTCCAGCGCCGGAACCAGGTCCGGCTTGCGTCCGGCGCGGGACAACTCGAGCGCCGACTCGAGGAGCCTCTTCGCCGAGGCGCCGTCGCCGCTGTCCGCCGTCGCTGCGGCAAGAGCAAGGAGAGCTGCGGGGTCCTGAAAGCTCGTGCGGCGAGCCACCTCTTGTGCGAGGTGGAAGGCGGCCTCGCCGTCACGGACTTCGTCGTTCGAGCTGGACGCGAGCAGCAGCGCCTCGAGGTACGGGAGCGCCAGGGCTTCGGGGAAGCGGCGCCGCCCCTCCCGCAGCACAGCCAGCGCCTCCGGCTCCTCTCCGCGTACGATGTGCGCCCGGGCGAGGGCTCCGACAGGAGCCCACGCCCTGGGAGCGTCACGAACCGCGGCGCGACAGAAGCTGACATCGTCGCGCCAGAGCTCGACTTTGGCCCGCGCCGACTGCGCCAGGAGAACAGTGAGTCCGCAGACGGCGATCACGCTTCCGGCCCGAGCTGCCGGCCAGCGCGAGCGCCAGGCCCGCATGACGACACCGCCGACCAGCAGCGCGAGCGGCAAACAGGAAAGATAGGTGTACCGGTGCGCCGCGAGCTGCGGCCCCGCCTGGAAGAGTCCGCTCACCGGCAGAACAAACGCGGTGAAGACGAGCAGAGCGAGCGCCGGCTGCGGCCGACGATAGCGCCACCAGAGGTGGACCGTCAGGCTGAGCAGAACGACGAAAGCAGTTCCGCGCAGGGCCACCAGCGGGTCGGTCGCAGTGGAGAGCAGGTCAGTCGTCGGCACCTGGAACGGAATCGCGAACGGCAGAAATGTCTTTTCCAGATAGAAGGAAAGGCCGTAGCCGGCGGCGAGCAAGCGATGCTCCAGACCAGCGATCTTCGAGGCAGCCATCACCGGCGCGATCGCCCACAGCGTCAGGATCGCGAAGGTGGCCGAGAGCAGAACGAAGGGTAGTTTTTCCACCAGGATGCCGCGCATCTCGCCAAAGCGCCAGCGTCGCGGATCAGCGTCGAGACGCCGTAGCGGGCCCGCATCGAGGGCGAGGAGCGCCAGCGGCAAGATGATCGCGATCCCCTTCGCCAGCAGTGCGGCCGCGAAGGCAGCGAGCGCCCAGAACAGCGCCCTCCGCCGCCGCGAGCTTACTGAGGCAACGAAAACGAGATAGGCATGGACAGTGATGAGGACGAAGAATCCGCACAGTAGATCGCGCCGTTCGGTGATCCAGGCGACGGACTCCACACGCAGCGGATGAGCGGCGAAGAACGCTGCGGCCGCGAAGGCGGCGAGGACGGTGGCAGGATCGTTGTTCGTTTGCGTCGCACTGCCAGCCCCATCGGCACGCAGGAGCCGAAGCGACAGCGCGAAAAAGAGTAGCGCATTCGCCAGGTGCAGGAGTACATTCGTCCGGTGGTATCCGGCTGGATTCATGTCGGAGACAAGATAGTCGGCGCCGAGACTCATCCAGGAGAGCGGGATGTAGTGGCCGGCGAGCCGCGTCGTCCACATCCAGCGCAGGTTCTCCCAGCCCAGACCGCGGTAGTGCTCATTGCGGGTGAAGTTCAGACCGTCGTCGATCGGCGCCCAGCCGTGGCTGACCGTCGAAAGAAAGACGACGAGCACGAGCACGCTGAGCAGCGCTGCCGTGAGACCGGTGACGACGGTACGACTCACGGTACGAGCCCCTCCCGGCGCAGAAAGTCGGCGATGCCAGCAGCGGCAAGGCGGTGCTCGAGCGGGCGCCAGTGCTCACGGCGCTCGAACTCGGTGCCGAGTCGCGCGCGCTCGACGAAAAGCGGGCGCAGAGCGAGGCAAGGGATCCCCTCCCGGGCCGCGATCGCCGCCACGAACTGCTCTCCCGGCAGGGGTGCGGGAGAGGCGACTCCCAACTCTCCCCACACCGGCAAGAGGGCGATCCCGGGGCGCGCGCCGGCGGCCCGGGCCTCGCGGAAGATCGCGGAGAGGATCGTGTCGGTCAGGCGGTCGGTCTCGCCGATGCGATCGCCCCAGCGCCAGAGAAGGCGTTCGCGCGCCATCTTCAGGAGGTCGAGAAATCGCGAACCCCAGACCTCGGCGGCTAGAAAATCCGCCGGTGTCGGCACCGGAGTGGCGTGGAGCTCGAGGCTGCCACCGGCCAGCCGGAACCAGGGCTTGGCGAAGCCGCGGAAAGCCAACATGTTGCGCATCGAGTCGTCGGTCACGTGGCCGATGAGAACGACGTCCGGGTGATAGAGCGGCAGCGCCTCGCGCAGGTAGAGCAGCTCCTGGTCGTGGCCGTAGCCGTGAACGCCGAAGTTCAGCACCTCGGTTCCGGGCAGGAGGAGCTCGAGTTGATGGGCGAAGGTCTCGTCGTCGCTCACGTCCTCGCCGAAGGTGAACGAGTCGCCGAAAATGGCGATGCGCAGCGTCCCAGGCGTCTTCTCGAACGCCACTTCGCGTGCACCGCGCAGGCCGTTGGAGTCGGTGTTCAGGCGTTTGCCGCCGAAGACCTCTAGGTTCCGGACCCTGGGCGCGACCGCCCAGCCGCGAACGGGGTGATGGACGTCGAACGAAAAGGCATACGGCGCCTCGCCCCCCCGATGCCGATTCACCCAGCGCAGGCGCCAGGAGGCCTCGTCGAACGGCGAGGAGATCCGCGCCAAAAGACTCTCTGAACGCACGACCCACCGCGCCAGGCCCTCGAGCGTCGCAGAGATCAGAAGGAGAAAGATCGCCGCCCAGACAAAATGGGCGCGACGGCCGACGCGCGGCGCGGAGGAGGAAGGCGGATTCGTCATTCGGGCAACGAGCGACGATAGTCTATTCGCCCATGCCTGCTCGCGTCGCACCGTGGATCGTCGCTCTGCTCTTCGCCTGCGCGGCGGGACTGGCCTTTAGTGCCGCGACCACCGACAGCGTGACCGTCGACGAGCCGGCCCACATCACCTCAGGTTACGCCAGTCTGGTCACGGGCGATTTCCGGCTCAGCCCCGACCACCCACCGCTCGCGCGCTGGCTGCTCGCGCTACCGCTGCTCGCGCAGACAGTCGACTGGCCCGCCGAACAGACCGAGGCTTGGCGAACCGGCGACGTCTTCACCCTGGGGAGAGAGTTCTTCGAGCAATGGAACGATGGCGAACACCTCATTCGGGCCAGTCGCGTCGTTGCCATTGCCTTTCTCCTCGGCCTCCTCGCCGCAGTCGCCTGGGTATCACGAGAGCTGCACGGCACTTCCGGCGCCCTGCTGGCGGCAACGATCGTCACCTTCGACCCGTCTTGGCTGGCCCATGGGCATCTAGCGACCATCGATGTGCCCTTCGCACTTGCGGTGGTACTCGTTCTCGCCTTCGCCCATCGTTGGCTCGAGCGTCCGTCGCCGTTTCGGTTGACACTGCTCGGAACCAGCTTCGCCGCCCTCACCCTCGTCAAGCTCTCTTGGCCGATCGTCGTTCCGGCACTTCTCGCGATGGCGACCGTCGCGCGCTGGAGCCAAGGCCCGCGGTCGGTAATGCGCACGTTCGCTGTAGCCAGCGGAGTTCTCGCTGTTTCCTCCATCCTGGCGATCTGGGCGGCCTACGGATTTCGCTTTTCCGCGAGCAAGCCCGAGGCTGCACCTGGCGTTCACATGATTGTTCTGCGCGATTTTGGCAGGCCAGCCCCGGCGGACCAGGAAGGCGCCTGGAACACCCTGCTGCACGATCCCAGGACCTCCTCCGACCGCGCGGGCCTGGCTGTTCCGCTGCTGCGAGGTGCGCGCGCGCTCCACCTGCTTCCCGAGGCCTATCTCTACGGATTCGCCTACGTCGGCAAGAGTTCCGGATACCGTGCCGCTTACCTTCGTGGCGAGTATTCGAGCAGCGGCTTTGCCGCCTACTTTCCCTGGGCGTTTGCGACCAAGACACCGCTTCCCACACTGTTTCTCTTTCTCGGCAGCCTGATCCTCGCAAGCGCCAAGCTGCTGCGAAATCCGAAGAGTTGGACCCCTCTCGCCACCGGTCTCGGCGTCTTCGCGGCGACCTACTTCCTGACTCTCGCCCGGAGCGGGCTCAACCTAGGTTATCGCCATCTGCTGCCGGTCACCGCGATGATGGCGATCGCCGCTGGCGGACTGGCACCTTCCAGCTTTCCGGCTCCCTGGCGCCGGAGGCTGTCGGTCGCCGTCACCTTGGCACTCGCCTGGCTGATCGCCGGCACCTTGATCTCCGCGCCCAACTGGATCGGCTACTTCAATGAAGCGGCCGGCGGCTGGCGAAACGGCCACCGATTTCTCGCCGACAGCAACCTCGACTGGGGACAGGATCTCCTGCGATTGCGCTCTCGCCTCGAGAGCGAATCCTCTGCGACTCCCGTCTGGCTCGCGCAGGCCGGCGATCCGCCGCTGCCAGCGGGGATGCGGGTGCGCTGGCTCTGGGGTGACGGCAGCCACGCCCCTGACGGCGCGGCAATCGCCGGTGGCCTCTACGTCGTAAGTGCGACCGATCTCCTCGGGGTCTATCGTCCGCTGGCCCGAGCGGCGACCTGGCGCGAGGCACGCATGCTCGATCGCTTCGAGCAGCTGGCGGCGGAAGCGACTGCCCGCCGCCGCGTGGGTCCGCCGCCAGCGCCTGCACCCGCAGGCGCCCCGATCGATGAATACGAAACGCTGCGCCGCTTGCGCCTGGTGTCTCGCCTCGCCCAGCGCGAACCGAACGAACGGATCGGCACGTCGCTGTTCGTCTTTCGGCTGAGCGATGCCGAGGTCGCCGAGTGGACGACACCTTGAGCTCCGCGGCGCCCGGAGATCGCTGGCGGTGGTGGGGAGTTCTCGCCCTGGTCTCGCTTTTGGCGGCGACCCTCTGGGCCTACCTGCCGATTCTGGGCAACGGCTTCGTCTGGGACGATGGCGCGAACCTGATCGGCGCCCGGGCGAAGTGGAACGACGGCGCCAGCGGCATCGTCTGGGCCTTCACTGTGCCGTTCAACGGCCACTATCAGCCGCTCACCTGGCTCTCCTATCGCATGGATGTCCTGATCTCGGGCGCGACTCCGCGCGGTGTCCATGCGACGAACCTGGCCCTGCATCTCCTTGCGACAGCGCTGGTCGGAGCGCTCGCCTGGTGGTTCGCCGGACGGACCTTCAGCGGTCCCCGGGCGGGCACGGACCGCCTCCGGCAGGGGGCCGCCACACTTCTCTGCGCGGCCCTTTTTGCGCTCCATCCGATCCACGTCGAGACCGTGGCCTGGGCGACCGAGCGGCGCGACCTGCTCTCGACGGTACTGGTCCTCGCAGCCGTCCTGCTCCACCTGCGGACCGCTCCGGCCGACACCACGCCATCACGGACGCGCGGCACCGTCTCGCTACTTCATGCGTTCGCGGCGCTTGCGCGAGCGCAGATGAGCCTGCCGTTCGTGCTCCTGGCGCTCGATCTCTGGCCGCTCGGCCGGTTGGGATCAGACCCCGGCAAAGGGCGCCGACTCCCGCGACTCGTCGCCGAGAAGAGTCTCTCGCTCGCTGTAGCGGCAATTTCGGCTGCGGCGGCGATCTGGGCCCAGGCGAGTTCGGGCGCGCTCACCGCGACGAGCGAACACGGCGTTCTCGACCGGCTCGTCCAGGCAGGCTACAACTTCGCCTTCTATCCGGCAGCGCTCGTCTACCGCTCCGCCTGGCTGCCGCTCCACGAGCGCCCGTTCCCGTTCGAACCGCTCGATCAGCCCTACCTGCTGCCGGCGATCGTCGCTCTGCTCGCGATCGTCGCCAGCTGGGCGCTCTGCCGGCGATGGCCGGCGCTCACCGTCGCGGTCGGCAGCTACCTGCTCTTCCTGCTGCCGGTCTCCGGCCTCGCACAATCGGGAATCCAGCTCGTCGCCGAGCGCTACGCCTATCTCGCGACCGTGCCGCTCCTGCTCCTCGCCGGTGTTGCCGCCGTGAAGCTCTGCCTCGGGCCTTCCCGGATTTCGACAGGCACTTCAGGTGGCGCCTCGGATTCGCTGCCGCGGAGCGCTGCGCGGGCTCGGATCCTCAGCATCGGGGCGATCGGAGGAATCGGCGCGATCGCCGTCCTCACCCTGATGACGCTCGCGACGCACCGGCAGACAGCGGTCTGGCATGACGACGAGACGCTCTGGCGGCACGTGCTGGCGCATTCGGGAAGTTGCCTCGCGGACAACAACCTCGGACAGATCCTGTTCGCCCGCGGCGAGTCCGGTCCGGCGCTTTTCCACCTGACACGCGCGCTCGAGCGGGTGCCGCTCTATCCGCGCCCCTGGCGGGCGCTGGCCGCGATCCTCGAGGCCCCGTGGCCGGAGGGCGCGCCACCGACGACGCAAGTGGCTGCGGCGCTCGCCCGCGCCGCGGCGCTCTCGCCCGGATCGACGGTCGCGACCTACGCCTCGGCGCTCGCCTGGCGCGCCGCCGGCGACCCGGAACGCGCACGCATCGGGCTCAAGAAGATTCTCGCCATCGAACCTGGACACGACGGCGCGCGCCTCGCCCTCGCCGGACTCGATGCGGGCGTTCGAACCACCCCTTCCTTCAGCGCGCCAGCGCTTCCAGTTGGGCCCTGATCTCGGGCGCCGGCGCGAGATCGAGTCCGCGCCGGGCCGCCGCCGCTGCTTCGGCGGCGCGTCCGAGCTCGGCGAGGAGGCTCGCTTCACGCAAGGCCGCCGCCGGATCGAGCGGAGCAAGGGTCGCGGCTCGGTGGATCGCCGTCAGGGCGTCGTCCCGCCGGCCCGCCTGGCGGAGCAGGATCCCCCGCTGCGTCCACAGGAGCGGGTCCTCCGGGAATCGGACGAGAGCGTCCGACAATGTCGCCTGCGCGGCGGCGACGTCGCCGCTTCGGGCCTGCGCCACCACCAGATTCCGCCAGGCGGGCAGGTAGCCCGGGTTACGCTCGACGAGGTCAGCGAGCCCAGCGGTCGCCGTCGCAACTTCACCGCGCCGCAGCGCGAGCAGCGCCTGGCGCAAACGCGGCAACTGCGCTCGCGGATCGAGCTCCACGGCGCGCTCGAAAGCATCGGCAGCCGCGTCGAGATCTCCCGCTTCGGCTCGCAGGCGTCCCGCCTCGGCCCACGCCGTAGAGCTCGCTGGATCGGCGAGCGTCGCACGTCGCCAGAAACTCGCCTCGCTCGCGAAGGGCTGCATCGCCTGCCACGAGAGCCCGGTCGAAATCGCTAGACAGGCGAGCCAGACGGCGGCCCGCAGTGCAGGCCGGCCCTGCTCGAGCGGTAGCAGAAGCGCCAGCCCCCAGGCGAGACCGAGGCCCGGAAGTAGGAGGTAGCGATCCATCACCATCCACTCCGGATTGACCGCCCAGAGCGCGAGGGCCGGGGCGAGCCAGGCGACTGCCCATCCGACCGGGCGCGCGAGCTCCGGACGCCGGCGGAGCCCGGCGACGGCAAGGCCCGCCAGAACGAGCAGTCCGCTCGCCGCAAACAGACTCTCGCGCGACAGGACGGCACTGACCGGCCGCGCCGGGTGCAGCAGGAAAAGGCCGACCGGCCAGAGAAGATCCCGAACGTAGGCGAGCACCGCTACCGGAATGCTGGCGAGCGCCTCGGGCATCGCCGGCGCCGTCGGGAAAGGATGCGCGAGCTCGCCCAGCACCGACCAGCGATAGAAGAAGTAGACCAGAGCGACAGCCATGAGCAGCAATAGCTCGGCGCGCGGGCGGCGTGCCGTGGCGTCGCCTGCACCGGCGGGGATCCAGCCGATCGTTTCGGCGCCGACGAAGAGGAGCAGGCCGATGGCGGGCTCCTTCGCCAGCAGGGCGAGCGCGAAGGCGCCCGCAAGCAGCAGGAGCGACGGCCAGCCCGCCTCCGGCCGGCGCCGCGACTGGCGATAGGCCAGGAAAGCAGCAAGGGCCGTAACTCCGAACAGCAGGTCCTGCAGCCCCGATACCCAGGCCGCAGACTGCGCATGCGCCGGATGCATCGCGAACAGGAGCGCCGCGGCGAACGCGGTCGCGTTGCCAAACCCCTCGCGACGGAGCAGGAGGAAAGCGAGGCCGGAGAGCAGGCCGTGCAGGACGATCGCCGTCGCGTGCCAACCGAGCGGCGCGGCGCCGAAGAAGCGGTGAAGGACGGCGGCGCCGGCGATGAAGAGCGGGCGCAGGTAGTTCGTGGCCGGCGCCTCGCTGGTGCGGGCGTTGGCGTCGAGATCGGTGGTGAAGAGCTCGCCGAGACCGCGCGGCGCCTGCACGATCGGGTTGTCGACGATCAGTGGACGGTCGTCGAACAGGAAGCCGAAGCGCAGCGTCGGCAGATAGATTGCGACCGGGACGAGGATCGCCGCGAGCAGCGCGAGGGCGGAGATTCGGCGATTCATCGCGGGGCAAGTCTATGCGGCGCGCCAGTCTGCGGGGCCGCTCCGAATCGGTGGGTCGCTCTACTTCGCCTGGTGATACGAGTCCGGATCCTTCGCCGCCAACTCGGTGAGGGCGACGAACTCGGCGTCGCGCTGGTACGCGGCAAAGGCGATGTCGTCGCGCGCCTCCTGCATCTCGCGGGTGCGCACCGGATCGAAGCGCTCGTACTGGTAGAAGTGGCG
>JBDTQT010000059.1:0-17588 GCA_039932055.1 Thermoanaerobaculia bacterium
ACAGCGTCACTCGGTTGAGGGTGTAGCCGAAGAGGTAAGAGGATGCGAGGGTCAGAGCAAGGGTCACCGGCACGGCGACCGCCACGACCACGGCTTCGCGACGCCCCAGGGCGACCGCCATCAGCAGCACCACCGAGATCGTCGCCAGGCCGAGATGGTTCATGAGCTCGGACGACTTGTCGTCGGCGGTCGCGCCGTAGTCGCGCGTCTTGGTCACTTCGATGTTGCCGGGGAGGACCGGACCGCGCAGGCGCGCCATCAGGGCGTCGAGCTCGGTGACCAGCTGCACGGCATTGGTGCCCGGCTTCTTGGCGACGGCCAGGGTGACCGCCGGCGTATCGAGCCCGGCCGGGAGGTTCTTCTCCGCGCCGGCCGCACCACCGGTCATCCAAACGTATTGCGCCGGCTCGTCGGCGCCGTCGGCGACCGTCGCGACGTCGCGCAGATAGACCGGCCGGCCGTCGTAGACCGCGACGATCGCACCGCCGACTTCGGCGGCGCTGTGGAAAAGAGCTCCCACCTCGACTTCGGTCTCGACGTCACCGGCGGCGAACGAGCCGGCCGGCAGCTTCCAGTCGAGCCCGGAGAGCGCCTGGTAGACCTGCAGAACCGAGACCCGGTGCGCGGCGAGGCGCTCGCGATCGAAGCGCACGGTGACCGCCCGACGGACGCCGCCGAGGACGGTGACCTGCGCCACCTGCGGATGGCGCACCAGCTCGGCGCGCAGCTCCAGCGCCACCTGGCGGAGCTCCATCGGCGTCGCCGAGGTCGACCAGAGCGTGTAGCCGACGACCGGCACGTCGTCGATGCCGCGCGGCACCACCAGAGGGGCAGCGGCTCCCGGAGGAAGTCCCGCCGCCTGTTCGGCGAGCTTGGTGTGCACGGCGAGCGCCGCGCGGTCGGGGTCGGTGCCGACCTTGTAGCGCACGATCAGCATGCCGCCCGAAGGCTGCGAGGTGGAGTAGACGTACTCGACGCCGGGGATCTCGAACAGCGCCTTTTCGAGCGGCGAGACCAGGCGACGTTCGACCTCGTCAGCGCTCGCTCCGGGCAGCTGAAGGAAGACGTCGACCATCGGCACCTTGATCTGCGGCTCCTCCTCGCGCGGCGTCACCAGGACAGCGAAGCCGCCGAGCAGCAGCGAGGCGATGACCAGCAGGGGCGTCAGCTTCGAGTCGAGAAAGGTGGCCGCGACGCGGCCGGCGAAACCGGGTCCGGCAGGCGGTTGGGTCGCGGTCACGGCTGAACGTCCGGAATCGGGTCGAGGCGGGCTCCGGCTGGCGGCGCGACGGCGAGGCCGAGGGCGACCGTCTCGCCGCCGCTGAGACCGGAAAGGATCTCCACGGTCTCCCCGCCGGCTTCGGTGGCTCGAATCGCGCCGACCGTCACCACGCGCGACTGAGCGTGCCCGGAACTGTCGCGCACCACCACGAGAGTGAGTCCGCCGCTCTCGACGAGCGCGGCGCGCGGAACGGCCACCGTGTCGCGACGTCCGCTGGCAAGGTAGGCGCGGCCAGCGGCGCCGGCGGGCAGATCGAGCGCCGGGAGGTCGATCTTCACGGTGTAACTGTGCGAGACCGGATCGGGACCCGGACTGATCTCGGCGAGTCGCCCGGCGATCTCTCCGAGGTCGGGCCGCGCATCCAGCGTGACCGCGATCGTCTGGCCGGTGGCGAGTCCGGCGGTTCGGGCGACAGTCTCGGGCACGGCGACGACCAGTCGCCGCCCGCCACTCGACTCGATCGTGACCAGCGGCCGGCCGGGGGCCGCGAGGTCACCGACTTCGGCCATGCGCGCGGCGACGCGGCCGGCGAACGGCGCGACGACGCGCGATTCGCGCGCCACCGAGCTCGCCGAGTCGACCGCGCCGCGCGCCTGCTGGACCGCTCCGGTGGCCTGTTCGAACTGCATGCGCGCCATGTCGAGCTCGAGGTCGGAGGCCGACTTCGTCGCCGCCAGAGCCTCGAAGCGCTCGAGGTTGCGCTTGGCGAGCGTCAGGGCGGCCTCGGCCTGGGCGAGCCCGCCCTGGGCCTGGGATACCTGACCCTGGGCGGCAGTCGGATCGATCGAGAGCAGGGTCTCGCCGGCGGCGACCGTGTCGCCGAGGTTGACGTGCACGGCAGTGACCATCGCCATGACGCGCGACGACACGGCGGTCGATCTCTCGGCGGCGACGGTGCCGGCGAAGCCGGTGCGCGACTCGGAGGCGAGCCGTTCGGCGACCGCGAAGCGGGCTGGGACCGGCGGCGGCTCGAGAGGCTTCGCGGCATCGCGTGGAGCTCCACACGCGCCGAGCAGGAGGGTGGACGCGAGCGTCAGGGCGAGCCCGAGGGGACGGGCGGTCGGGCGCGCGAAAGGAGTCGATGAGGAATGCAGGTTCATGGCTCGGGGCTCTTTCAGGATTGGGGAGTCGAACTGCGCAGAACAGTTTCCGGCTGGAGGCCGGCGGCCAGGGCGAGATGGAGATGGGAGAGCCAGGCGTCGGCGCGCGCTACCAACTCGCGCATCTCGGCCTCCCGTTGGGCGGTGGCGGCATCGAGCAGGTCGATCGACTTGACGACGCCAGCGCGGAAACGGTCTTCGACGATGCGCACCGTCTCGTCGGCGGCGGCCAGCGCCGCTGCCGCTGTCCGGCGCCGTTCGAGAGCGACGGTCGCCGCCTCGAAGGCCTGCTTGGTCTCGAGCTCGACGCCGGCGGCGAAGCGCTCGAGGTCAGCCCGGCCGGCGTCGGCGTCGGCCCGGGCGGCGGCCATCGCCGCCCGGCGCCGTCCGCCATCGTAGAGGTCGAAGCTCGCCAGTGCGGCGATGGTCGTCGAATCGCCGTGATTGCCGAAGAGCTGATCGTCGACGAGATCGTGGCGCGCCACCAGACCGATGCGGGGGAAGAGTCCTCCCTTGACCGCCTTGGCTTCGAGGTCGCCCGCTGCGAGGAGCTTGCGCGCCGCGGCGAGGTCGCTCCGGCTGCCGGAGCTCGCGAGCCAACCCTCCCGCTGCTCGGCGATCGGTGGCGGGTCGGCAAGGGTCTCGAGGCCATAGCGGGTGTCGATCGGTTCGCCAAGGCGGAAGGCGAGGTTGGATTCAGCCGTCCGGGCGTTGCCGCGCGCTTCGGCGAGCAGGTCGTCGAGGCGCGCGAGCTCGACCTCGGCGCGCAGCAGGTCAGAGCGCACCAGCATCCCCTGCGCCGCATAGGCGCGGGCGAGCTCGACGTGCGCGGCGACGGTCTCGCGCGACTTCTCGAGGAGCGCCGCCGCTTCGCGTGCCTGGGCCAGGCGGATCCAGGCCTCGGCGGCGGCGACCGCCGCCTGATCGCCCGCCCGGCCGGAGCTCTCGGCGGCGGCCTCGGCCGCGAGGCGGGCCTGGTCGAGCCGCGTCGAGAGCTCGCCGCCGGTCCAGATCGGAACTTCCACCTCGAGCCGGGTGATGGCGGTCGACAATGGATCGGGGTTGTTGGGGTCGCCGGCGACGAAGTCGGGGAAGGAGAAGCGCTCCTGGCCGAGCAGGAGTCCGAAGGCGTCGGCCGCCGAGTCGGTGCGAATCCACTGTTCGGAAATCCTCACCTGCGGGAGCCGGTAGCCGGCCGCCTGGCGGGCCCGCGCCTCGGCGGCGCGCTGGCGGGCGGCGGCGGCGGTCGTTTCGCGGGCCTGCAGACGGCCGCGATCGAGCGCCGAGGCGAGGGTGAGCGATTCTGCGGTGAAGGCCGCCGAGGTGGAGGCGATTGCGATCAAAGCCAGCGCGGAGATAAATCGATAAATAACCATACAACGATATTATGGGCCAGTTCGAACTCCCGAGTCAACTCCCCCCTCGGCTGGCTGACAGTGCGGCACCCTTTCTGGCCGATCGACGCCGCGATTCAGGGCGCCGTGGCGCTCCATTCCAGGAGGTCGTTGCCCTCGAAGTCTTCAGCAAAGAACGCCGAGAAGACGACCTCGACTCCTCCGATGTTGTTGAATCCACCGAGGTCCGAGTCCGGCATGCCGACGATGAGATCGGCGAGCGAGTCACCGTTGAGTTTTCCTGCCGCAAGGGCCGCGCCGAAGCCGGAGATCGTTCCGCCATTGGCGTTGTCGTAGGCGGCGACACCCGGGCGTGGCGAGAGGATCCGAGACCCCGCAGGGTCGAGGGTGCCGTTCGAGTCGTGGGCGACGATGCGCACGGAGCCCTGGTGCGGCAAGGGGACGACCCCGTTGTCGTTCGGAATGCCGATCGCGATGTCCCGCTTGCCGTCACCGTCGAAATCGGCGATCGCCAGACTCGCGCCAAAGCGGTCGAGCTCGTCAACCTCACCGCCGACATCCTGCTCGTCCCAGATCTCGACCGGACCGTCGCGGTAGAGGAAGACCGCCCCAGCGGCAATGATCGAGCCGATGTCCTCACCCGGCGCGCCGATGACGAGGGTCGAACAAGTAAAGAGCGAATTGCTTAGCCGCCCAACGACGACGGCGTCGCCGAAGCGGTCGTACTCTTCGGCGGAGGCGCCGAACTCGGTCTGGTCGATCTCGAAGCTGCCGACGCCTGTAAGACCGTCGTCGGAGCCCGGCAGCACCAGAACCGCACCCACCTGGACCAGCGCGCCGTCGCCTTCGAACGGCACGCCGATGATCAGGTCGTCGAATCCATCGCAGGTGATGTCGCCGGTGGTGAGTACGGTCCCGAGCCGATCGGGCTGTTCGGCGGTGCCTGCAACGTTCGGGCTGTCTTCATGAAAGAGCGCGTTACCGGTGACGACGAGGCCGACGCCCGCGGCGCCGTAGATCACCTGCACCGCACCGGCCGCGATGATGCTGCCCACATCCTCAAGGGGGACGCCGATCGCCAGGTCGTCGACGCCGTCGTGGTTGAAGTCGCCGACAGCGAGGGCGGAGCCGAACTGGTCTCCGGCCTCGGCGCCACCGGCGATGCCGACGGTCGCCTGGCTCCAGGTCGAGAGCTCCACGAAGCCGCCGCCGAGCAGCGCCGGGCGGAGAATGACGACGTCTCCCGCCTCCGCCAGGCCGTTCACGGTCCGCCCCGGGCGTCCGACCGCGAGCTCGTCGCGGCCGTCGTCGTCGAAATCGCCGAACGCCAGGCCCTCGCCCAGCCGATCGCCGGGAGCGCCCAGGAGAACGTTGTCGCAACAGAGGCCGTGCGGGGCCTGGCCGCGCATTGTCCGCAGGGATCCGGCGTCAGGTTGCCCGGCGATGTAGCCGAAGCCGACCGCGGCGACGTCATCCAGGCCATCGTCGTCGTAGTCGCCGATAGCGACCCGGAAGCCGTAGCGCTCGAAGGCTCCGGCTGCCGGCGGCAGGGGAAGTACCGCATCGAACGCCTCCGACAGCTGAGCGGCCAGGGGTGCGGCGGCGATTGCGGCGAGCAGAAGGAGTCGGGCAGTCGAGCGGGCGAGCGGATGTAGCGGCATGGCGAGCCTCCACTCAGGAGAACGCAGGGAAACCCGGGAGTGCGACATGGACCGCATGGCGAGCGTGCGTTGCTGCTACTTCGGCCGCGGGCGGGGCCGGCGCTCTGCCGGGGCGCTGGTCGGATCGAGCGGCCAGGCGTGGCGCGGGTAGCGGGCGGCGAGCTCCTTGCGGACTTCGGCGTAGGCGGTCTTCCAGAAGCTCGTGAGGTCGCCCGTGACCTGTTGCGGCCGGCCGTTCGGGGCGAGCAGGTGGAGGAGGACCGGTACGCGGCCGCGCGCCAGACGCGGCGTCTCGGCGAGGCCGAAGAGCTCCTGGATCCGCGCCGCGAGCACCGGTTGCGCCGGGTCCGAGTAGTCGAGGCGGATCGTGTTGCCGGAGGGGACGGTCAGGCGCTCGGGAGCCTCACGGTCGAGGGCGCTGCGCTGGGCGTGGCTGAGCGTACCCAGGTAGGCCTCGCGCCAGGGGGCGCGGCGGAGCTCCTCGAACGATCTTGCCCGGCTCGAGAGGGAAGAAAGAAGCGCGGTAAAGGTGGACTCGGTTGGCGCGGGAAGGGCGAGGTCGGGGCAGACGCGGTCGAGGAAACGAAGTCGGGCGACGAGGTTCACCCACTCCCGGTCGGTGCCCGGCAAGACCTCGTCGATGCGGCCGACCGCGATCTTCTCCAGCAGGGCGGACGCCGCGTCGATGTCAGGGATCGGGACCTCTCTGTCTTCCAGCACCAGGTCGTCGAAGGTGGTGCGGCGGTGGGCGACGACGCGTTGGCGCTCCTCTTCGAACTCGAGTTCGGTCGCTTCGCGCACCCGCTCGGGTGGCAGCCACTCGCGCTCGACGGCCGAAGCGATCCTCACCAGGGCTTCCGACCGCGGGCCGCTGCGGTCGTCGAGGCTCACGCAGACGAAAAGCTCGGCCTCCTTGACCGTGCTTTCGCGGGCGAGGCGCACGCCGCGACCGCCCACCATCAGGGCGCGGTCACTGCCGGCTTCGCGCCGCCGCGCGAGTCGGTCGATCCAGGCGGTAAAGATTGCCTGCGCGAGGCCGTCCTCGCGCTCTGCGCTCCAAACCGTTGCGGCAGCCGGGCTCGCGGCACCTCCACCGAGCGAGCGGCGCAACGCGTCGAGGAGCGCGTTCCTCGTTCGAAAAAGTGCTGCGTGGGCCGAGGATCTGGCCGAGCGCAGCGCGTCGAGCTTGACGATCAGATCCGACTGAGAAGAGGTGCGGGCGCCGGTCAGGCGACTTTCGGCGGTCGTCGTCGGGTCGCGGTCGGAGAGGAGCGCGGCCACAAGGGCGGCATCTTCAGCCACGCCGCGGCGTTCGCCGTCGAGGACGAGGAGAGCCAGCCGCGGATGCAGGGGGAGCTCGGCCAGCCTGCGTCCGAGCGGCGTGATGCCGTCGGTGGAGAGGGGGCCGAGGGCGCCCAGACGCGTGAGTGAGGACGTCGCGGCGGCGAGCGCGCTCGCGTCCGGCGCTTCGAACCAGGGGAAGCGCGCCAGGTCGCGCTCTCCCCAGGCGGCGAGCTGCAGGGCGGTCCAGGCGAGGTCGGCGCGGCGGATCTCTGGGCGGCTGCGTTCCTGCAGGCCGCGGTGCTCGTGCTCGCTCCACAGGCGCAGGCACCAGCCGGGAGCCTGGCGACCGGCACGCCCGGCGCGTTGCTCGGCCGAGGCGCGCGAGATCCGGGTGAGCGCCAGGCGCTCAAGACCGGTCGCGGGGTCGGCGGCGCTTTCCTTCACCCAGCCGGCGTCGACAACTCCGGTGACGCCGTCGACGGTGATCGAGGTCTCGGCGACGTTGGTGGCGAGCACGACCTTGCGCCGCGGTCCGGGCCGGAGTACCCGGTCCTGTTCGCTCGAGGGGAGATCGCCATAGAGCTGGACGACCGCGAGATCGCGCGCCCGCGCCAGTTCCGCGAGCGTCTCGGCGGCGCGCCGGATCTCGGGCACTCCTGGCAGGAAGACCAGCAGGTCGCCGGGAGTGGCCTCGAGGCCGCGGCGCACGCCGCGCGCCACGAGGGTCGCGAGCGGAGTGTCGGCGGGCGGTTGCTCGAGGTACTCGAGCGCGATCGGGAAGAGCCTGCCGGCGCTGGTGACGATCGGTGCGTCGAGGAAGGCGGCCAGGCGTTCGCCGTCCAGTGTCGCCGACATCGGCAGGAGTGTGAGCTCGGGCCGCGCTTCGACCTGAACGCGGCGGACGAGGGCGAGCGACAGGTCAGCGAAGAGAGAGCGTTCGTGGAACTCGTCGAACAGGATGGCCCCGATGCCCTCCAGGAACGGGTCACGCTGCAGCCGCTGGACGAGAATCCCTTCCGTCACGAAGAGGATGCGGGTGTCGTTCGTGAAGTTGCGCTCGAAGCGGATCTGCCAGCCGACCTCGCGGCCGAGCGTCCACCCCTGCTCTTCGGCGATCCGCCGCGCCGCGGCGCGCGCGGCGATCCGGCGCGGTTCAAGGACGAGGATCTGTCCAGTGCCGGCGATTCCCGCCGCCGCGAGCGCCGGCGGGACCCGCGTCGTCTTGCCGGCCCCAGGCGGCGCCTGGAGGACCGCATTGCCGTCGTCCTCCAGAGCTCCCAGGAGCTCGCCAAGGATCTCGTCGACCGGCAGCGGCGGCAAGGCGCTTCTCACCCTCCGATGCTACCCGCAGTTGGGCGCAGTAGCGGACACGATGACGGGACACACAAACAGGACACTCAAACAGGACGCACGAGCAGAACACAGGTACGGTGTGCGCGAAGAGTACCCACACTTGAGGCCACTCAGGATGCAAGTGCCAGATTGGGGACCGAAACAGCGTCTTTACTGTAGACATGACAAGAATCCCGCGGCTCGTCGTTCCAGGACTGGCGCATCACGTGACCCAGAGGGGAAACCGGCGGCAGCCGACCTTCTTTCGCCCTCTCGACTACCGGGTCTACTGTGACCTCCTGGCGGAGCAATGCCACAAGGAGCAGGTTGCAGTTTGGACGTACTGCCTGCTTCCCAACCATCTTCACCTCATTGCCGTGCCGACGGATTCGGGTGGGCTCCGCCGAACGATGTCCGTGGTCCACCGGCGGTATACCGCGATGATCAACCGCCGAGAGGGATGGAAAGGGTGTCTCTGGCAGGGACGATTCGCGTCCTTTCCAATGGACGACAGGCACCTCTATGCCGCGACTCGCTACGTCCTTCTGAATCCGGTGCGCGCAGGACTCGCAGACCGGGCGGAGGACTGGCCTTTCTCGAGCGCCAAAGCACATCTCAACGGCACCAGCGACGGGCTTGTGGACGTGACCGGCCTTGCAAGCCGAGTTCAGGACTGGCAGGAGTGCCTGCGGGACAACCCGAGTTGGAGCGAGCGGAGTCGCATTCGAAGGCATGAAAACAGCGGTGTCCCGCTGGGCGACGAGGTCTTCCTGGACGAGATCGAAGCGCTGACAGGACGTCATCTGCTGCCCCCGTATCTTCGGAGGAATCGGCTCGGTCCAGAGTCGCCGTAGGACCTTCGATCGCCGATCTTCTTCCTCAGCCGAGAAGAAGCTGAGGCCGGACCCAGCCCTGGCCTCGGAACCCCCTTGGCAAGCGGCACTGTCTCGTCGCCTTTGTGTGTCCCGTTTGTGTGTCCCGTCTATCTGTCCCCAGGGGATCTGATAGGATTATTGGGCCCATCCGGGTGAACGCCCGGCGCGTTCCGCGCCGACTCAGGAAAAAACGGAGACGAGACCAGTGAGCCGCAGTCAACGGACGGACGTCCGCAATATCGCCATCATCGCCCACGTCGACCACGGCAAGACCACGCTCGTCGACGCCATGCTCTGGCAGAGCGGGATTTTCCGCGCCAACGAAGCCGTCATGGAACGGGTCATGGATTCGATCGATCTCGAACGCGAAAAAGGGATCACGATCATGGCCAAGAACACCTCGATCATCTACAAGGGGACGCGGATCAACATCGTCGACACCCCGGGCCACGCCGACTTCGGCGGCGAGGTCGAGCGCACGCTCAAGATGGTCGACGGCGTGATGCTCCTCGTCGACGCTTCGGAAGGACCTCTTCCCCAGACGCGCTTCGTCCTGCGCAAGGCGTTCGAAGCCAACCTCACCCCGATCGTGGTGATCAACAAGATCGACCGTCCCGACGCGCGCATCAACGAGGTCGTCAACGAGGTCTACGACCTGTTCATCGATCTCGACGCCTCGGAAGAGCAGCTCGACTTCCCGGTGCTCTACTGCAACGCCAGGAAGGGACTCTGCCGCATGTCCCCCGACGGCGAAGACACACTCCTGGCGCCGCTCTTCGAGCAGATCGTGACCACGGTTCCAGCCCCCGAATACGACCCGGAAATGCCCCTGCAGTTCCTGATCACCAGCCTCGCTTACGACGACTACGTCGGCCGCCTGGCGATCGGTCGGATCTTCAGCGGCTCGGTCAAGAAGGCGCAGGAGGTCTCGCGCATCCGTATCGACGGCGGCGTCGAGACCGCCAAGGTCACGGTGCTCTACGGCTACGACGGTCTGGCGCGGACGGAGATCGCCGAGGCCGGCCCCGGCGATATCGTGGCGATCGCCGGCCTCACGGAAGTCGCGATCGGCGAAACACTCTCGTCGGTCGAGAATCCCCAGGCTCTGCCGCAGATTCGTGTCGAGGAACCGACCATTGCGATGGTCTTTTCGATCAACAACTCGCCGATGTCCGGCCGCGAGGGGACGCATGTCACCAGCCGCAAGCTCAAGGAGAGGCTCGCCAAGGAGCTGCTGACCAACGTCGCGATTCGCGTCGAAGAGACCGATACGGCCGACGCCATGAAGGTCTCGGGCCGCGGCGAGTTGCAGCTCGCGATCCTGATCGAGATGATGCGTCGCGAGGGCTACGAGCTCTCGGTCGGGAAACCCGAAGTCATCACGCGCATGGTCGACGGCAAGCTCGCCGAGCCGATGGAGCAGCTGATCGTCGATTGCCCCGACGAGTTCATCGGCGTTCTGTCGCAGAAGCTCGGCGCGCGCCGCGGTCGAATGACCAAGATGGTCAACCATGGCACCGGTCGCGTCGGTATCGAATTCCGCATTCCGTCGCGCGGCCTGATCGGCTTCCGCACCGAGTTCCTCACCGACACCAAAGGGCAGGGCATCATGAATTCGCTCTTCGACGGCTGGGATTTCTGGCAGGGCGACATCGAGCACCGGGCGACCGGCGCCCTCGTCGCCGACCGCTCCGGCAAGGTCACTGCCTACGCCATCGAAGGCCTGCAGCCGCGCGGCGTGCTCTTCGTCTCGCCGACCGACGAGGTCTACGAGGGGATGATCGTCGGCGAGCACGCCCGCGGCAACGACCTCGACGTCAACATCGTCAAGGAGAAGAAGCTCACCAACATGCGCGCTTCCGGCTCCGACGACACCGTCCATCTCGTGCCGCCGCGGCTGATGAACCTCGAGCAGGCGCTCGAGTTCATCAAGGAGGATGAGTTGGTCGAGGTCACCCCCAAGGCTTTCCGCCTGCGCAAGCGGATCCTCAAAGCCAACCAGCGGTAGTCGCGGAGCTGTCACCACCGCCGTCCGCCCGCGGTTGCTATCCTCGGCAGGGATGGCGACCTGGGCGATCGGCGATGTGCATGGCTGCTACCGCACGCTGCGGAAGCTCCTGAAGAAGATCGACTTCGCCAAGAGTAGCGACCGCCTCTGGTTCACCGGCGATCTGGTCAACCGGGGTCCGCGTTCGCTCGAGGTCCTCGAGTGGGCCGCCGACCATGACTGGCGGATCGAATCCGTGCTCGGCAACCACGATCTGCATCTGCTGGCGGTCGCCTTCGGCGTCGCCGAGGAGCGGCCGCGCGACACCCTGCGGCCGATTCTCAAGTCGAGCCGACAGGTGGCGCTGCTCGACTGGCTGCGGCGCCGGCCGCTTGCCGTGGGCACGCCCGCCCGCATCATGGTGCACGCGGGTGTCCTGCCGACCTGGACGGTGGAGGAGACGCTGTCGATCGCTGCCCGACTCGAGGGACGTCTCCGCGGTGCCGACGCCATTCAGCTTCTGGCGGCGCTGCGCCGCAAGGGCGCCAAGCCGGAGGACGAGGGTTCCGAGATCCGGGCGTTGCGGGTCCTCGCCCTGGTGCGCACCCTGCGCACGGATGGCGACCTCTGCCGCGAGTTCGCCGGCCCACCGGAAGAGTCGCCGAGGGGCTGTGTTCCGTGGTTCGACCTGCCCGGGCGCCGGACCGCTGGCACCGAGATCGTCTTCGGGCACTGGGCGGCCGCTGGCTATCGCCGCGGATCCAACTACCTGGCGCTCGACTCCGGATGCGCCTGGGGCGGGGCACTCTCGGCTGTCCGTCTCGACGACGGCGTGTGGGTCCGGATCGCGAACGCCGAATGAGCCGGCTGGCGATCGACGGCGAGTTCGACGAAATGCGGTTCGCTCGCACAGCGAGCGAGCTTGCCGACGAGATCGCCCGCGGCCTCGAGCTCGGCGGCCAGATCTTCGTCGCCCGACACGGCGAAGTGCTGGCCGATGCCGCCTTCGGTGAGGCGCGACCGGGCGAGCCGATGCGCCGCGACCGCCTCATGCTCTGGATGTCGTCGACCAAGCCGGTAGCCGCGGTGGCGATCTGCCAGCTCTGGGAGCGCGGCCGACTCGAGCTCGACGACCCGGTCGCGCGGCACATCCCCGAGTTCGCGCAGGGTGGCAAGGAACGGGTCACCGTCCGCCACCTGCTGACCCATACCGGCGGCGTGCGCATGCTCGACACCGGCTGGCCGACGGCTGGCTGGGAGGGGATCGTGGCGCGCGTCTGCGCGCAGCGTCTCGAGCCGCGCTGGGAGCCGGGACGCAAGGCCGGTTACCACCTGGCGTCGAGCTGGTTCATCCTCGGCGAGCTGGTGCGGCGGCTCGACGGGCGCCGGTTCGAGATTTACGTGCGCGAGGAGATCTTCGGGCCGCTCGCGGCGAACGACTGCTGGATCGGAATGCCGGAGGAGCGCTTCCGCCTGTATGGCGGGCGAATCGCTCCGATGTTCGACGTCACCCCCGCGGCGGGAGAGACGGCTGCGCTGGTCGAGAACGGCGCGACCGCCGCGGCCCGCCTCGTGGTGCCTTCGCCCGGGGGCAACGGCTGCGGCCCGATCCGCGAGCTCGCGCGGCTCTACCAGATGCTCTCCGCCGGTGGCGCGTTCGCCGGCCGGCGCCTGCTGCGGCGCGAGACCGTCGAGGCGCTCACCGCGCGCCACCGGGTCGGCATGGTCGATGCGACATTTCGCGCCCGGCTCGACTGGGGCCTCGGGGTAATCGTCAACTCGGCGCACTATGGCGAACCTGCGATGCCTTATGGCTATGGACCGTTTGCCGGGCCGCGGACCTACGGCCACAGCGGCGCGCGCAGCTCGACGGCGTTCGCCGATCCCGAGGCCGGGCTGGTCGTGGCGCTCGCGGTCAACGGGATGCCGGCGGACGAAGCGCACCGCGAGAGGTTCGAGCGCCTGGCCGTGGCTCTTTATGGCGACCTGGGCCTCGCCCTTCTGGCTCCGAGAGCGGATGCGATATAGACTGAACAGCGTTTGAGTCGATCTGTCCCACCCTCCGAGTCGTTGTCGCCGCGCATCATCCCCCGTTCCGAGCATGCGGTCTCCCGCAGCCGGATCCTGAAGGAAGCGCTGAAGGTCCTGTATCGCCTGCAGGAGGCCGGCTATCTCGCCTACATGGTCGGGGGAAGCGTTCGCGACCTGCTGCTCGGGCGGCAGCCGAAGGACTTCGACATTGCGACCGATGCCAAGCCGCAGGAGATCCGCCGGGTCTTTCGCAACGCCCGGATCATCGGCCGTCGCTTCCGGCTGGTGCACATCCTGTTCGGCGAGGTGGTGATCGAGGTCTCGACCTTCCGGTCCGAACCACAGCTCCCGGCGGCGGTCCCCGGCGCCGGGGGAACGATGAAGCCCGGCGTCGGCCAACCCGCCGCGAAGGCGACACCGGAGCTGCTGATCACCAGCGACAACAACTTCGGCACCGCGGTGGAGGACGCCTTCCGGCGCGACTTCACGGTCAATGCGCTGTTCTACAACATCGCCGATTTCTCGATCCTCGACTACGTCGGTGGCATGAGCGACCTCGAGCACAGCGTGCTGCGCACGATCGGCGACCCGCAAGTGCGTTTTCGCGAGGATCCTGTGCGGATGCTGCGCGCCTGCGAGCTCGCCGGCCGGCTCGATTTCACCATCGAGGCCTCGAGCCAGGCGGCGATCCACGAGCTGCGGCAGGAGCTCACCAAGGCCTCGCCAGCGCGGGTCAGCGAGGAGTTGGTTGCGCTGCTGCGCTGCGGTAGCGCCGGCAAGGCGATGCAGTGGATGCTCGACCTCGGCGTCCTCGAGGTGCTCCTGCCCGAGGCCTACGCCATGGTGCAGGCGAGCGAGCGCGGTCTCGGCGACTTCGGCAAGATCCTGCCGACGCTCGACCGGAAGATCACCGCCGGGGGCGAGGTCTCCGACGGCGGCCTCCTGGCCGCGTTGCTGCTGCCTTCGGTGCTACTGCGCCGCTTCGACATCGAGGCCCTGGCGCGAAAAGCGCTGCGACGGGAACAGCTCGCGGCGCTGGTCGACGAGGTTTCGGATCCGTTCCTCGAGCGTTTCGCTCTGTCGCGCGTCCGCACCCAGCAGACGACCGACGCGCTCAAAGGATTTCTGCGGCTCTGCGAACCGCGTCGGACCGCCGGCGAGCGTCATCTCGCGGTCACGAAGTCCTGGTTCCCCGACGCTCTCTGGCTGTTCGAGCTGCTCGCCGAGGCTACCTCCGAAGGATTCGAGGAGCTCGCCGAGTGGCAGGCGGCGGCCCGGCGGCGCCCAGTGCTCGCTTCGGGCGAGCTATCGGTCGCCTCGCCGCGCGGTGACCGCACAGCTCTGCCGCGCAAGCGGCCGCGTCGGCGCAAGCGGCGCTAGGTTCGCTGACGGCGCCACCGGCGCCGAGACGAGTCCGTGGTGAAATGCCCGGATCCTGCCCGATGGGAGGGTGCGGCCACGCCTCGGATGAGTATCATCGGACGGGCGATGAGGCAGTCCGCCAGCGAAGCTGCCGGCGTAGGTAAGAAGGAACGAGAGTGGGGTGAGCTGGAGATGACCGCGACCGTCGGCTTTTCTCGTACGACGCTGGGGAAGAAAGCGGTGATGGCCGTCACCGGCCTGATCCTTTTCGGCTTCGTCTTCATTCACATGTTCGGCAACCTCAAGCTCTATCAGGGCGAGGCCAAGTTCGACCACTACGCCGAGGCGCTGCGGGAGCTCGGCAAGCCGATTCTGGGCTACGGCCAGGCGCTGTGGATCGCGCGCGCCGTCCTGCTCGCGGCGGTCCTGTTGCACATCTGGTCCGCCTGGTCGCTCACCTTGCAGTCACGTCGCGCGCGCCCGGTGCGCTACGAAAACCAGGAGCTGGTGCAGGCCTCCTACGCCGTGCGCACGATGCGCTGGGGCGGGGTCATCCTGCTGCTCTTCGTAACCTACCACCTGGCCCACCTGACGCTGGGCTGGGTGCATCCCGATTTCACCGCCGGCAAGGTCTACCAGAACGTCGTCGTCGGCTTCCAGGTCGGCTGGGTGGCGGCCTTCTACATCGCGGCCAACCTGGCTCTCGGCTTCCACCTCTACCACGGGCTCTGGAGCTTCTTTCAGACGCTGGGCTGGAACCAGCCGGCGCTGAATCCGTGGCGCCGGCGGTTCGCGACCCTGTTCGCCATCGTCGTGACCGCAGGCAACATCTCATTCCCGATCGCCGTCCTCCTCGGCGTGGTGAGGTAGTCATGCTGCTCGATGCCAGAATTCCCGAAGGTCCGATCGAGACCAAGTGGGAGCGCACGAAGTTCGACATGAAGCTGGTGAATCCGGCCAACAAGCGCCGCTTCACCGTCATCGTCGTCGGTTCGGGGCTGGCCGGCGCTTCGGCGGCCGCATCGCTCGCCGAGCTCGGCTACAAGGTGCTCTGCTTCTGTTATCAGGACTCACCCCGCCGCGCGCACTCGATTGCCGCGCAAGGCGGTATCAACGCCGCCAAGAACTATCAGAACGACGGCGACAGCGTCTACCGGCTGTTCTACGACACCGTCAAGGGCGGCGACTTCCGCGCGCGCGAAGCCAACGTCTATCGCCTCGCCGAGGTCTCGGTGCAGATCATCGACCAGTGCGTGGCGCAGGGCGTACCGTTTGCGCGCGAGTACGGCGGCATGCTTGCCAACCGCTCTTTCGGCGGCGCCCAGGTCTCGCGCACCTTCTACGCCCGCGGCCAGACCGGTCAGCAGCTGCTGCTCGGTGCCTATCAGGCGCTGTCGCGCCAGATCTCGCTCGGCAACGTCAAGATGTTCCCGCGCACCGAGATGCTCGATCTGGTGGTCGAAGAGGGCAGCGCCCGGGGCATCATTACCCGCGACCTGGTTTCCGGTGTCATTGGCCGTCACGCCGCGCACGCGGTGGTGCTCGCGACCGGCGGTTACGGCAACACTTTCTACTTGTCGACGAACGCTACCGGCTGCAATGCGACGGCGATCTGGCGCGCCCACAAGCGCGGCGCGCTGTTCGCCAACCCCTGCTACACGCAGATCCACCCAACCTGTATCCCGGTCTCGGGCGAATACCAGTCGAAGCTCACGCTGATGTCGGAGTCGCTGCGCAACGACGGCCGCATCTGGGTGCCGAAGAAGAAGGGCGACACCCGCAAGCCAGGGGACATCCCCGAGGCCGAACGCGACTACTACCTGGAGGTGAAGTATCCAAGCTTCGGCAACCTGGTGCCGCGCGACGTCGCTTCGCGCAACGCCAAGGCGGTCTGCGATGAGGGCCGGGGAGTCGGTCCGGGGGGCCTCGGGGTCTATCTCGATTTCGCCGAGTCGATCGACCGGCTGGGGAAGAATGCGATCGCAGAGCGCTACGGCAACCTCTTCGAGATGTACGAAAAGATCACCGGCGAAGACCCTTACTCCGTGCCGATGCGGATTTACCCGGCGGTGCACTACACGATGGGCGGGCTGTGGGTCGACTATCACTTGATGTCGAACGTTCCCGGACTCTTCGTGGCCGGCGAGGCAAACTTCTCGGACCACGGTGCGAACCGGCTCGGGGCTTCGGCCCTGATGCAGGGGCTGGCGGACGGCTATTTCGTGATTCCCTACACCGTCGGTGACTACCTCGTGAAGCACATGGGAGAGAAGCTCGAAACCGACAACGCGCTCTTCGCATCTGCCGAGGCCGAGGTCGCGTCCCGCGTGAGCGCTCTGCTCGCGGTGCGCGGCAAGCGCTCCGTCGACTCGATCCATCGTGAGCTCGGAAAGATCATGTGGGAGCACTGCGGCATGGCACGGAACGCCGCGGGCCTGAAAGAGGCCCTGCAGATGATCCCTGCACTACGCCAGGAGTTCCGCGAGAACGTCAACATCCTCGGCACCGGAGAGAGTCTGAACCAATCGCTGGAGAAGGCCGGCCGGGTCGCCGACTTTCTCGAGCTGGGCGAGCTGATTTGCAAGGACGCGCTGGACCGTTCGGAGTCCTGCGGCGGGCATTTCCGGGAGGAGAGCCAGACTCCCGAGGGAGAGGCACTGCGGGACGACGAGAACTTCTCCTACGTCGCCGCCTGGCAGAACCTGGGGACCGACAAAGGCTGGGCCCTCCACAAGGAGCCGCTCGCTTTCGAGCATGTCCACCTCGCCCAAAGGAGCTACAAGTAATGAACCTCAAGCTCAGGATCTGGCGGCAGGCGGCTGCCGATGCTCCGGGGAAGATGGTCGCCTACGATGCGCCCGATGTCAGCCCCCACATGTCGTTTCTCGAGATGCTCGACGTCCTCAACGAGCGCCTGGTCAACCGCGGAGAGGAGCCGATCGCCTTCGATCACGACTGCCGCGAAGGGATATGCGGCACCTGCGGTTTCGTGATCAACGGCATCGCCCATGGCGGCCAGAAGGGGACCACCGTCTGCCAGCTGCACATGCGCCACTTCAAGGACGGCGACGAGTTGAGCCTCGAGCCCTGGCGTTCGCGGGCGTTCCCGGTGCTGCGCGACCTGATGGTCGACCGGAGCGCCTTCGACCGCATCATCCGGGCGGGCGGTTTCGTCTCGGTGAATACCGGCTCGGCGCCCGACGGCAACGCCATCGCGGTTGCCAAGATCGATTCGGACCTGGCGATGGACGCCGCCTCGTGCATCGGCTGCGGCGCCTGCGTCGCGCAGTGCCCGAATGGTGCCGCCCAGCTCTTCACC
>JBDTQT010000060.1:0-17500 GCA_039932055.1 Thermoanaerobaculia bacterium
CGGCGAGGGCCGAAGTGAACCCCTGAAGACCCTGACCTGATCGATGACGCCAGGCAGACTGGCGCTTGCTCATCGATTTTTCCGAGGAACTGAATTTCATGAAGAAAATGTCGCGCTGTCGCCTGATCCTGCTCTGTGTGGCAGGCCTTGCCGCACCCACACTCCCCGCGCACCTGAATGCTCAGGACGCGGCTGCAACCGTACCCGCCAAGACGGCCGCCGCCGCGGCTGCGCCCGCTGCGGTAGCCGCGCAGTCGGAAGCCCCGCCCGCTCCGGCCATCGGCGCCGGCGATTTCTTCGAGTCGATCGACGTCAGCGTCGTCAATCTCGACGTCTACGTGACCGACAAGAAGGGCAACCGGGTCAACGGTCTGACCCGCAACGATTTCGAGATCTTCGAAGACAAGAAGCCGATGGCGATCACCAACTTCTACGCCGTCGACGAGGGCCGGCCGGTGCCGACACCCGAAGAGCTGGCCAATCCCGCCGCGCCGGCGCCCTCGGCGATACCGGGAATGCCGCCCGAGATCCCGGAGGATCAGCGCCTTCATCTCGTCGTCTATATCGACAACTTCAACATCCATCCGTTCAGCCGCAACAAGACCTTCGCCGCCCTGCGCGAGTTCCTGCGTTCGGACCTGACGCCCGGCGACCGGGTGATGCTCATGACCTACGATCGCGAGCCGCACGTGCGGCGGGCGTTCACCTCGGATCCGCAGGTCATCGCCTCGGCGCTCTTCGAGCTCGAGAAACTGAACGCCTTCGCGACCCAGAACGACTCGGACCGTCGCGACCTGCTCCGCGAGCTCGACGACATCAAGGACCCAAACCAGGCGATCTCGCGCGTGCGGTCCTACGCCGAGTCGCTGTTCAACGACCTGCAGTTCTCGATCGACTCGCTCAAGAACACGGTGAGCTCGCTCGCCGGGCTTCCAGGCCGCAAGGCGATCCTCTACGTCAGCGACGGTCTGCCGATGATCGCGGGGCAGGATCTTTTCCAGTACGTCCAGGAGAAGTTCTCCGGCAGCTCATCGACCGCCGTCATGGAGTCCCTCACCTACGACGCGTCGCGGCGCTATCAGGAGCTGATCGCGCAGGCCAACGCCAACCGGATCTCGTTCTACACCGTCGATGCCGAGGGGCTGAAGGTCTCCTCGTCGGTCTCGGCCGAAAACCGCTCGGCGAACAGCGGCGGTATGGTCGACTCGATCCACAACAGTAACCTGCTGGCGCCATTGCAGATGATTGCCGAGCAGACCGGCGGCAAGGCGATCTACAACACCAACGACGCGACGAAAGGTCTGCTTACCATCGCCGGCGACTTCAAGACCTACTACTCTCTCGGCTACAGTCCCGTACACAGTGGCGACGGCCGGTACCACAAGGTCGACGTGCGCACGAAGCGCAAGGACCTCGTGGTTCGCCATCGCGAAGGCTACCGCGACAAGTCGACGGAGGCGAAGATGTCGGACGGCGTGGTCTCGGCGCTCTTCTTCGACGCCGAGAGCAACGCCATGGAGATCGAGGTGAAGCGGGGCGCCGAGGTCCGGCGCGACGACGGGCTCTTCACCGTGCCGATGGAGATCCGTATTCCTATCGGCAAGCTCGTGATGGTGCCGGCGGAAGGCGTGCGCCAGGCCCGGGTTCGCGTCTTCTTCGCCGCCATGGACGGCGACGGCGGAATGTCGGAAGTGCAGAGCGCGATCGTACCGATCACCATCCCCGAGGCCGAGGTGGCGACCGCCGTCAAGCAGGTCTATGTCTACGGGATTTCACTTATGATGCGCAAGGGGCCGCAAAAGCTCGCCGTCGGCGTTCGCGACGAGGTGGGCGCCTCCCAGGCCTTCACGGTGCGCACGATGAATATCGGCGGCAAGGGATGACTCCTCCGGCGGCCTGGCTCGCTCGAGTACAGAATCTGGGGTCGGCCTACTTCGCGGTGCTGCGGGCCGAGCTCGGGGCCGCGCTGGAGGAACTGAACGAGTCCGGGCGGAGCCTCTTGCGCGCCGCCCTCCTCTTCACAGTCACTCTCGCCCTCGGATTCTGGACGGTCGGTCTCCTGGTCTACTTCCTGATCGAAATTCTGGCGCTCTGGCTGCCGCGCTGGGGCGCGGCTGGCATCGTCTTCGGTCTGTTCGTCGTCGGCACCGTCTCGTTCGCCGCCGCCAGCGTCGCCCGGGCTCGTCGCATCGAGGCGCCAACCGCCATGCTGGGGCGCCGTTTCCGCGACCACGCCGACTGGTGGCAGGGTCGGATCGGTGGCCAGGAAGATGGCGCCGGTGGGCGAGCCGGAGACGACTCCGACGACGACGGGGAAGCGCTGTGAGCCGGGATCGGGCCGAGCTCGAGGCGACTCGCGAGCGTTTCGCGGCGGACCTCGACGAACTGCGCGGCAACCTCCACGAGGAGCTCGGCTGGGCGCCCAAGGGACTTCGCTGGATCGTCCCCATCGTCGCCCTGGCGGCGGGGGTCGTCGCCGGCGTGGCGCTGAAGCGGAACCTCCCGCGCCCGCGCCTGGCCGCGCCGGCAGCGAAAATGTCGAAGTCAGCGACTTCGCCGTTGCGCCGCCGGCGCTGACTCGCCGCGCCGCGGAGGCCCGAGCGGAACCTGCCGCGCTACAGACTGGAGGAATCATGCGAGTTCTGACCGCAGCAGAGGCGCGGGCTTTCGACCGCTGGGCGATCGACGAGCTCGGCGTGCCGGCGCTCGTCCTGATGGAGAACGCCGCGCTGGCGTTGGCCGAGGCGGTCGGCGCGAGCTTTGGCGCGGCGCGGCGGGTGGCGATTTTCTGCGGTCCGGGAAACAACGGCGGCGACGGCCTGGCGCTCGCCCGGCAGTTGAAGACGCGAGGTTACGAGGTCGGAATCTTCCTCGCCGCCTTCGGCCGCCCGCTCTCCGACGACTGCGCGCGGCAGCTGGCGATCTGTCGGGCGTTGGATCTCGCGATCTTCGAGCTCGGCAACGATTGGCCAGAGGGCGCCGCCTCGGCGGCGACCGCCGACCTCGTCGTCGATGCGCTCTTCGGCACCGGCCTCGAGCGCCCCCTGCGCGCGCCCTACGCCGCCCTCGTCGACTGGCTCAACGAACTGCCGCTGCCGCGCCTGGCAGTCGACATCCCCAGCGGACTGGACGCTTCCCGGGCGGCTCCGATCGGACCGGCGATCCGTGCCGATGCGACGGTGACGTTCGGTGCGCCCAAGATCGCGCATTTCCTGCTGCCGGCAGCGGAGTGGGTGGGCGAGCTCTCGGTTGCCGACCTTGGAGTGCCGTTCGATGCGAGCCCCAGCGCCGTCGGGGACCTCGAGGTCCTGACCGCCGAGGACCTCGCCCACGCCCTGCCCATCCGGGCCTCCGGTGCCCACAAGGGGGAGTTCGGCCATCTCCTGCTGGTCGCCGGTTCGCGCGGCAAGGCGGGGGCGGCAATCCTCGCCGCGCGTGGCGCCCTGCTCGGCGGCGCCGGCCTGGTCACGGTCGCCACGGTCGAGTCCGCCTGGGCGGCAGTGGCCAGCGCCGTGCCCGAGGCGATGAGCTTGCCGCTGGCCGCCGACGCGACCGGCGGCTTGCCGTTCGTCACCCTCGCACGGTTGCTCCAGGCGGCAGAAGAGCGCGACGTCCTGGCTGTTGGACCGGGGCTCGGAAAATCGGCTGGCACCTTTCGGTTGGTGCGAAGTCTGGTGCTGGGGGCAACCGGCACGCCGGTAGTTCTGGACGCCGACGGGCTGAACGCCTTCGCCGGGCCGGAGGCGGCGGCGGGCCGGCGGGGAAGGACGAGCAAAGGGGGGCTGGAGCTTCTCGCCCAGCGCCGCGCACCTACCGTTCTCACCCCGCATCCGGGGGAGCTCGCCCGGCTCCTGGGCTGCCCCACGGCCGAGGTCGAAAGCGACCGCCTGGCGAGCGTTCGCCGCGCGGCGGAGCTTTCGGGCGCCATCGTCGTGCTCAAGGGCGCGCGAACCCTGGTCGGCCTGCCCTCGGGAGAGGTTTCGATCAATACCACCGGCAACCCCGCAATGGCCTCCGGTGGCAGCGGCGATGTGCTGACCGGTCTGCTGGCCGCGCGTCTCGCGCAGGGGGACGATCCGCTCTTCGCGGCGCAGCTCGCGGTACACTTGCACGGTCTCGCCGGCGACCTGGCTGTCGCCGCCGGGAGCGCGCCGGCGCTGCCGGCGGGGACCTTGGCAGACTACCTGCCGCAGGCCTATGCCGCGCTCGGCAAGGCATGAGGGTCTGGATCACTGCGAGCGCCGCCGAGACGCGCGCCGTGGGTACCGAGCTGGCACGGGAGCTTCGCCCAGCGCGGTGTCTGCTGCTCTATGGCGACCTCGGAGCCGGCAAGACGGTTCTGGCCCAGGGAGTCGCCCTGGGACTGGGGCTCGACCCCAACGAGGTGCAGTCGCCGACCTTTGCGCTCCTGCGCGAGCTCGAGTTGCCGGAATCGGCGGGCACGGAGGGGCGCCTGGCTCACCTCGACCTCTATCGGCTGCTGCCTGAGGAGGCGGCCGCCTGCGGCTTCGAGGAGGTGCTCCTCGGGCCCGGAGTGAAGATCGTGGAATGGGCGGAGCGGCTGCCGTTCTCCGTCCCCGGGGCGCTTGCCCTGACACTGCGCGAGAAATCGGACGGGCGGCGGGAGATCGCGGAGCTCGAACATCCGCCCGAGCTTGCAGGCAACTGATGTCGGCTACCTGAGAGGGAGAGAAGCGATGGCTATTCGGAAGATTGGAGTTCTGGGCTGCGGCCTCATGGGATCGGGAATCGCCGAGGTGGCGGCGAAGGCGGGATTCGAGACGGTCGTGCGCGAGGTCTCGGAGGCGCTGATGGAGAAGGGCATGGGCAAGATCCGCGGTTCGCTCGGCAGGGCGGTCGAGAAGGGAAAAATGACCGCGGAAGAGCGCGACGCGGTTCTCGCACGGATCCACGGTGCGAGCGGAGCCAGCGGCTTCGAGGCGATGGCCGATTGTGACCTCGTGGTCGAGGCGATCGTCGAGAATCTCGAAGAGAAGAAAGCGAGCTACGCGGCGCTCGACAAAGTCGCCAAGCCCACCGCCATCTTCGCCTCGAACACCTCCTCGCTGACCGTGACGCAGCTCGCCATGGCGACGTCGCGCCCGGCACGCTTTGTCGGCCTGCACTTCTTCAATCCGGTGCCGGTGATGAAGCTGGTCGAGGTCGTGCGCACCCTCTTGACCGAGGATGCCGCGCTCGTGGAGATCGACGAATTCTGCCGCGCCATCGGCAAGACGCCAATCGCCTGCAAGGACAACTCGGGCTTCATCGTCAACCGGCTCCTGGTGCCCTACCTGCTCGACGCCATCCGCGCCGTCGAAGAGGGCGTGGGCTCGGTCGCCGACATCGACGAGGGGATGAAGCTCGGCTGCGGCTATCCCATGGGGCCGTTCCAGCTGCTCGACTTCGTCGGCCTCGACACGACCTACTTCATCGCCAACATCATGTTCGAGGAGTACCGGGAGAAGCGCTTCGCCCCGCCGCCACTCCTCAAGCAGATGGTCCAGGCCGGGCGGCTCGGCAGGAAGAGCGGCCGCGGCTTCTACGACTACGCCAAGTGACCGCTCTCGCGTCGCCGGGAGAGGCTGGTAGGATCGGGGTCCACCCGATGATCCGCCCGCCTGCCAGATGCCCGAACTGAACCTCGCCGAGGAGGGGCTGGAGCTCCTCTTCGGCACCCGCGACGAGAATCTCCGCCGGATCGAGACCGCTTTCGGGGTCGAGCTCGCGGCCCGTGGCAGCCATGTCTCGGTCGAAGGGGAGGCGGGGGCCGTGCAGGCAGCGTCGCGTCTTTTGGAACAGCTCTCGCTGCTGATCGAGAAGGGCTACCAACTGCGCAACGAGGACGTGCAGACGGCGATCCGGGTGATCCGCGAGGCGCCCGGAACCTCGCTGGTCGACTTCTTCGCCGGCGAGGCCGCCTCCGCCACCGCTACCGCGACCCGGCGGCTGATCGCTCCCCGAAGCCTCAACCAGCAGGCCTACGTCAAGGCGATGACCGAGCACGACATGGTGATCTCGGTCGGGCCGGCCGGCACGGGCAAGACGTACCTCGCCGTCGCGATGGCGGCCGCCGCCCTGGTCGAGAAGCGCGTCAAGCGCCTGGTGCTGGCACGGCCGGCGGTCGAGGCGGGGGAGAAGCTCGGCTTCCTGCCCGGCGACCTGGCGGAGAAGGTGAATCCCTACCTGCGGCCGCTCTACGACGCGCTCTACGACATGCTCGGCTACGAAAAGGTCGGCCGGATGCTGGAGCGCGGCATGATCGAGGTCGCACCGCTCGCCTTCATGCGCGGCCGGACGCTCAACGATGCCTTCGTCATTCTGGACGAGGCGCAGAACACCACGCCGGAGCAGATGAAGATGTTCCTCACCCGGATCGGCTACAACTCCCGGGCGGTGATCACCGGCGACATCACCCAGACCGACCTGCCGAAGTCGATCGTCTCCGGCTTGCGGGAGGCGATCGACGTCCTCTCCGGCGTCGAGGGGATCGCCTTTGTCCATTTCGACGAGCGCGACGTGGTGCGCCACCCGCTGGTGCAGAAGATCGTCGCCGCCTACGATCGCCACTCCCGCCAGGGAGCCGTGCAGCCGTGACCGCCGAGGTAGCGCTCACGGGTCTCGGCCGCTTTCCCCGCTTGCGTGGCCGGGGGCTCGCGGCCTGGCTGGAGGATCTCGTCGCCGAGCTCGCGGTGGGGTTCGATACGGTCGGCGTCCGCTTCGCCGGCGACCGCACCGTCCGCCGCCTGAACCGGGAGTTCCGCGGCAAGGACAAGGCGACCGATGTGCTCTCCTTCCCGGGGGAGGAATCGCCCGAGGGCCGGCATCTCGGAGACATCGTGATCTCGATTCCGACAGCCGAGCGCCAGGCGAATGAGCGCGGCGCGGCCCTCGAGGACGAGGTCAAGCTCCTGCTGCTGCACGGTGTCCTGCACTGCCTCGGCCACGACCACGAGACCGACCAGGGCGAGATGGAGCGGCTGGAGAGCCGGCTGCGGCGTCGGTGGCTGAAGCGCTGATGGCGGAGTCTCCCGCGCCCTATCTCTGGCTGGCCGCGATTCTCCTCGGATTGCTGCCGCTGCTGTCGCTGGCCACGGCGCTCCTCGAGCGCTCCGGACCGATCCGCATGCGTCACTGGGTGGAGGAGACCGGCGGGAACCTGCGCCGACTCTGGGAGGACCCGGCCCGCTTCGGCCTCTATCGGGTCCTGCTCAATCTCTCCGCGAAGCTTGTTCCACTCGGGCTCTGCCTAGCCCTGGGCAGGGCCGGCGAACGACTCGGAATGGCTCGGCCTTTCATCTTCGGCGTCGCGGCGGTCGCCGTGGTGGTGACGCTCTCCGAGATCGCCGGGCGGCGGATGCTGCGCCGCGGCCCGGAGAGCGCGCTCGCCGGACTCACCTGGATCTACCGCTCGGCCTACTTCGCCTTCCTGCCGCTGATCGCGCTCCTGGGTCCTCTTCTCGGTGCCCCGCGCGACCTGCTCGACGAACGGGCGGAAGACGACGAGGCGTCAGAAGAGGAAGTCGAGGCGTTCATCGCGGTCGGGACGCAGGAGGGGATCCTCGAACCGGAAGACCGCGACCTGGTCTGGGGAGTGGTCGATTTCGGCGACACGCAGGCGCGCAGCGTGATGACGCCGCGGGTGGACATGGTTTGCGGCCGGATGTCGGACTCGCTCGACCGGCTGGCGGAGATATTCACCGAGTCGGAGTACTCACGCCTGCCGCTCTACCGCGAGTCGGTCGACCAGATCGTCGGTGTCCTGCACCTGCGCGACCTTTTCCGCGCCCTGCGCACGGCGCCGCGGCCGGCGCTCGAGTCGATCGTGCAGACGCCTTATTACATTCCCGGGACGAAGCACCTCGGTGAGCTGCTCAAGGAGTTGCAGGCGCGGCGCCAGCAGATTGCCATCGTGCTCAATGAGTTCGGCGGCACCGAGGGCCTGGTGACGATCGAGGACGTGGTCGAGGAGATCGTCGGCGAGATCGCCGACGAGCACGACGACGAGCAGCCGGAGAACCGCCTGCTCGAAGACGGCAGCCTTCTCCTGGACGGGCGCGCCCCGCTCGACACGCTCGACGACTTCTTCGGCGTCACCCCGGCCGAAGACGGCTACGAGACCGTCGGCGGGCTGCTTTCCGGCATCTCTGGCAAGGTCCCGGAAGCGGGGGCGACGCTCTACCACTCCGGCCTCCAGTTCGACGTCGAGAAGGCCGACGATCGCCGCGTGCTCGCGGTCCGGGTGCGACGCCCCGGGATGAGGGAGATTCCCATTGGCTAAGGCAGGCACCGTCGCGCTGGTCGGGCGACCGAACGCAGGCAAGTCGACGCTCTCGAACCGGCTGCTCGGGGAGCGACTTTCGATCGTCTCGGACAAGCCGCAGACGACGCGGCACCGGATGGTCGGCATCCTGACGCAGGAAGAGGGACAGATCGTCTTCTTCGACACTCCGGGAATTCATCGCCCGATGCACCGGATGAACCGCGAGATGGTGCGCGAGGCCGCCGACGCCCTCGGCGAGGCCGACATCGTCTGTCTGCTGACCGACGTCTCGCAGCCGTTCGGCAAGGGCGAGGCGTTCCTGCTCGACCTGGTGTCGAAGGCGAAGCAGCCGAAGATCGCCCTGCTCAACAAGATCGACCTGGTGAAGAAGAACAGGCTCTTGCCGATGCTCGAGAGCTACGGCAAGGACGGCATCTTCGACGCCATCATCCCGATCTCGGCGGAGACCGGCGACGGCTGCGACGACCTGCTCAAAGTGCTGTGGAAGCTGCTGCCGGAGGGCGAGCCGCTCTACGACAAGGAGCTGCTGACGATCCACCCCGAGCGCTTCCTGGTCGCCGAGCGCATCCGCGAGAAGATCCTGCGCGAGACGCGCAACGAGCTGCCGTTTTCGACCGCGGTGCTGCTCGAGCGCTGGGAGGATCCGGGGCCGGACAAGGCCCTGCGCATCCACGCCGCGCTGCTCGTCGAGCGCGAGTCGCAGAAGAAGATCCTCATCGGCCACCACGGCGACATGGTGAAGACCATCGGCACGGCGGCCCGCCACGACCTCGAAGAGTTCCTCGGCAGAAAGGTCTTCCTCGACCTGCGCGTCCGCACCGAAGACGACTGGCGCGAAAACCCCCGCATCATCGCCGACATCAAGCGCGACCTCCACGCCGGCACCACCCTCGACCTCGACGATCTCGCGCCTGACGCCGATGATCCCGGCGCCGAAGGCGAAGATTTCGACGACGCCGACTGAACCGGATCCGGCCGCGCCGCGGCGCGGTCTCCCGGCCGCTGCACCTGGTCCTCGCCGACGAGCACGAAGTTTTTTGAGCCAGCCGCCGGAGCCCAGATTGATCTCATTCATCAACTTCAGGTGACGTAGGAATCCGAATGTGCGTGCCGGTGCGATCGCGCGCTCGAAGGAGTCGCGGAGTTGCCGGGGGAAGGGCGAACGGCTCGCCTGAGAAAGAAATCGATCGCATCGTCGTTGACTCTCCAGACGCGCGCATCGGCACCTATTCGACCCACGCGCAACCGGGTCACTGTCCTGGGCGCAAGACGAGAATCACGACGAGGCCATGAAACTCCACCTGAGAGCCCTGTTCTACGATGTCGACCGACGATTGCGCAACGGCTGGTGGATGCTCGTCTTCATCGGCTGCATCGCTCTCACCCGCCTGGCGTACAAACCGCTGACCCACGGCCTCACGGGGCTGGGGCTGCCCGATCTCTGGCTCGAGCCGGTGCCGTTTCTGCTCATCTTGCTAGCGAGCTGGGCCTGCACCCGGCTGCGCGGCGAGCCCCTGTCGAGTGTCGGCTACCGTCTGGGTCGGCGCTGGTTCAAGGAGTTCACCTGGGGCACGGCGCTCGGCCTGGGCACGGCCCTGGCTGTTGTCGGCATGATCGGGGTCTTCGGCGGCGTACGCTTCAACCTGGACCCGGCGCGCAGTGCCGGCGCGCTGGGGACTGGGCTCTACGTCTTCCTGCTCGCGGCGCTGATGGAGGAGACCCTCTTTCGTGGCTTCCTCTTCCGACGGCTGCTCGACGGCGTGGGCGTCTGGCCGGCGCAGATCGCACTGGCGACGCTGTTCGCTCTGGGTCATCAGGACAATCCGGGGATGCAGGGCGCTACCGAAATCGTCGCCACGCTCGACTTGTTCCTCGGTGCGGTGTTGCTGGGTCTCGCCTACCTGCGCACTCGCAGTCTGGCCCTGCCCGTGGGCCTGCACCTCGGGTGGAATTGGTCCCTGGGAAGTTTTCTAGGCTTCGGCGTTAGCGGCTACGAGCAGGCCGGCTGGATGAAGCCTGTCTTTCAGGGGAAGGTCGAATGGCTGACTGGAGGCGCCTTCGGCCCGGAGTCCAGCCTCTGGAGCCCGATCGTGAGTCTCCTCATGATCGGACTGCTCTGGCGGTGGAAGGGCTCTGTGGTCGGAACGGACCCGGACCGCGAGACCGTCTAGTCGACCCGGTTCTCTGCCACGAGCTTGCGCACCAAGGCGATGTTGTCGCGGTGGCCAGTGAGGTGGGCGCGAACTCGGCCGCGGATGGGGTAGCCGAGGAGGTAGAGGTCGCCGATGATGTCGAGGATCTTGTGGCGCACGAACTCGTCGGGGAAGCGCAGTTCGGTGTTCACCACGTGGTCTTCGCCCACCAGGATGAAGTTGTCGAGCCTTCCCCCTGAACCCAGGCCGATCTCGTTCATCATCTTCAGATCGCGCAGGAATCCGAAGGTGCGCGCCGGGGCAATCTCCTTCTCGTAGGCCGCGAAGCTGGTGAGCGTGAAGTCGTAGAACTGTTCGCCGATCGGCGGCGGGTAGCGCAGGAAATAGGAGACCGCGAAGCCGTCGAACGGCTCGAGAGTCAGTGTTTTGTCGCCCGCGCCGACCTCGTACCTGCGGTCGACCACGAACTCCTGCCGCGGCTCGTCCTGCTCCGCGATACCGATCGCTTCAATCGTCTTGCAGAACTCGGCCGCCGAGCCGTCGAGGACAGGCACTTCGCCGTGTACCTTGATCAAGAGGTTGGTTATTCCGGATGCGTGCAGCGCCGATAGCAGGTGCTCGACCGTCTTGATCGAGGAGCCGTTGTGGCCGAGCGTCGTCGCGTACTCGGTGTCGCCGACCGCCGAGACATGGGCGGGGATCGATTCCCCCGAGGGCAGCGAATGAAAGTGGATTCCCGAACCGGCGGGCAGCGGCTGCAGGACCATACCGGTGCGGCCGCCAGAGTGCAGGCCCATGCCGTAGAGCACAGTGTTCTGGCGCAGCGTCCGCTGCCTGACCGCGCTACGTTCGAGATGGAGCAGCGGCGGGATCGGCAGCCGCTTCGGCTCGCTGTGGATGGCGAAGCTACCCGAGTCCTCTGGTAACCGCGCTTGGGCGCCGGCCTCCGGCGCGCGATGGTGGGCGAGCCCGGCCCGCGCCGCCGCCATGACCTGTTCGTAGGAGAGCGGCTTTTCGAGATAGTCGAAAGCGCCCATCTTGATCGCCCGCACGGCGGTCGCCGCCGTGCCGTGGCCGGAGATCATGATGACCGTGGCCTGGGGGTCGGTCTCGCGCAGCGTCTGGAGCGTTTCGAGGCCGTCGCGATCAGGCAGCCAGACGTCGAGAAAGACCACTTCGGGCTTGCGGGCGGTGTAGATGTCGAGCGCTTCGGCGCCGCTCGGGGTCGTGGCGACCTCGAAACCGTTGTCGGCGAGAATGCCGCCGAGCGTCGTGAGGATGCCGGCTTCGTCGTCGACGATGAGGGCGAGGGGACGAGTCATCGCTGCCTAGTTTACTCCGCCCGAAGGCCGCAAGTCGCTGTGCTACATTCGCCGGCGTGAACGCCCCGACGTCGCAGGAATCGCCCCGGCGCCAGCTCCTCGCGGATACGCTGAGGAAGTTCCAGGAGCGCGGCGCCGAGGTCAATATCTCGCGCCTTCTCGGGCGGGTGCGCCCGGAGGACGTGGCGATGCTGCTCGCCGACCTCGGCAGTGCCGAACGGCGGCAGGTCTTCGACATCCTGAGCGCCGACTTCGCCGACGCCGCCGGCGACGTCCTCACCGAGATGGCCCCGGCGCAGCGCCTCGAGCTGCTCGAGAACCTGCCGCCGGAGCGGACCGCGAAGCTCCTCGAGCGCCTGCCGGTGGACGACGCCGTTTTCGTCCTCGAGTCCCTCCCAGCCGCTCTCCACGACCGCCTGCTCGAGCTGGTCGATCTCTCGGGGCGGTCGGAAATGCAGACCCACCTCGCCTATCGCGAAGGGAGTGCCGGCCGCATCATGGATCCGGAGTTCTTCGCGCTCGCCGAGGGCGAGACGGTCCAGGCGGCCATTGCAGCGATCCAGCAGAAGCGCGACCTGGAGATGATCTTCTACCTCTACGTGGTCGATCGGGACGCTCACCTCGTCGGTGTGACGTCGCTGCGCCAGCTGCTGCTCTCGCGCCCGCCCCAGAGCCTGGGCGAGATCATGCAGAAGTCGGTGATCAAGGTCCACGTCGACACCGACCAGGAGGAGGTCGCGGCACAAGCCGCACGCTACGACCTGCTGGCCGTGCCGGTGGTCGACGACCAGAACCGGCTGGTCGGCATCGTGACGGTCGACGACATCATCGACGTCGTCAAAGAAGAGGCGACCGAAGACCTCTTCAAGCTCGCCGGGTCTTCGGACAGCGAGCTGCTCTATGAGGGGCGGGCACTGCGCATCGCGGGCCTGCGGCTGCCCTCGCTCCTGGTGAGCATCGTCGGCCTTCTGGCAGTCGGGTTCCTGCTGCAGTACTTCCAGCTCAAGTTCGTCGACGCCCTCTTCCTCCTCGCCTTCGTGCCGGTGATCATGGGGTTGGGTGGGTCGATCGGGAGCCAGACCTCGACGGTCGCCGTGCGCGGACTCGCCACCGGCCGCCTCGAAGCCGGCGAAGGGCGCTTCGGAGCTTTCGTCGTCCGCCAGCTGCGGGTGGCGGTGCTCCTCGGCCTGGCCTGCGGCGTGCTGGTCGGCCTCGCCGCCCTGATCTTCTGGCAAAATCCGATTTTCGGTCTGGTCGTCGGCCTGGCGCTGTTCTTCGCCATCCTGATGGCGTCGGCGACCGGAGCCCTTCTTCCCCTGGCGCTCGAGCGGATGGGTTTCGACCCGGCGGTGGCCTCGGGACCGGTGCTGTCGACCGCCAACGACATCACCGGCATCCTGATCTACTTCGGCCTCGCCGCGGCGCTTCTCAGCCACCTGGCGCGCTGAGGCCGGCGCGGTTCCCGCCGGGATAAGCTTCGCCGGTGAAGTTCCACCAGGCCGAGGCGCTGATTCTCGAGGTTTCGGACCTTCAGGAAGCCGACCGGATCGTCGTCTTCCTGACCCGCGAGGAGGGCAAGCGCCGGGGTGTGGCGCGCGGCGCGAAGCGGCGCTTCAGCCGCTTCGCCGGCGAGCTGCAGCCGCTCGCCAAGGCGCGCATCGGCTGGATGGAGAAAGAGGGTCGCGATCTCGTCCGGCTCGGCTCGGTCGAGCTCATCCGACCGGTGAAGCGGCTGCAGCTGGATCTCGAGGGGATCCTCCTCGGGGCGACGATCGCCGAGCAGGCCGAGCTCTTCGCCCAGGAGGGGGAGCCGTCGGAGGTCGCCTACCGGCTGCTCGACGCGACCGTCGAGGCGCTCGAGGCCGGGCGCGACCGCGATCTCGTGGCGCGCTACTTCGAGAGCTGGCTGCTGCGCACCGCCGGGGTCTTCCCGCCGCCGGATGCCTGCCCGGAGTGCGGGCGGGAGATCGACGGCGGCGCGGCGCTCGCGGCGAGCGGCGAGGGCCTCATTTGCCGGGAATGCGCTCGCAGGGAGTTCGGCGCGACCCTGGTCTCGGCCGCCGCGGTCGAGTTCTGGCGGCGGATCGGGCGGGAGAACATCGATTCGATGGCCGCCCGCCCCCCTCTTCGGGCCGTACTCGCCGAGGTGGCGGCGGCAGCCGGCCGGATCCGCCGGCACTTTCTGCAGCACGAAGTCCGCAGCTTGATGGTCATGGAACGGACGCTCGCCGGACTCGAGCGCGAGCCGGGACCTCCCGGCCCGGAGGATAGGCAAGACCTGGAGAGGGAAAAGATCGGATGAAGAGCTTTCAGGAGTTGATTCTGGCGCTGTCGGACTACTGGGCGGGGCAGGGGTGCGTCCTGCAGCAGCCTTACGATCTCGAGGTCGGTGCCGGGACGATGCACCCGGACACCTTTCTGCGCGTACTGGGACCGGAGCCCTGGCGGGTGGCCTACGTCCAGCCTTCGCGCCGGCCGGCGGATGGACGCTACGGCGACAATCCGTTCCGGCTGTACAAGCACAACCAGTTCCAGGTCATCCTCAAGCCGTCTCCGCTCGATGTGCAGCAACTCTATGTCCAGAGCCTCGAAGCGATGGGTGTCGACCTCGCGGTGCACGACCTGCGCTTCGAGGAGGACAACTGGGAGGCGCCGACGCTCGGCGCCTGGGGAGTCGGCTGGCAGGTGATGCTCGACGGCATGGAGATCTCCCAGTTCACCTACTTCCAGCAGGCCGGTGGGCTCGAGCTCGCGCCGATCTCGTGCGAGCTCACCTACGGCCTCGAGCGGATCACCATGTTTCTCGGCCTCGAGAAGTCGATCTACGACATCCGCTGGGTTCCGGACGGAGTGAACTACGGGCAGGTGCGCTGGCAGGACGAGCACGAGTTCTCGAAGTACAACTTCGAGATCGCCGACGTCGACTTCCTGCGCCGCCAGTTCGACGGCTACGAGAACGAGTCGCGGCGCTGCCTCGCGGCGGGGATCGTGCTGCCGGCCTACGAGTGTGCGCTCAAGTGCTCGCACCTGTTCAATCTGCTCGACGCGCGGGGGGCCGTATCGGTGACCGAGCGCGTCGGCGTCATGAAACGGGTGCGCGATCTCGCCATCGCCTGCGCCAGGGAGTATCTCGCGAGTCGCGAACGACTCGGCTTCCCGCTCCTGCCCAAGGGGCCGGACAGCCCGGCGGCGGGTGCCGCCGGGGTGGAGGTGGCCCGTGGATAGCACCATGCAGCCGCAAGCTGGCGAGCTCCTCCTGGAAGTCCGCGCTGAGGAGATCCCGGCACGCATGCTGCCGGGCGCCGTGCAGGAGCTCGGAACGCGTCTCTTCGAAGAGCTCATGTCGCGAGGTCTTTCGCCGAAGACTCTGGACTCCGCTTTCACCCCGCGTCGGCTCGTGCTCATCCTGCGTGGCCTGCCGAGCAAGGAAAAGGACCGAACGGAGGAAGTACTCGGCCCGCCGGTGAAGAACGCCTTCGACGCCGCAGGGAAACCGACGGCAGCGGTCGCCGCTTTCGCGAAGAAGTGCGATGTCGCCGAGTCCGACCTGCGTATCGTCGAGGCGGCGAAGGGCAAGATCGGCAAGACCCTGCGGACCTTCGCCGCCCAGCTCTCTCGACCGGCCGGAGAGGGTGCGACCGGCGGCGGCGAGTACCTCGCAGCGACGAAATCGATCATCGGGCGCGAGACGGTTGCCCTCTTGGCCGAGCTTTTGCCCAAGATCCTGATCGCGCTGACCTGGCAGAAGACCATGCGCTGGGGCGCTGGGACCGGTCCGTGGGTCCGGCCCGTGCATGGAGTCGTGGCCCTTTTCGAGGGCAAGGTGGTTCCGTTCGAGCTCCTCGGGATTCAGGCCGGTTGCGAGTCCGCAGGGCACTCGACTCTTTCGCCGAAAGGCTTTCCGGTAAAGGGTGTCGAGGACTACCTGGCGGCGTTGGCTTCGCGAAGCATCGTGGTTTTCCCTGCGGAGAGAAAACGGCTGTTGCTGGAGGGCATGACCGAACGCGCTCGCGCGCTCGGCGGGACGCTGGTCGAGGACTCAGGCCTGCTCGACAAGCTGGTGGCGATCTGCGAGATCCCGGGGGTGCTGGAGGGATCTTTCGATTCCGCGCTCTGTTCCTTGCCGAGGGAAGTGCTCGCGACTTCGCTGCGTGATCACCAGAGCGCGTTGACGGTGGAGAAGGACGGGCAGCTCCTGCCGGTCTTCCTGACCGTCATGGATCGTCCGGACGATCCGGCGGGACGAGTGCGCGCCGGCAACGAATGGGTCGTCGCGGCGCGCCTCGCCGATGCGAAATTCTTCTTCGAAAAGGATCGTTCGGTGCCGCTCGCCGACCGCCGAGCCGGGCTGGCGAAGCTCACCTTCCAGGAGAAGCTCGGCAGCTATGCCGAGAAGAGCGCCCGGCTTGTCGAGCTTTCGGTCGCGATGGCGAGGGCGATCGATCCTGGCCTTGTCCCTGACGTCACCCAAGCCGCCGAGTTCCTGAAGGTCGACCTCGCGACCGACATGGTCAAGGAATTCACCGATCTGCAGGGGATCGTCGGCGGGATCTACGCGCGCGCCGAGGGCGCGCCGGAGGCGGTCTGGCAGGCGATCTACGACCAGTACCGGCCGGCGGGAGCGAAGGACGCCCTGCCGCGCGGCGTGGTGGGGCAGGTCACCGCGCTCGCTGACCGCCTCGACACCCTCGCCGGCTTCTTCGGTCTGGGCCTGATTCCGACCGGCTCCAAGGACCCGTTCGGACTCCGGCGCGCAGCGCTCGGAGTCGTCCGCATCGCGCTCGAGGGCGAGGCAGAGTTCAACCTCGAAGCGGCTCTGGGAGTCGCTTTCGGACTCCTTCGGGAAAAGCTTCCGGTAAAGGGTGTCGTGGAGTCCGGCGCTTCCGTGCCTTCGCCGAGCGTCTCGCCCGCTCATCGGAAGGCGTTCGATCAGTTGGTCGAGTTCCTGCGTGATCGGTTGACGCATGTGCTCGGCGAGCGTGGCTTCGCTTACGACGAGGTGGCCGCGGCGATGGGCGCCGACGGCGGCGTGCTCGACTTCCGCGGCATCGCAGCGCGGGCTGCGGCACTCCAGAGCGCGCGCCAGGAGCCCGACTTCGCTATCGTTGCCCAGGCAGCCAAACGCATCGCCAACATCACCAAGGGAAGTGAAGCCTTTACCTTTACTGGAGCTTCTTGTTCTCTGGAGGCAGAAGTTGCGCTCTGGAGAGCGAGCGACAAACTGCACGAAGAAATCGTCGCAGCGAAGGCGAACCGCGATTTCGTGGCTGCTTTGAGCGCCGTCGGAAGACTCGCTTCACCGCTGGAGATCTTCTTCAGGGACGTGATGGTCATGGACCCCGACGAACGCCTGAAGCAGAACCGCATCGCTCTGCTGCAGTCGATCCAGACGGAGATTCTCTGGCTCGCGGACCTCTCGCAGGTGGTGATCGAACGCTCGGCCTGAGCGACCTCGCCAGCCGAACGCCTGGCCTGTCGGGAGGCTGTGGGTTATTCGCCCGCCGGGGGCTCCCAGAGCTCGACTTTGTTGCCTTCCGGGTCCATCACCCAGCCGAACTTGCCGAATTCCGAGGCCTGGGCCTCGCCGACGAGGTTGCAGCCTTCTGCACGCAGCGCAGCGAGGAGCGCGTGCAGATCCGCGACCCGGTAGTTCACCATGAAAGTCGACGTGCTCGGGGTGTAGTAGTCGGTGGTTTCAGGTGCGATGTTCCAGGCCGTCGTGCCCGCCGTCGGAGCTCCCG
>JBDTQT010000061.1:0-17238 GCA_039932055.1 Thermoanaerobaculia bacterium
GTGCACCGCGACGTCTCGCCGCAGAACGTGCTGATCAGCTACGAGGGCGACATCAAGCTCTGCGACTTCGGCATCGTCAAGGCGGTCACCAAGGCCTCGAAGACGCAGATGGGAGCTCTCAAGGGCAAGCTCCAGTACATGTCCCCGGAGCAGGCCTGGGGACGACCGGTCGATGCGCGGTCGGACATCTTCTCCCTCGGCTCGCTGCTGTTCGAAATGCTCACTGGCCGGAGGCTCTTCTCCGGCGAGAGCGAGATGTCGGTGCTCGACGCCGTACGCGAGGGTCGGATTCAGGCGCCGCGGGATCTCGATCCGCGCCTGCCGCTCGAGGTCAACGCGCTGGTCCTCAAGGCGCTGGCTCGCGATCCCGACGATCGCTTCCACACGGCCGGCGAGATGCAACGCGAGATCGACGGCATCCTCGCCTCGCTCAAGCCGACGCCGTCGCAAGCCGACCTCGGCACTTATCTTCACCAACTCTTCGCGGCCGAAGCCCAGGCCGGAGGGACGCCGGCCGTCGCGACGGCGACGCCCGCCGCCCTGGCCGCTTCGCGCAGCACGACCGGCGCCCCGTCGGCAGCGGTTCCCGCGCGCCAGGCGGAGGTCGCCGTCGTCGCCCCGACGGGGGTATCGAAGATCGAGGAGCCGGAGGGCGGACGCAGCAGCAAGATGCTCTGGATCGCCATCGGCGGGGTCGCAGCGGCGGGACTCCTGGTCTACGTCCTGCTCGGGCGCGGCAAGCCCTCGTCTCCGCCGGCCGCACCCGCCGGAACCGAATCCTCGGCCGCTGCTGACGCCGGAGGCACCGAAGCCACTGGCACCATCGGCGCCCCTGGCGCCACCGATGTCAACCGCCCGGCGGTCGATGCCACGGGTGCAGGGGCAGCAGCTCCCTCGACTACGGCCCCCGTCGCCGGCCCGACGAATGTCGACCAACTGGTCAGCGACGAGGTCAAGCGCCGCGAAGCGGAGCTCAAGAAGAAGTACGAGGACGAGCTCGAGCGGCGCAAGACGGAGATCGAGAAGCTGAACAACAAGCCGCAGGCAGCGACGCCTCCGGCAGCGGCCCCAGCCGTGCCCGCACCGGCGCCGGAAGCGCCCCCCGAGCCCGCGCCAGCCGCCGAGCCCGTCGTCGAGACACCGGGCGCCGCCGTAGCGGCGCCCGCACAGGTCGTCGAGACGCCACAAGTCACCGCACCCCAGGCGCCGGAGACGCCACGAGTCAAAGAGGGCGACCTCGTCCGTCCCGGCGCCGGCGTGAAGCCGCCAGTTCTTGTCAGCCTCACCAAACCAGAGTATCCTGCGATGGCTCGACGCCTGAAAGTGGAAGGGACCGTGGTCGTCTCCCTGCTGGTCGACGAGAACGGTCACATCGCAGAAACGCGCCTCGAGAGCGGCGTGTCGCAGAATGTCGGCATCAACGAAGCGGCGCTTGCGGCCGCGCGATCGGCAGTGTTCAGTCCCGCCACCGAATCGGGCGTGCGGGTGAAGATGTGGTACCAAATCAAGATTCCGTTCAAGCTGTAAGGAGAGCGCATGAGCCTGAACGACCAACAGCGGAAGTTCTACGAGAACACCCTCTCTGTCACCAAGCAGGAGATTTCGGATCTCGATCGTCAGATCGAGGACGAGCTCGCCAAGGTGAAGGAGAAGCTGGCCCAGTTGCAGAATGGGAAGAAGGCCGCACGTCAGATGTACGACGCTGCCTGCCTGCGCCTCGGAATTCCGAACGATCTCGAGGCGGAGGAAGAGGGCGCAGCCGAAATCTGAGCCCGTTTGTCTGCTATCGGGTCCGCGACCAACGGATCCGCCGGGGGCGCCGATCGAACCGACGAGCGGCGCCCCTGTCGTTTCCTCCGCGCCACTCAGCGCGGGCGGTTCCTGCTAGCGGGCTCGATCCGATATGGCCTGGTTCAAGAAAGACAAGAAACCGAAAGCCGTTCGTGAGTCCCGCGAACGCAGCACGGTTCCCGAGGGTCTGTGGCTGCGCTGCGACGGCTGCCGCGAGATCGTCTATTCGAAGGAGCTCGAGCGCAATCTCCGCATCTGCCCGAAGTGCGGCTATCACTTCCGCATCGACGCTCCGGCGCGGATCGCCCTCCTCATCGACGAAGCCCAGCCGAAAACTCTCTTCGACGAGGTCGTTCCCGCTGACCCGCTCGGCTTCGTCGACACGAAGCGCTACGCGGACCGCCTGAAGGCGTATCAGAAGGCTCTCGGCGTCGCCGACGCGGCGATCGTCGTCGCCGGCGCGATCGAAGAGATCCCGGTCGTGCTGGCGGTGATGGACTATCGGTTCATGGGCGGCTCGATGGGTTCTGTCGTCGGCGAGAAGCTCACCCGCGCCGCCGAGGCCGCGCGCGACAAGAAGCGCCCCCTGCTCATCGTCTCCGCTTCCGGCGGCGCGCGCATGCAGGAGGGCATCCTCTCGCTCATGCAGATGGCCAAGATCTCGGCCGCGCTGATGCGCCTGCGCGAGGCCGGTGTGCCCTACATCTCCGTGCTCACCGACCCCACGACCGGCGGGGTGACGGCCTCTTTTGCCATGCTGGGCGACCTGAACATCGCCGAGCCGGGAGCCCTGATCGGCTTCGCCGGCCCGCGGGTCATCGAACAGACGATTCGACAGAGTCTCCCCGAAGGCTTCCAGCGTAGCGAGTTCCTGCTCGAGCATGGATTCCTCGACCTGGTCGTTCCGCGCCCCGAGCTCAAGGCGACGCTGGCGCGCTGCCTGCGGCACCTCGCCTGACGTCCGGTTCGGGAGACAGGGGCTCGCACGTGGCCACGGCGCAGGAGATCCTCGCGGGCCTGGAGCGATTCGGAATTCGCCTCGGCCTCGGACACCTCGGCGAGCTGACGGCAGCCCTCGGATCCCCCGAGCACGCCGTCCCGACGCTGATCGTCGCCGGCACCAACGGCAAGGGCTCGGTCGCCTCACTTCTGGCATCGATCGCGGGAGCTGCCGGACTTCGAGCCGGTCTCTACACCTCCCCTCACCTGGAGACTCCGGAGGAGCGAATTCGCCTCGACGGGGCGAAAATCCCGCCGGCCGCCCTCGCTGACCTGTTGCGGGAAGTGCTGGCCACCGCCGCAAGCCTCGGTCACGCGAGCCCGACTTATTTCGAGGCGATGACACTCGCCGCATTTCTGCACTTTGCGCGCCACTCCTGCGACCTTGTCGTGCTCGAGGTCGGCATGGGCGGGCGCCTCGACGCGACCAACCTCGCTGACGCCGCGCTCGCCGTCGTCACCGCGATCTCCCTCGACCATCAGGAGTGGCTCGGTTCGTCCGTCGGCGCCATCGCCCGCGAGAAGGCCGGGGTGATGCGACCTGGAAGGACAGTGATCGTCTCGCCCCAGCCCGCCGAGGCCTTCACCGCCCTCGCCGAAGAGGCTGGCACTCGCGGCGCCCAATTGGTCGAGGTCGAGCGGGAGGTCGTCGGCATGCAGGTGCGTTTTCGCGGCACCGAGGGGCTCGAGCTCAGCCTCAGTACCCGTCGGCACCGCTACGAACTGGCAAGCTCTCTGGCCGGCCGCCACCAGGCCTGGAACGTCGCGACCGCCGTAGTCGCCGCCGAACAGTTCGCCCGGGCGGGCCTGCCGGAGATCACGCCCGCTGCGATCGCCGGCGGTGTCGCCGCCTGTCGCTGGCCCGGCCGCCTCGAAGCGCTGTCCCAGCCCGGCTCGCAGACGACGGTTCTGCTGGACGCCGCACACAATCCCGGAGGATGCACGGCGCTCGCCGCCTTCCTGGACGAGCTCGATCGCCCGTTCACCTTGCTTTTCGGCGCTCTCGCCGACAAGGATCTCGCGAACATGCTGCCGGCACTCGCCGCGAGAGCGCGCCGCGTCGTCCTCACCCGTCCGGATTCAGCGCGCGCCGCCGACCCGAGCTTTCTCGCCTCCCTTCTTTCCCCCGACGAGAGCGTGACGATCGAACCGGAAATCCAGTCCGCACTGCGCATGGCTCTGGGCGGCGAGCCCGGCCTGGTCGTCGCCTGCGGGTCGATCTTCCTGATCGGCGCAGTGCGCTCTCTGCTGACCCGGAACGTCAACCTCGCGTTCCACGAGGGGCCCGCAGCCGAGGAGGGCAGACTCTGAGGAGATCGCAACCAGGGGGGTAACTGTGGCGGCACTTTCGGCAACCGCAAGGTTCGACCCGGAGCCATGGATCGGTGTCGGTGGCGCCTTGACCCGCGACCCGAGCACGACGCCGAGCGCCTCGAGACAGTCGGACGCCTCTCGGTGATTCGCGCTGACGGTCTGGCCGCATCGACCCGCGCAAGGCGGGCGAGCTCGAGCCGCAGGCGCGATAGCGTCGCGAAGGATCTACCCTTGCGGGTGCGGATGAAAGAGTCCGGGCGAGCTTACGTGGGTGCAAGTACTTTCCTTCCGCCTGTTCGGTGTCGGCGATGCCTCTGCGCGCCTGCCGTCGGCGATCTTCGCGGTCCTCCGTCGGACGTGCCCCGCGTCGAGCGGGATCCTGTGGATCCTCTCGGCTCTCGCCCTGGGCGTCGCCGTACTTCGCGAAGGTCGCCGGCGCAGGGTGGAGCGGCTGACCGACGTCGAGCAGGTGAACGCGTTCTTTGCATCCCGCGACAGCCGGCCGCTGCTGCTCACCTCCGCCAGTCTCGCCAAGCTGGCACCGGATCTCAGGCGGCGACTCGTCAGGCTCTACGACGAGAGTCGCCAGACCAGCGCTGGCAACGGCATCGTCGCGCTGTCCGAAAAGCAGTGCCTTGCGGGGGTCCGGGCTCGAAGTGGGGCGAGGCGGCGGGCGTGGCGTCGCTGAGCGATCCCGCGCTGACGGCAATCGCAGTCAGGTGAGAGGATAGGACACGTTGCGGCTCGTGGCGGAGTCCCGCGGCCTCGATCGCCTGCTCGACCTCCGCAGCCTTGCGCCGATCGACCAGGATCCACCTGTCCCGGGAATCACGGGTCATTCGCTGGAGCAGGTGGTCGAGTCGCTCGGCTGCCACGTAAAAGGGATACGGATTCGTCGCCTCGGTCGCCGGTTCGAGCCGGGAGTAACCGTAGAGCCGAAGGCCGTTGAGCTTGACGTCGAGGGTAACGATCCGCCGCTCGGGACCGATTCCCGCCTCCCGCAGGAGATGCGCGACGCCCCGCGCATCCTGGTCGCTAGTCCAGGTCGCCGCGAAGGCCTTCAACGCCACGATACCGAGGATGGCGAAGCCGAAGAGCAGCCAAGGGCGCCGCCCGGGAGACGAGAGGAGCCGTCCCGGCCCTGTCAGACGTCGCGCCGTCAGAAGAGCCAGCGGCGCGAAGATCGGTAAAACGTAGAGTGGCAGGCGGCTGCTCGCGGCGACGAAAACGACGGCCGGAACCGTCACCCAGAGCAGCAGCAACAGGTCCACGGAGCGACTCCTCAGGGCGCCCCGGGAGGGTCGCGCCGGCAACGCTCCCGCCGGGGACTTCGTGCGTCGCAACCAGACGAGATTCCACGGCAGAGTCCCGACGAAAATAGTGGGAAGGTAGACGATCAATCCCCCCAGCCATCCAGAGTTCCGCGCGTACTGCTCGTTGATCAGGCGCCCGGCGATCTGGTTGTCGACGAAGTAGGCGAAAGCCCCCGGAAGACGGGCGATCATGAACAGGTACCATGGTAGAGCGACGGCGAAGAAAGCAACCGCCATGGCCCAGCCTCCGGCATCGGCCCAGAGGGCCGGAGTGCGCGACCGGCGCCGTCGCAGCAGCAGGAAAAGCCCCAGAGGGGCGATCAGGACAAGGATCGCAGGCCCTTTCGCGAGCGCGCCCAGACCGAGCGCCGCGCCGGTCGCAGTTCCCCAAAGCGCCCGCCTGCCGGGCGCTGGAGAATCTTCCATCCGCCAGAAACAGCAGAAAGCGAGCGCGCAGGCGAAAGCAAGCGGCGTGTCGGGCGTGACCACGTTCGCCGCCAGGCAGGGCACCAGCATCGTGGCGTAAACGAGCGCGGCGATTCTGCCCGTTCGCGCGCCCCACCATCGACCGCCGAGCCAGCCGACCAGCAGGGCCGTGCCGACGAACCAGAGCGCCTGCCCCGACCGGGCTCCCCACTCGTTGACTCCGAGCATCGCCATGCCGGCTGCGGTGCTCCAGTAGAGCAGAGGTGGCTTGTCGAGGAAGGGCACGTCGTTGAGCCGCGGAGTGACGAAGTCGCCCGAGCTCAACATGCCGAGCGAGACATTCGAATAGAAGCCTTCGTCGGGCTCCCAGATTCCGCGCGATCCCTGAAAGCCGAGGGCGGCAACGAGAATCAGCAGCACGGCGGCGATGCCGGCAACGCGGTCCGGCTTCTTTACCCCGGCACCGCGAGCCGGTACGACGTTCCCTGCATCAAGGTGGAAGTGGCCGGATTCCGGTCCGCTCACTCTGCCCCCCATCTCCCCTCGCCTAGCCCGACCTATGCATGAAGCTTCGTAGCGAGGGGTGGAGACGGGCGTGGCTGCAAGGCGCGCGACGGGAGGGCGACGCAGGCGTACTCGACAGTACGCCGAGGAGCCCGAGCGAGCGCAACGCAGCAGACGCGGCTGTATCCGCCCCGCAGTAGGAGTGTTCATGCATAGGTCGGGCTAGGGCTCGACCACTCGTCGAAGATCGATCGCGACCCGGCCCGCCCACGGGACCTTGCCGGAAAGCTCGAGCGGCAGCCGATTGCCGGCGTCGAACAGCAACTCCACGTCGCCCCCGAGACCGGCAAGCTCAAAATCGTGTTGTTCCGCGGTCGGTCCCAGAGTCGAGGCACGAAGTGCGAGGCGCAGCGCATCGACCGGCCCCTGGCGGCGCCGGCTGCTTCCTCGCCGCACCAGTTCGTAGTCGACCTCGACCCGCCGGCGCTCGACCACCTTTGCCTCGAGAATCAGGAAGTCGCCATCGGAGAACAGGGGGATCTGCACCCGGTCGCCCGGTCTCTCCAACTTCGCCGCACAGACAGCGTAGAACAATGCTGTCGGGTCGCTGATCCGCAGGTTCTTCCCTGCCCAGGCCGGGTACTCGGAAAAGACTCTGCGCAAGTCACTCCAGCTCGCCGAAGGGAGGCCCTCCTCCCCCTTCGCAGGCCGGAGGCGAACGCCCGTAATGCCCCGTTCGCCGTAGCGTTCGGTCTTGACTCTCTGCCGCTTGCCCGAATCCGTCTGCACCCGCTGGAATGCGGTCGCCGTCTCCGGATCGACCCAGAGCTCGATCTCCGACTTGCGTCCGAGGACCTTCGAGGCGAGCCGGATGGCGACGACACTGGGCCCCGTCGGTAGGACGCCTGGAGTCTGATCCGAAGGCGACAGCCGGCCGACGACGAGATCCGCCGGCACCGACTCCAGACCGAGCTCTGCGGTCAGCGAGATCCCGAACTTGCTGCCTTCGAAGGTGAGTCCGCGCCACGGGATACTCTCGAACGAGAGCTCGTCCGCGACCGCTGCCACCGGCAGCAGCAGGACCACTGCCGCCAGCAGAAGTCCGCGCGATCGTCTTGGCCGGCTTGCTGGCATGTTCTTCTCCAAGGGGACCCCGAAAGGACCAGGTCGATCGTCGCCTACCGCGTCTCTTCGCGGCCGATACGCTGAGCGATGCGCATCACCATCTCGAGCGCCTGCTCGCAGTTGAGGCGCGGGTCGACCTGGGTGCGATAGGCGCGATCGAGGCCCGCTGCGGCGAGACCGCGCGCGCCGCCGGTGCACTCCGTCACGTTCTCGCCGGTCAGTTCGAGGTGGACTCCGCCCAGGACCGAGCCCAGCCGCTGGTGAATGGCGAAGGCCTGCTCGAGCTCCTCGAGGATGTGCTCGAAGCGCCGGGTCTTCCGCCCCTGCGGCGTGGCCTCGGTGTTGCCGTGCATCGGATCGCACGACCAGAGAACGCGGCGTCCCGCGCGCGCGACCGCTTCGACGAGCGGCGGCAGGTGCTCGGCGATGCCGCGCGCGCCAAACCGATGAATCAGCGTCAGCCGGCCAGGCTCATCGCGCGGCGAGAGCACGCCGATGAGCTCGAGGAGGCCCTCGGGCGTCGTCGCCGGACCGATCTTGACTGCGATCGGATTGGCGATGCCGCGGAAGTACTCGACGTGCGCTCCGCCCAGCTTCGCGGTCCGCATGCCGATCCAGGGGAAGTGGGTCGAGAGGTTGTACCAGCCCTCGCGATGCGGGACCCTGCGGGTCTGCGCCTGCTCGTAGAGCAGATGCAGTCCCTCGTGGCTGGTGAAGAAGTCGACCCGGTTCATCTCCCCAACCTGGCGGCCGGCGAGGGTCTCCATGAAGCGCAGCGAATCGCCGATGCCGACGACGATACGGCGGTAGTCCTCGGCGAGCGGTGAGTGCTGGACGAAGTCGAGGTCCCAGTATTCGGGATGGTGGAGATCGGCGAAGCCGCCGTCGACCAGAGCGCGGATGAAATTCAGCGTCAGTGCGGCGCGTTCGTAGCCGCGCAGAAGGAGTTGCGGATCGAAGGCGCGGTCGGCGGCGGTGAACGGGGTACGGTTGATGAGGTCGCCGCGGTAGGCCGGCAGCGAGACTCCACCCTGTTCCTCGAGGTCGGCGGAGCGGGGCTTGGCGTATTGGCCGGCGAAGCGACCGACACGGATGACCGGACGCTGCGACCCGTGCACCAGCACCAAACTCATCTGCAGGAGCACCTTGAGCTTGTTGGCAATCACCGCCGAGGTGCAGTCCTCGAAGCTCTCCGCGCAATCCCCCCCCTGCAGGAGGAACGCCCGGCCTTCGGCCGCCTCGGCGAGCTGACTCTTCAGCGCCTCGACTTCCCAGGAGGTGACGATCGGCGGCAGCTCCGCCAGCTGACGCACGACTGCGTCTAGCGCGGCGGCGGCGGCGTATACCGGCTGCTGTTCGGCCGGGAATCGCCGCCAGGACTCGGGAGACCAGCCGGCGAACGCTTCAGCGGTGCCTTCAATCGGCGGTAGCGGCATGATGGAGATCGTAGAGCGGGAACCGGCTGCACAGGAGACGCACGCGCTCGCGCACCGCGGCATGCACTTCGGCATCCTCCGGCGCCTCCAGCGCTTCGCCGATGAGCCGCGCGATCGCGCCCATCTCGCCCTGCTTCATGCCACGCGTCGTGATGGCGGCGGTGCCGACGCGAATGCCCGAAGCGATCATCGGCGAGTTGGTATCGAAGGGAATGGTGTTCTTGTTGACCGTGATCGCCGCCGCATCGAGGGCCTTCTCCGCGGACTTCCCCGTCAGGCCGCGGCTCGTCACGTCCATCAGGAAGAGGTGGTTGTCGGTGCCGCCCGAGACGATGCGGAAGCCCTCCCCGGCGAGCGCCGCGGCGAGGGCCGCGGTGTTGGTGACGATCTGGGCCTGGTAGGCGCGGAAGCCGCCGGAGAGCGCCTCGCCGAAGGCCACCGCCTTGGCGGCGATGATATGCATCAGTGGTCCGCCCTGCAGGCCGGGGAAAACGGCGCGGTCGATCTCCTTGGCGAACTCGGCCTTGCACAGGATCACTCCGCCGCGCGGGCCGCGCAGAGTCTTGTGGGTGGTCGAGGTCACGAAGTGGCAATGCGGCACGGGCGACGGATGGAGTCCAGTGGCGACCAGGCCGGCAATATGGGCGATGTCGGCCATGAGAAGCGAACCGGCGCGGTCGGCAATCTCGCGGAAGCGCGCGAACTCGATCGTCCGGCTGTAGGCCGAGGCACCGCAGATGATCAGCTTCGGCCGGTGCTCGAGCGCCAGGCGCTCGACCTCGTCGAAATCGATGCGCTCCGTGTGGCGATCGACGCCGTAAGCGACGACGTTGAAGTCGCGGCCCGAATAGGACAGACGATGGCCGTGGGTAAGGTGCCCGCCGCAGGAGAGATCCATCCCCATGAGCGTGTCGCCCGGGCGGAGCATCGCGAAGTAGACGGCGGTGTTCGCCGAGGTGCCCGAATGCGGCTGGACGTTGGCGTGCTCGGCGCCGAAGAGCTGCTTCAGCCGCTCGATCGCCAGGGTCTCGACGCGATCGACGACCTCGCAGCCACCGTAGTAGCGGCGGCCGGGATAGCCCTCGGCGTACTTGTTGGTGAGGACGCTACCCGCGGCCTCCATCACGGCGCGGCTGGTGAAGTTCTCCGACGCTATGAGCTCCAGCCCCTCGTTCTGGCGGCGCTCTTCGGCGGCGATCTCGGCCGCGATCACGGGGTCGACCTCGGTCAGGCGGCGGGCGATCATTCAGGTTCTCCGTCCAGCTTGGCAACGCGGTGCGCGTGGCGACCGCCTTCGAATGAGGTGGCGAGGAAGACGTCGGCGATCGCTTCGGCGAGCGGCGGCGCGACGATGCGGCTGCCCAGGGTGAGAACATTGGCGTCGTTGTGCTGCCGGCAGAGCCGGGCGGAATAGAGATCGATACAGGCCGCGGCGCGAACGCCGCGCACGCGGTTGGCGCCAATCGCCATGCCGATGCCAGAGCCGCAGACGAGAAGTCCCCGGTCCGCAGCACCGGAGGCGACCGCGCGGGCTACCAGGGCCGCATAGTCCGGATAGTCCACCGACTCGGAGGAGTGGGCGCCGAAATCGTGCACATCGTGCCCGGCCTCGGCGAGCCGCGCACGAAGATGATCCTTGAGGATGAAGCCGGCGTGATCGGCACCGATCGCGATGCGCATCGAGGTGCCGGGCTCAGCTGTCTTCCGGCTCCGGCAGGAGGGTCTCCTGGGTGGACTCCTCGGCCTTCTTGCCAGGCTTCTTGGCCGGCGCCTTGCGAACCTTCTTTTCAGCGCCGGCTCCGCCGTCTTCCGGGGCGGCCTTCTTCGCCGCCGGCTTCTTCGCGGGCTTCTTTTCGGCGGCCGCGGCGGTGGCGGAGTCGGCGTCCTTGTCGGTCGCCTTCAGAGTCCGCTTCGACCCTTCGGTCCGCACCGTCTTGCGCTTGGCGACCTCTTCCTGATTGCTTTGTCTGAGCCGCTCGAGACGGCGCTGACGACGGCGCCGGAGATCGCGATCTTTTTGACGCATAACAGCTTCTCCTCAACTCCAATTGTGGGCGAACAGGCCCCTGCAGCTTGCCGCAGGGGGGCGCAACTGTCAAGCAAATGCGGGCTAGAGCGGCAAATTTCCGTGCTTTCTGGCAGGCAGCGCCTGGCGTTTGCTGCGCAACTGCCGCAGGGCGCGGATGAGCGCCGGCCGGGTCTTGCGCGGCTCGATGACCGCGTCGACGAAGCCATGCTGGGCGGCGACGTAGGGGTTGGAGAACTTCTCCCGGTAGAGCGCGACCTTCTCGGCGCGCGCCTCGGCGGCGGCCGGGCCGGCCTTCTCGAGCTCGCGTTTGAAGAGGATGTTGACCGCACCCTCAGGGCCCATGACCGCGATCTCGGCCGACGGATAGGCGAGGTTGACGTCGGTCCGCAGGTGCTTCGAGGCCATCACGCAGTAGGCGCCGCCGTAGGCCTTGCGGGTGATCACGGTGAGCTTGGGGACGGTCGCCTCGGCATAGGCGTAGAGAAGCTTCGCGCCGTGCTTGATGATCCCGCCGTATTCCTGCTGGGTACCGGGGAGAAAACCGGGGACGTCCTCGAAGGTGATGAGGGGGATGTTGAACGCGTCACAGAAGCGCACGAACCGGGCACCCTTGAGAGAGGCGTCGATGTCGAGGACGCCCGCCAGGTAGTTCGGCTGGTTGGCGACTATGCCGACGCTCTGATTGGCGAGGCGCGCGAATCCGACGACGATGTTGCGGGCGTAGGCGGCGTGCACCTCGAGGAACTTGCCGTCGTCGACCACTTCGGCGATCAACCCATGGATGTCGTACGGCTTGTTCGGATCGTCGGGGATCAGCCTGTCGAGGAGCTCCGATTCGCGGCCCGGGTCGTCCGAGCTCCTGCCTGGCGGCGGGTCGTCGATGTTGTTCGAGGGCAGATACGACAACAGCTCGCGGATCCCCATCAAGCAGGCGGCATCGTTGCCGAAGGTGAAGTGCGATACGCCGCTCTTGCCGGCATGGGTCGCGGCGCCGCCGAGATCCTCTTTCGTCACCTCCTCGTGAGTGACCGTGCGGATCACATCCGGCCCGGTAACGAACATGTAGCTGGTGCCCTCGACCATCAGAATGAAGTCGGTGATCGCCGGCGAGTAGACCGCGCCGCCGGCACACGGTCCCATGATCGCGGAGATCTGCGGCACGACGCCCGAGGCGAGGGTGTTGCGCAGGAAGATGTCGGCGTAGCCGCCGAGGGAGACGACTCCCTCCTGGATGCGCGCACCGCCCGAATCGTTGAGCCCGATGACCGGCGCGCCGTTTTCGACCGCGAGGTCCATGACCTTGCAGATCTTCGCCGCGTTGGTTTCCGAAAGCGACCCGCCGAAGATCGTGAAGTCCTGGGCGAACAGATAGACCAGGCGTCCGTCGATGGTGCCGTAGCCGCAGACCACGCCGTCGCCGGGAAACTGCTGGTCTTCCATGCCGAAGTCGCGACAGCGGTGGGTGACCAGGGCGTCGATCTCGACGAACGAACCGGCGTCGAGCAGGAGCTCGACGCGCTCGCGGGCGGTGAGCTTGCCATCCTTGTGCTGGCGCGCCACCCGCTCGGGCCCGCCACCGGCGGCCGAAGCGGCGAGGCGTCGTTCGAGATCGGTCAGCAGTTCGTCACGCACGGATCATCCCCAGTCTGCCTGCAGAGGGCCTCGCGGCCGAGTATTCCTTTCAAGCCTATCGCCAAGCAGCCGCCTCGTGCAGCAGAATCGACGGCGCCCGGCACTTCGCCGGCGACCCAGGACTCCCGCCGGAACCCGGAGGCGACGATGACCCAGGACGAGGAACAGCTCCACCTGCTTTCCGTGTTCCACTACGTGCTCGCCGGCATCTGTTCGCTGGTCTCGCTCTTTCCGCTGATCTACTTCGGCATGGGCCTCGCGATGATGGCCGGCCTGGGCGTCGAGAAGACCGGCCAGTTCGGCCCGCTGCTCGCCGGCTGCTTCGTCGCCGGCATGGGCGGGTTCTTCCTCGTCTTCGCTGTCGGCTACGCCCTTGCCCTCTTCCTTGCCGCTCGTTTCCTCGCCGAACGCCGACGGCACACCTTCTGCGTCGTCGTGGCGGCGATCTCCTGCAGTTTCACGCCGCTCGGCACTGTCCTTGGCGTTTTCACCCTGATCGTCCTCTTCCGCCCCTCGGTCAAGGAACGGTTCGACGGCGGCGCGCCGGCCGGCCTCCCCGCGACCTGAGTCGAGCCCAGCGTCCGTCGCTTCCGTCGGCACTGCGGCGCAGGACCGCCTTGCTCCGGGCAGCCGGCGTTTGTTAGACTTCCGGCCGTCGCGGCAGGTGTGCGCGACTGCAGTTCACCGAGTCGTCTCCCAGGAATTTGGCGCTAGCCGTCGGGCTCACCGGATCGGGGCTCATGGTCGAAGAACGTGATGATCCACCGCACGGACAGGACCGGCAACCCGGAATGCGGCTCGCCGGCTCGGGGATTGAGCTCGCCGCGGCTGTCGGCGGCTTCGCCCTCTTGGGATACTGGATCGATCGCCACTACGGATCGAGCCCCTGGGGAATCCTGATCGGAGCTTTGTTGGGGTTGATCGGTGGCTTCTACAACCTGGTGAAAGCGTCGCTTGCAGCTTCTCGCGAGGCACGCCAGTGGGACGACGAGGCGAAACGGGAGCACAAGAAGCCGTGACCGGGGCCCGCAGGCTGGACATCTGGCTCGGTTTCGCCGGAGTGGCAGCGGCGGCGACCGTCGTTCTGGGTTTCGCTGGCAGGTTCGCGGCAGCGCAGGCCGGGTTGTCGGACGCCACCAGCGGCATCTGGGCCGGGTGCCTCGCGAGCTTTGCGGGGAGCCTCGCCGGAGCGGTACCGCTCGCCCGGGAAGTCGCCGGTGAAAGCGGCGCAGCGGCGGGGAGATCGCCCATTGCCGCGATCGGCAAGGCGAGTCTCCTGCGCCTGCTGGTGGCTCTCGCAGCCGGAGTCGCGGCGGTTCTGAGCGGCCGCTGGGATCGGCGAACGCTGTTGTTCGCGCTGGCGGCAAGCTACGTCGCGCTGCTGGCGGTGGAGACCTGGTGGTTGGTGGGCCGCCTGCGGGCGGGGCGGAACTGAACGTTGAAGCTCTAGGGATCGGAGATCTGCAGGATGGCACCTGAAAATCCACTGAGTCACGTGATCCAACGCCCCCTGAGGGAGATCCCTGCCGACCTCGGGATGCTCACCCCGAAGGGCGTGATCACCGTGCTTTCCGACCAGATCGTGGTGATGATCGTCGCCGGCCTGCTGCTCGTTCTGGTGATGCCCTACTTGCTCCGCCGCCGCAACGCCGCGGACCCGATCGGACGTCTCGTCCCCACCGGCTTCGCGAACTTCGTCGAGACCGTCTGCCAATACCTGCGCAAAGAGATCGCCGAGCCAGTTCTCGGAGTCCATACAGACCGCTTCATCCAGTACGTCTGGAGCGCCTTCTTCTTCGTCCTGACCGTCAATCTCCTGGGACTTCTGCCACTCCATCCGATCTCGGCACTTTTCGGCACCCACATCGGCGGCGCCGCCACCGGCAATATCTGGGTAACCGCGACCCTCGCCATCCTCACCCTCATCCTGATGGTCGTCAACGGCCTGCGCTTCGGCGGCATGTCCTACATCAAGCACTTCTGCCCCGGTCCGCTCTGGCTCGCGCCGCTGCTGATCCCGGTCGAGATCATCGGCCTCGGCGCCAAGACCTTCGCCCTCGCTGTCCGCTTGTTCGCCAACATGATCGCCGGCCACATCCTGCTCGGCGTGCTGCTCGGCCTGATCTTCTCGGCGGTGAAGGCGCTCGGCACCGGCGTCGGCCTCGGCGTCGCCACGGTGATCGTGCTCGGCAGCGTCGCGATCACGCTGCTCGAAGTCTTCGTCGCCTTCCTGCAGGCCTTCATCTTCACGTTCCTCACCGCTCTCTTCATCGGCATGTCGGTGAACGTCCATCACGACGATCACGATGCGCACCACGATGAGGCGGCGGCCCACTGACCCCGATCGATTCAGCAACTTTCGACTTTCGACCACCCTCCGACCACGAAAGGAAGCTCAAAATGAACCGCAAGAACTACGCCCGGCTCGTCCTGATGCTCGTCGCCGTTGGTTTCGTCCTGATGTTTGCCCCCGCCGCGTTCGCGCAGGAGGGTGGCGCCAGCGCCGCCGCCGCGCCGGCTTCCGGCCTCGGCAAGATGGGCGGCGCGATCGGCGCCGGTCTCGCAGTGATCGGTTGCGGTCTCGGCATCGGCCGCGTCGGTGGCAGCGCCACCGAGGCGATGGCCCGCCAGCCCGAAGCGGCCGGCCAGATCAACACCGCGATGATCGTCACTGCCGCGATGATCGAAGGCGCGACCCTGTTCGCCGTCGTCGTCGGCCTGCTGGCGGCGCTCTAAAGCCCGCGGCCACCGATCGAATGAAGATCGAGCGCACGCTGCAGCTGGCCACCGCGCTCGCCCTCTTCGCCGCGCCGATTCTGGCGTCGGAAGAGGGCGGGCAGGGCGGGCCTTTCGAAGGCAATATCGGCAACGCCTTGTGGACCCTGATCATCTTCGGACTGGTGATCCTGGTGCTCGGGAAGTTCGCCTGGAAGCCGATTCTGGGAGGACTCCAGCAGCGCGAGGACTTCATCCGCACCTCGCTCACCCAGGCGAAGGCCGACCGCGAGGCCGCCGAAGCCCGGCTCAAGGAGTACTCCGACAAGCTCGTCACGGCGCGTTCCGAGGCGACCGCGATCGTCGAAGAGGCACGCCGGGACGCCGAGGCGCTCAAACGGCGTTTCCAGGAAGAGACCCAGGCGGAGGCGAACAAGACCATCGAGCGCGCCCGGCGCGAGATCAAGATCGCCCAGGAGACGGCGGTCAAGGAGCTCTACGTGCTCACGGCGCGGCTCACCACGGACGTCGCGGGCAAGATCCTCGAGCGCGAGATCAATCCCGCCGACCACGACCGTCTGATTCGCGATTCGATTCAAGCGCTCGCGGACGGAAAGAGGAACTGAGATGGCGAGCAGCCAGGCCGAGGAACAATCGCTCGCCCGTGTCTGGAGCGACGCGGTCTTCAGCCTCGCGAGAAGTCGCGGGGTCGAGGACAGCATGCTCGAGGAGTGGCGGGGCCTGGTCGAGCTGCTCGAGCGCGACAAGGATCTCAAGGCCGTGATGGCGAGCCCCCTCGTCAACAACGAGGAGAAGCGCCAGCTGATCGAGAAGGGCTTTCGCGGCAAAGCGAGCGACCTGTTCGTGGATGCGCTTCAGGTGATGCGCAGCAAGGGACGTCTCGGGCTGGCGGGCTTCGTCGCGGTCGCCTTTCACGACGCCTGGATGGCGGCCAAGAATCAGGTGGAGGTGCGGGTCACGAGCGCCGTGGCGCTCTCGCCGGAACTTCGCCAGAGCCTCGCCGCCGCGGCGAGCAAGTTCGCCGGGCGCGAGGCTCAGCTGGTCGAAAAGGTCGACCCGGCTCTCCTTGGCGGCCTGGTGGTGCGCGTCGGCGACGACAAGTTCGACGACAGCGTCGCCCGGGAGCTCGAGCTGCTACTTGCCGCCTTTGCGGCCCGCGGTTCGCGCGAGCTGCCCAGGCTCCAGGAATACATCAACAACAGCGAAGAGTCTTCGCGAGGAGTTTGAAGGATGCGATTCAGGGTCGACGAGATCTCTTCGGTCATCGGTGAAGAGATTCAGCAGTATCGGCAGAGTGTCGATCTCACCGAGACCGGCAAGGTCCTCGAGGTCGGTGACGGCATCGCCCAGGTGTACGGGCTTTCGAACGCCATGTCGGGCGAGCTGATCGCCTTCTCGAACGGTTCCATGGGCCAGGTCTTCAACCTCGAAGAGAGCTCGGTCGGCATCGTCATCCTGGGCGAGTACCTCGGCATCAAGGAGGGCGACGAGGTCCGCCGCACCGGCGAGTTGGTCTCCGTGCCCTGCGGCGAGGCTATGATCGGCCGCATCGTCGACCCGCTCGGCCGGCCGCTCGACGGTCTCGGCGTGATCGAGACCCCGCATCGCCGCCCGCTCGAGTTCAAGGCTCCCGGCATCGCCCAGCGTCAGCCGGTTACCGAGCCGCTGCAGACCGGCCTCAAGGCCATCGACTCGATGATCCCGATCGGCCGCGGCCAGCGCGAGCTGATCATCGGCGACCGCAAGACCGGCAAGACCGCGATCGCCATCGACACGATCCTCAACCAGAAGGGCGCCGGCGTCATCTGCGTCTACGTCGCGGTCGGCCAGAAGGAGTCGACGGTCGTCGGCCTGGTCGAGAAGCTCCGCGAGCACGGCGCCATGGACTACACGATCGTCGTATCGGCCTCCTCCGCCGACCCGGCGCCGCTGC
>JBDTQT010000062.1:0-17183 GCA_039932055.1 Thermoanaerobaculia bacterium
CGCCGCCGGTCACCGGCGCGAGATCTACGCTGTCGTCGAGCGCCTTCTGGGCCCCGCGCGACGCTGAGTCCCGAACTCGCGTTCGGAAACCGTCCGAAGCCAGAACCTGCGCCGCACGCAGCGGTGACGTCGAGATCCCGATCGACGAACGCGATGCCGCTATACTTTCCGCGTGATCTCGAGATTGGCGACTGAGCTGCGGGAAGACGCCAGGCGTGACGAGGCCGCGATGACTCCGCTCGAGCGCTTGCGGCTGGCGCAGCGGCTCGGCGACGAGGCGGTCGCCATGTTCGCGCGGGCACACGGTGTCACCGCGGTCGAGGCCGCCAGGGAGTTCGCCCGCCGTCGTCAGAAGGGACGCCGCCCGTCGCGGTGCGCCGCGATCGAATGAGCCTGCTGGTCGAAGTCGTTCATCAGCTTCGACAAAGCGGAATTCTCTGTGCGCTCATCGGTGCTGAGGCGCTCTCCCTGCGGGGAGCCAGCCGGTCCACTGTCGACCGTGATCTGTTGGTGACCGATCCTCGTTCCCTCGCAGAGACGCTCTGGGTCCCGCTGCGCCAGTCCGGCTTCCAGTGCGAGATTCGGCACGGCGACGTCGAGGATCCGCTCGCCGGAGTCGTGCGATTCACCGCCGAAGGCGAGCGACCGGTCGACCTGATCGTCGGTCGCTACGGGTGGCAGACACGTATCCTCGAACGCTCCGAAGTCCTCGACCTCGGCGAGTTGCAGCTTGCGGTCCCACGACCGGCAGATCTGATTCTGCTCAAGCTCTACGTCGGCGGCGGGCAAGACTCCTGGGACATCGCGCAACTGCTGGCGGGAGAGGACCGCGGAGGCGTCATCGCCGAAGTCGAGACCCGGATCGACGACCTCCCCTTCGAGGCCCACCAACTCTGGCGAAAGACCCTCGCGGGATAGCTCCGTCAGGCGCGCCCGGCGCCTACTTCGAGATCCGGCAGTTCGCGCCGTCGAGCTTGAACTTCTGGGTCATCGTGCCGGTGCTCGTGCCGTTCGCGTCCTTGTGCTCTTGCTTCACGGTCAGCGTGCCGTCAACGCCGTCGATGACGAGGAGGCCACCGGCCTCGATGTCTTTCGTGAACTCGGCCGCCGAAACCGACATCTCCTTCATCATCCCGGTCACCATCTCGCGGTCCCCGGCCGGCATGGCGTTCCATTGCGCCTGCATCTCGGCGGTGCCGAGCTTTACCGCCTCGGCCATCTTGCCGGAGTTCACGAGCCCCATCTGCTGCACCGACGTCTTGCCGCAGGGGTGCTGCAGAATCGCCGCACCCTTGACCTCTGTCGGCGCGGCGGCCGCGCCGGACGCGCCAGCAAGCGCCATCACTCCGGCCATCACGACTCCGCACAGAGTCCTGCTCGGGATTGTCATCTTCGTCTCCTCGGGGTCGCCGACCCTCGTCGATCGCGCGGCGGGATCACCGCTCTCCCTCTAAGAACGCGAAGCATCCCGAAACCGGGACAGGAGCTGCCTCACCGTCCCGGTTCGGCGGCAGACCTCCGCCCTCAGCTTCCACCCAGCCGCGAGCGCCAGAACGCGCGGCCGAAGCGACGCGGGGGACGGGGGGGCGGAATGGAGCCCGGCGGATAACGGTCCTTGTGCGGATCGATGTGCGGCCGGTCAAGAAAAGCTTCGAGCGGCGCGAGGACGGTGGCCCAGTCGTGGCGTGCGGCCCACTTTCTCCCGCGCTCGGCGAACCCGGCGCGCAGGTCCGGTGAGGAGAGCAGCGTCCTCACCGCCTCGGTGAGCGCTGCCGAATCCCCTTCCGCCACCACCGAGCCCATCTCCTCCTCCGCGAGCAGGCGGCTCATCGTGCCGCCGGCGGTCGCAACCACCGCCAGACCGGCGCCGAGAAAGTCGAGAACGCGGGTGCGCAGCGAGATCTCGGCCTCGAAGCGCGCGCGGTGGAGAACCACGGCGACGGTTGCCTCCCGGTAGAGATTGAAGCGCTCGTCGGCTGCGACCCAGGGGACGAAGAAGACGTGGCGATCGAGCCAGCCGGCCTCGCGCGCCACGGCGACGACCTCGGCGTAGGTCGCCTGCGGTGTCGACTCGGTGTTGGGGTTGGCCGAGAAGACGAGCCGCAGCGCCGGGAAGTGCGCCAGCAGCGCGGGGAGAATCGCCAGCAGCAGCATCGGGTCGTACCAGTCGTAGATGCCGCCAAAGAAGAGAATCGGATCCTCCGCGCCGATGCCGGGAACGACGCCACGCAGCAGAGGTCGCGGGTCGGGGGAGGCGTCCGGCAGCCGGATGCCGAACGGCACCTCGCGCACCAGGTTGGCGAGCGTGAAGTCAGCGAAATAGGTCTCGGGGTTGAGCCGCCCGAGCGCATAGAGCATGCCGAGATAGAACAGCCGCTGCTCCGCCGACGAGCAGAGGAAGAGGTCGCCCGCCCGGAGCTGGCGCTCGAGCGTCACGCGGTCGTGGCGATAGGGGCCGTCGCCCAGCTGCGGGTAGTAGTTCAGGTTCTCGATCGGAAACGGGTCGTAGAGATCCACCACCAAGGGTCGCGGTTCGCGCGCGCCGGCATGATCCAGATAGAGATTGGAGACGTGGGCGTGCAGGACCACGACCTCCGACCAGCGCGCGAGCTCCGCGATGTTCGCGGCGTCGTAACGCACCACCCGCGCTTCGGCGAGAGCCGCTGCGCCAGCGAGGTCGGCCACGTCGTTGGGAAAGCCGAGTCGCACCTCGTGGCGGCGCCCGAGATGGCGCGCCATCTCCCAGAAGCGGATCCCCACGCCGGCCATCGCCGCGCGCCCGGGCTCGGGGCACAGAAGCAGGACGCGGCTCACCGCCGGAGTCTCATGCGGCCTCCTGGCCGAGGTAGTAGCCGCATAGAAGGACGCGATGGAGGATCCGCCTGCCGAGGTCGACGCCCGCGCCGTCGAGTCTCGAGAGCAGCGGCACCAGGGGCGGAACCAGCCTGCGCCCGGCGCCGAACCAGCGCGGCGGCGCCGCGGCGGAGAGGAGCGGCGACTCCCTGAGCTCCGGATGGAGCTTCCAGAGCGTGCGCAGCCCCTTGCCGACGAGGCGCTGACGAGCGAAAAGATCGCCGAGGGTCATCGGATGAAGATGTTCCGCTGACGCCGCCGGATGGTAGACGAGCTTGAGGCCGGCCAGGCTCAGACGATAGCCGAGCTCGATGTCCTCCCAGCCATAGGCGGCGAACCCGGAATCGAACGGCTCGTCGCCCAGGAGCGCGCGCGGCAGCGAGAGGTTGGAGGTGTAGAAGCAGGTGAACGGAACCTCCTGTTCCGGTTGCATATGGGCGAAGCCGAACTGGTGCCCCTCGACGTTCGCCATTTCGAGTGCTGGCGTGACCCGCATCTCGCTCCGCCGCCAGTCGGTGAAACCGACGACGGCGATCGGCCGGACCGAGCTCAGGTGCGCTGCGAGATGCTCAGCGACGAAGTCGGGGCGCGCAAGAATGTCGTCGCCGAGGAACAGGACCCACTCCTCCGCGACTTCGCGCAGGGCGCGATTGCGCGCCTGCCCCTGTCCGCGGTTCTCCTGCTTCACTACCGCGAGGGGTGGCCCGCACCCGCGCGCAACGCGCGCCTCCAGCCACTCCCAGGTGCCATCGGTCGAGCCGTCGTCGACGACAACGACACGAAAATCCGGGCGCGACTGGACGGCCAGCGCGTCGAGAGCGCGCTCGAGAATCGCGCGCCGATTGTGCGTCGGAATGACGACCGCAAGCGCAGCAGCAGTGACAGGCATGGGTAGCCGTCACGATATCGCAGGCGCAGATCCGGTTTGAGGGTCCGGCGAACTCTGCTAGGTTCGATGCGATGAGTGAGCCGGTCAATTATTGGGACTCGATCGCGGCGCACTCTCGCATCGAGGAGATCTGGGGAAGCCATCCGCTGGTGCGCGAGCGGATCAATCGACGCATCTCCGGCGATCCGCATACCTGGACGACGACCTGGCTCGCCAACCGCCTCGCCGGGATGCCGCGCTTGCGCGAGGCGGTGAGCATCGGCTGCGGCATGGGACATTTCGAGCGCGATCTGGTGCGACTCGACCTCGTCGACCACATCACCGGCATCGAAATCTCGCCGGTCTGCGTCGCCGAAGCGCAGGCCGCGGCCGAGGCGGCAGGGATGCAGGCGCGCATCGCCTACCGCTGCGCCGACGCTTGGGAGGAAGTCGCAAAGCTCAGAGATCTCGACGCCATCCTGTTTCACGCCTCCCTGCACCACTTCGACCGGCTCGACGAGATGGCCGTCCTCCTGCGCCGTGCCCTGAAGCCCGAGGGACTCCTCTACCTCGACGAGTACGTCGGCCCGTCGCGCGACGAGTGGCGGCTCGCCGACGAGCTGCGCTGGAACTGGCACTACTACCGCCTGCCGAAGAGCGTGCGACGGGTGGGACGCATCCGGCCGCCGATCAACCAGGAAGATCCGACCGAGGCCGTGGCCTCCTCCGACATCCTGCCGGCGATTGCCCGCGAGTTCGACCTGCTCGAGCAACGCGACTACGGCGGCAATCTCCTGTCGGTGATCTACGCCAACCTGCACCGTCCGACCAGCAACCCGCCCTCGCCGCCGGCCGACTTCGACGCCGCGATGGCGCGCCTCCTCGACGCCGAGGACGCTCTTCTCGCTGCCGGCCAGCTCTCGTACCACTCCGTCGTCCTGGCACGCCCGAAACCGGGTCGCTGAGTATTCCGGAGCCGTTCATCCGGATGTCACGCCGCCGGGAGAGGCTATCGAACAGGATCGAGCTGCTGACCTGCCGTGCCTTTCTGCGCCAGCCGCCCGCGACGGCTGGCGAGCCCAACGGAGCCACCCGATGAAACGACCGACCTTGTCCCGAGTTCTCCTCCTTCTCGCCGGCCTCCTGCTCGCGATCCAGCTGGTACCCTACGGCTGGAACCACACCAACCGGGCGGTCGTCGCCGAGCCGAAGTGGGATACGCCGCGCACTCGTGAGCTGTTCTTTCGCGCCTGCTCCGACTGCCACAGCAACGAGACGAAGTGGCCGCTCTACTCGCGAGTCGCGCCGGTCTCCTGGCTGGTCTACAACGATGTCCAGGAGGGGCGCGAGCATCTGAACGTCTCGCAGTGGAACCGGCCGCAGAAGGATGCCCACGAGGCGGCCGAGCAGCTGCAGAAGGGCGAGATGCCGCTGCCGATCTATCTGCCCCTGCATCCCGAGGCGCGGCTTTCCGCTGCGGAGAAGGCCGAGCTCGTCGCCGGCCTTACCGCCACGCTCGGCGACAAAGGGGGGCGCGAAGGCGGCGGCAAAGCGGCCGAAGACGAGGACGGCGACTGAGTCGGCGCGAGGGATCCCACCCCGGCGGGTGTGCCGGAGCCGAGCGCACGGAGCTACCGTCACAGGGGCAGTGCGCAGGGAGGAGACGTGTCCCAGCAGCCGTCCGAGCTACCGCAGCAAGCCCCGCGGCACTATGCCGGAGTCCTGATCTCGGCTGAGCCGGCGGGCCTCACCGAGGTGCGGCGAAGTCTCGACGCGATTCCGGGAGTCGCGGTGCACCATCTGGATCCCGCGACGGGACGCTGTGTCGCTGTGCTCGAGAGCGCCGACCGCGGCGAGGGTGAACGACTCTTCCTCGCGCTCGGCCGCTTGCCGCACGTCCACAGCGTCGATCTCGTCTACCACCTCGTCGACCCCGAGGTCGCCAACGACTCCGACCCCTCCGCCGACAGCGGGATCGCCTACCCGGAGCCCGCGCGATGACCCAGCCGTACTCTCGCCGCGAGTTCCTGAGCGCGAGCGTCGCCGCGGCCACCGCGGCGGCGGTCGGCCTACCCGGATTCAGCTTCGCCGATCTTTCCGGTACCGATGACCCGATGTCCAAGTGGAAGTGGGACAAGGGTGTCTGCCGCTTCTGCGGCGTCGGCTGCGGCATCGAGATCGCCACCCACGACAAGCGGGTGGTGGCGGTCCGTGGCGACGCTGCGAGCCCGGTCAATCGCGGCCTCCTTTGCGTCAAGGGCTACGCCAACGCCGAGATTCCCTACGGCGCCGACCGCCTCGAGCACCCGCTGCTGCGCATGAAGGAGGGCAAGTTCGACAAGCAAGGGGAGTTCGCGCCGGTCTCCTGGCAGCGCGCCTTCGACGAAATGGAGCGCCAGTGGCGGCGCGCCCACACCGCGCTCGGACCCACCGGCGTCGGCATCATGGGCTCCGGCCAGTACACCATTCAGGAGGGCTACGCCGCATCGAAGCTGGTCAAGGCCGGCTGGCGCTCGAACAACCTCGACCCCAATGCCCGGCAGTGCATGGCCTCGGCGGTCGCCGCCTTCATGCAGACCTTCGGCATCGACGAGCCGTCGGGCTGCTACGACGACATCGAGGCCACCGACACCGTGGTGCTCTGGGGTGCCAACATGGCCGAGATGCACCCGATGCTCTGGGGGCGCATCGTCGACCAGCAGCTGCGCCGGGAGAGCTACCAAGTCTTCAACCTGACTACCTTCCACAACCGCTCGTCCGAAGCTGCGGACGTCGAGATCGTCTTCAAACCGAACACCGACCTCGCGATCTGGAACTACATCGCCCGCGAGGTCGTGAAGCGCGGCGCCATCGACCAGGCGTTCGTCGACAAGCACTGCGTCTTCGCTGCTGGCCCGACCGACATCGGCTACGGCATGCGGTCCGGCGACAAGTTCGCTTACGCCGCCGAGAAGGACACCCAGGCGCGCGAGACCGAGATCGTGCTGTCGCGCGAGGAGGCGGTCCTCGCGGGCCTCGACCCGCACATCGAAAATCGCGTCAAGCAGGCTTCGGCTGCCGACCCCGGCAAGCATTGGCTGATCCCGTTCGCCGAGTTCAGGAAGGCGCTCGAGCCCTACACCCTGGACTTCGTCGCGGCGCTCGCCCAGGGCGATCCCGACGAGCCGCCCGAGGCCTTCAAGCAGAAGTTGGTGCAGCTCGCCGACCAGTACGCCGATCCGAAGCGCAACGTGGTCAGCTACTGGACGATGGGGTTCAACCAGCACACCCGCGGCACCTGGGTGAACGAGCAGGCCTACATGGTGCACCTGCTGACCGGCAAGCAGGCGCGGCCCGGCGCCGGCGCCTTCTCGCTCACCGGCCAACCGTCGGCTTGCGGCACGGCGCGTGAGGTCGGCACCTTCTCGCACCGCCTGCCCGCGGACATGATGGTCGACAACCCCGCGCACCGCGAAAAGGCGGAGCATCACTGGAACGTGCCGGCGAAGACGATCAACCCGAAGATCGGCAGCCACATCACCAAAATGATGCGCGATCTCGAGGACGGCTCGCTGCGCTGGCTCTGGGTGCAGGTGACGAATCCCTTCCAGTCGACCGCCAACGCCAACCACTGGATCCACGCGGCGCGCGAGAAGGACTGCTTCATCGTCGTCTCCGACGTCTATCCGACCCTCTCGACCAAGGTCGCCGACCTCATCCTGCCCTCCTCGATCATCTTCGAGAAGTGGGGCGCCTACGGCAACTCCGAGCGCCGCACGCAGATGTGGCGGCAGCAGATCGACGCCCCCGGCGAGGCGCGCACCGATCTCTGGCAGATGCTCGAGTTCTCGAAGCGCTTCAAGCTCGGCGACGTCTGGGGGGCACAGAAGATCCCCGGTCTCCAGGCCGATGGCTTCGAGGACGGCGCGCTGCCCGACGTGCTGGCGGCGGCGACCGCGCTCGGATTCAGCCCCGAGTCGACGCTCTACGATGTGCTCTTCGCCACCGCCGCCAATCGCCGGGTCGCCTGGCCCGATCCGGTCGCCGGCGGACACGCCAACGCGACCGTCACCCCGCCGGGGGCCGCCGCCATCGACTGGTTCCCGGAAAAGGCGCTGTTCGAGGAGTACGCCGCCTTTGGCCGCGGCGAGGGCCACGACCTGGCGCCGTTCGACGTCTACTTCCGCGACGACGTGCGCGGCCTGCGCTGGCCCGTGGTCGACGGCAAGGAGACCCCCTGGCGCTTCAACGAGGCCTACGACCCCTACGTCACCAAGGGCAGCGGCATCGAGTTCTACGGCAAGGCCGGCAAGAAGCTCCCCTACGGCACGCTCGCGGCCGCGGGCACCGGCGAGCCGGTGGCGATCGCCGGCAAAGCGAAGATTTTCTTCCGACCCTATGCCGCACCACCCGAAAGCCCCGACGCGACCTGGGACCTCTGGCTGGCGACTGGCCGGGTGCTCGAGCACTGGCACTCGGGCTCGATGACGCGCCGCGTCCCCGAGCTGCACAACGCCATGCCCGAAGCCCAACTTTTCATGCACCCGCAGGACGCAGCGCGCCGCGGACTCGCGCAAGGGGGGCTCGCGGCCATCGAGTCGCGACGCGGCCGGATCACCGCCCGCGTCGAGCTCGCCGGCCGCAACCGGCCGCCGCGCGGCACCGTCTACGTGCCCTGGTTCGACGAATCGGTGTTCATCAACAAGGTCACCCTCGACGCCACCTGTCCGATCTCCAAGGAGATCGATTTCAAGAAGTGCGCCGTGCGCGTGAGCCAGGCGTGAGCCGCGCAGCGTTCGAGAGGAGATCGGCCATGCAACGAGTCCTGGTTCTCACCGTCGTCGCGAGCATTCTGGCGCTCGTGAGCCCCCTCTCCGCCGACGAGTCCGGCAAGGGCAAGCCCCCCGCCACCGTGCCCGGCGAGGTGGCGACGAGCAGCACCCCCGCCACGATCGACGACAGCGAGTTGTCGCTCTATCCTGGCAGTCTCTTCGCGGTGCCCGATCCGCCGCTGATCACCTGGAACACCACCGCTCCGGGCGATACTGAAGACCTGCCGCGGCCCTACCCGATCGCACCACCGCGGATTCCTCACGCCATCGCCGACTTCCTGCCGCTCACCTTGCGCGCCAACGGCTGTCTCGACTGCCACGCGCTCGACGCCGGCGCCGACGCTCCCGAGCTGCCGGCGAGCCACCGGACCGACCTGCGCAACAGCCCGGCCCAGGTCGGCGCCACCGTCGCCGGCGCGCGCTTTCTCTGCCTCGCCTGCCACGTGCCGACGAGCGATGCCGCACCGATCCGCGCCAGCCGACTCCCCGCGACCTGAAGGCCGCGCTGCGCCCTCGATGCTCGCCGCCGACCTCCTTCAGAAGGAGGGCGCCGACGGCGACGCCTTGTCGCCGCGCGCGCGTTTCGTCCGTTCTTCCCGGTGATGACCCCGCGCTCTCGAAGCCGTGATGCTCCGGAGGACGGTCCGCCGGATCCGGCGGCCGCCCTCGATCGGCTGGAGCGCTGGACGGAGCGTCAGCTGCCGCCAGAGCCGCGCCCGCTGTGGGCCCAGGCCCTGGTGCTCGTCATGCGGGTGCTTCTCGGGCGGGGCAGCTGGATCGTCGGCACCCTCTTCGTCGCGCTCGGCGCACCCTGGTTCGTTCTCGTCCACCGCCAGGTCGACACCATGGTGCGGGCCGCCTGGTATCGCGCCGCGGCCACTTCCACCGCCGAGGCGCGCGTCGAACGGGTGGAGCTCCGCCTGATCGACGGCGTCTGGGACGGCACGCAACGCGTCGTACCCTCGGTGCTGCTCTCGTTCGATCCCCGAATGGCCGGCGGGAAGGTGGTCGCCGCGATCGCCGGCCGCGATGACGGCAATGGGGGCGATGGGGGCGCGGACGGAAGGATCTGGGTGCGCTACCTACCGCACGGCGCAGGGCTCGAGTCGCACCACCAGTGGTCCAGCTCGCCACCGCTGCTCGCTGCGCCGCCGGCGATTACGCCGGATTGGCGCTTTCGTTGGGCGGCCGCGGGCGCCGACGCGCCTGGCTTCGACGTCCTCTGGGCCGAGAGCGAGTCGACATGGCTCGAAAGTGCCGCGCCGTGGAACGGGCAGTCCTATCTCGCCAACGCGCTCGCCGACCTGGATCGACCGATCGATCTGCTCGTGGGCGATTGGACCCGCCGCGCTGCCAATGCCACCACGCTGCCGGTGCGCTTTCCGCCCGGAAACCCGCACCGCATCTTCGTCGCCGACGCGCTCTCGCACCTGCCGCCATCGGCTGGCAATGGCTTCGCCGAACTTCTCTTCGCACTGATTCTGGCGGTGCCGTTCGGCCTGCCCTTCTGGTGGTTCGGTGCGCGCCTGCTGTCGCGCGGCGTCGCGCCGCGTCACCGCCACTATTTCGTCTGGGTGCCGCTCGCGCTCCTGCCGTTCTGGGGCGTCCGCTATCTCGAGATCCTCGAGCGGCTTTCGCCGGGCGCCTTCGAGCGCAACGCGCTTCTCGCCAAGGTCGGCTCGACTCAGGTGCTTCCCGGATCCGAACCCGCCGGTCCCGGGCCGGCCTCCGACAGCCGCCGGCGTCTCGACCTCATGAACTCGCGCTTTGCGCCGACACTGGCACTGGTCGACCTCACCCGGCCGGTCCGGCCGCTGGCGAACGGCGATGCGGTCTGGCGCGAGCTCGAAGCGCGCTTCACCGCAGCGCTCGGCGAGCTCGACGACGAGGCGTTCGCGCGCACTGTCGAACAGACGCTGGCTGCCGAGTCTTCTGGCGGTCGACCGGCGCTCGCTCCCATGCTCGCCGAGGCCGCGCGGTTGGCGACCCTCGATCCGGCGCGCGGCGCGCGGGCGCAGGAAACCGCGCGCCAGCTCCTCAACTTCCTCACCTACACGATGAGCGTCGACCTTTGCCACCCGAGCTTTCGCGCCTATCGCCAGGACCTCGACCGCCTCGCCCTCCACCCCGAGCCCGGAATCTCCGCGCCGGCGCGCGAACGTCTGACCGAAATCGCCGGCTGGCTAGCCGCACGTGGAAACGACTGGGGGAAGATCTGCTGAGCCGCCGCTAGGGCGCCGCGGACCGCGGCAGCCTCAGGGCGGCAGCGGCGAGGCAGCCCCAGCCGGCGAGGAAGGCGACGCCACCGAACGGGGTGATCGCGCCGAGCCAGCGAAAGCCCGTCAGGCCAAGCGCGTAGAGACTGCCGGAGAACAGCAGCGTTCCGGCGAGAAAGAGCGCGCCGCTCCAGACGAGCAGGCCCGACTCCTGTCCCGGCCACCGCTCGGCCAGCAGCCCCACGGCGAGGAGCGCCAGGGCGTGGTACATCTGGTACCGCGCGCCGACTTCGAAGGTCGCCAGCGCCTGCGGATCGAGGCGGGCCTTGAGGCCGTGCGCCGCGAAGGCGCCGAGTGCCACGGCGAGCCCGGCGGAGAGGGCTCCGAGCGTGAGGAATCCGCGATCCATGTCAACCTCCAGCCGGCATCAAGGCGCCGGTATCGTTCGCAGCCGGTGAATGAGCAGCGCCGCGCGCTGGACGAGGCGCGGCAGTTCGTCGAGGTCGACGTACTCGCCGGGAGCGTGTTCCCGTTCGCCCAGAGCGCCGAGGCCGTCGAGCCCGGGGAGGAGATCGGCGACGAAGGAGATGTCGCCGGCCCCGCGCTCGCTGGGATCCTGCGCGACGATTGCTCCGGTGCCGAGGTCGCGGCTGGCACGGTCGAGCACCGCGAGCACCGAGCGATTGCCGGCGGTCGGTGCCATCGACGGCATGCCGTGCACGAAAGTGATCGCGGCGCTGGTCTGCGGCGCCGGCCGGGCGACGATCGCCCGCATGCGCTCCTCGGCGCGCGCGAGCTGCTCCGCGGTGAGGAAACGCAGGTCGCCCTCGACGATCGTCTTCGCCGGCACGACGTTGAGCTTGCCGGTGGCGCGCCCGGATGCCGTTGCTGACTCGAGCTCGGCTTGCGTGCCGCCGACCACGAGGCTCGCATTGAAGGTCAGGTAGGGCTCGGGCAGCTCGGCGCGGAAGGCGGCGAGGATGCGCGCCATCGCGAAGATCGCGCCGTCGCCGCGGTCGGGGCCGAAGATGCGTGACGAGTGGCCGGTCGAGCCGGTGGTCTCGAGCCTCCAGGGGGCGAAACCGCGGCGGCCGACGACCGCCACGCCGGGCACCGAGCCTTCGAAGGCGAGCACGAGATCGCTCTTCTCCGCCGCCTCGACGAGCGCCGCGCGGCTCACGGCTTGCGGCTCGCCGGAGTCCTCCTCGTCACCGGTCATCACCACCGTCACCTGCCGATCCGCGAGCATCCCCTCCGCGGCCAGCGCCCGCAGCGCCTCGACGATCACTACGTCGCCGCCCTTCATGTCGGAGACGCCGCTGCCGTAGGCGCGCCCGGCTTCGCGCCGGAACGGCTCGCCTTCGAGGACGGTGTCGAGGTGTCCGAGCAGCAGGAGGCGCGGTCCTGCAGTCCCGGCGGCGGCGCCGCGATGCTCGGCGACCAGATGCCCGGCGCGGCCGACTGCGGGCGGCAGATCCACCCAGCGCGTCGCGAAGCCGAGCTCCGCCAATTCAGCGGCGAAGATCGCGCCGACTTGACGCACACCCGCAAGGTTCTCCGTCGCGCTCGGAACGTCCACGGCGCGCCGCAGCAACTCCACGGCGTGCTCGCGCTGCGCGTCGACGCGCGCCACCAGGCGCTGCTCCAGCGCGTCGAGGCCCCCGGCCAACGACGCCATCGCCGTCCCGAGGTGCGCACTGGCAGCGAGGATCACGACGAGTGTCGAGATGCGGGCCACGTGGCGGTTCTTCACTTCCATGCGGATCTCCCTCGCGAACGAATCGTACCAAGCGGCTGTGCGGAGGCGGTTCAGGCAGCTTCGGCGCGGGCCGCGAGCCGGCGGACGAGACCGCTGAAAATGAGGGCGTGCACCGGATAGAGGGCGTACCAGTAGAACAGGCCGGCGAGACCCTTGGGGGCGAAGAACGCGGTCTGCGCGAGCACGCTTTCGCCGGCGGCCGCGCGCACCTCGAACTGTAGCCAGGCGCGCCCGGGCACCTTCATCTCGGCGCGCAGGCGCAGCAGCGTCGGCGGCTCCACGGCCTCGACACGCCAGAAATCGAGCGCATCTCCAGGGCGCAAGTCGACCGGATCGCGCCGGCCGCGGCGCATGCCGACGCCACCCACCAGTCGGTCGAGGGCGCCGCGTACCCGCCAGGCCCAGTCCATGTAGAGCCAGCCGGTGCGCCCGCCCAGCCGACTCACCGCGGCGAAGACCCGCTCCGGTGTCGCCGCCACGCGCATCTCGCGGCGCTCGAGGATCATCCCTTCACGGTTCTCCAGCCGCACGATCGGCCGATCGCCCTGGCTCGACACCAGCGCATCGCTCCAGCTCGTTTCGACCTCTCCGGCGTCGAGCTTCGCCAGAGCGAGCCGCACCGCCGCGCGGAAACCGATGGGCTCGATCTCCGGAAAGAGTCGGCGTGCGGTCGCGTCGCGCACGACCACCTCGTTCTTCAGGCCAAGGACGAGCGGGCGTGCGATCACCGCCGGAATCGGCGTCACCAGATGCACCCAAAGAGAAGACAGGCGGGGCGTCAGCACCGGCACCGGCAACAGCCACCGGCGCAGCCCGCGCGCTTCGGCGTAGCCGGTCATCATCTCGCCGTAGGTGACGATGTCGGCGCCGCCGATCTCGATCGTCGTCCCGGTGCTCGCCGAGCTTCCGAGCACGGCGACCAGATAGTCGAGCACGTTGCGGATGGCGATCGGCTGCGTGCGGGTAAATACCCACCGCGGACAGATCATGATCGGCACCCGTTCGGCAAGGTAACGGATCATCTCGAACGACAGGCTCCCCGAGCCGATAATGACTCCGGCCCGCAACTCGGTGACTGGAACTCCGGCTTCGCCGAGAGCTACGCCGGTGTCCTGCCGCGATCGCAGGTGGTGCGACAGCGCCGTCGCCGGGTCACCCAGACCGCCGAGATAGATGATGCGACCGACGCCCGCCGAGCGCGCCGCAGCGCCGAAAGCTGCGGCGGCCTCGCGGTCCCGCCGAGCGAACTCCTCGCCGGTCCCGAGACTGTGGATGAGGTAGTAGGCGACGTCGATCCCGGCGAGCGCCGGCCCAAGCGTCGCGGGCGCCAGTGCGTCGCCGGCCACCACCTCGACCCGGTCGCGCCATGGCCTGCCGGCCAGCCGCTCCGGATCCCGCGCCAGACAGCGCACCTCGCAGCCGGCCGCGAGCAGCCGCGGCACCAGACGTCCGCCAACATAGCCGGTGGCACCGGTGACCAGGATCCGCTGCACAGTCGTCATCCTGCTCACTGTACTCGTTTGGCGGCGCTTTGGACGGGAATCCGCTCCACCGGCCAAGCCACAGCCGCGCTCCGCGTCCAGCGCACCGTGACCGGCAGAAGATGTCCAGGCCTACCGGCAGCGGGGTGTGCCATCCTCGGGGCGAGCGCGGCAGCAGGCGGGCGCGCGGGGAGACCGCAATTGACCAGCGACATCGTCGTGATCGGCGCCGGAATCCACGGCTGCGCCACCGCCCTGCGGCTCGCCCAGGCGGGCGCCCGGGTGATCGTCCTCGAACGCAGCGTCCCGGGCGCGGAGGCGTCCAGCGCCGCCGGCGGGATCCTCTCGCCCGGCGTCGAAGCGCAGCACGGCGGCCCGCTCCTCGCGCTCGCCCAGGAGTCGATGCGGCGCTGGCCCGGCTTCGCCGCCGAGCTCGCGGAGGCGACCGGCATCGATCTCGCCTACCGCGCGAACGGCACTCTGCGCATCGTCTTCGGGGAGTCCGAAGCGGCGGCCTGGTGCGCCGACCTCCCCCGCCTGGTCGGCCTCGGTGTCGCCGCCGAGTGGCTCGACGGCGCGGAGCTGCGCGCGCTCGAGCCGGCGCTCGCCGTCGGCGCGAGCGGCGGCTTCCTCTTCCGCGACGAGGCCCGCCTGGATCCGAAGCCTCTGCTGCGCGCCCTCGCCGCCGCCGCCGCCGCCGCCGGGGTCCGTTTCCTCACCGGGCAGGTGCGGCGCATCGCCGTCGAGAACGGGCGCGTCGCCGGGGTCGATCACGTCTCGGGACGTCTCGACGCTGGCGCGGTGCTGCTCGCCGCCGGCGCGTGGGCCGGCCTCGTCGAAGGCAGCGGACTGCCGGCGGGTGCGGTGCGCCCGGTGCGCGGCCAGATGGTGGTGCTCGAAGCTCCCGCGGATTTCGTCGGCCGGGTCGTATTCTCGCCCAAGGGCTATCTCGTCCCGCGCCCCGACGGCCGGATCCTCTGCGGCTCGACGATGGAGGAGGCCGGCTTCGAGAAGACGGTCACCGCCGCGGGGATGCTGAGCATCCTCGCCATGGCGGTCGAGACCGCCCCGGCGCTCGCCGCCGCGCCCTATGTCGAATCGTGGGCGAATTTCCGGCCGGCGACCGTCGACGGCCTGCCGATCCTGGGAGCGGGGTCGGTGCCGGGGCTCTTCTACTCCACCGGCCACCATCGCCACGGCATTCTTCTCGCCCCGGCGAGCGCCGACCTCGTCGCCGCAAGCCTTCTCGGCCGAACGCCGGCAATCGACCTCACGCCCTACTCGGCAGCGCGGCTAGGCTGAAGCCGGCTGGAGACGGTGGCGCGAGACCTGCCTCCGCTTCGTCGAGTCCGGATTCGGACGATTCCGGCTGGTAAAGTCGGATGAGATGCCCGCCGCCACCACCATCGATTTCGCCAAGGAACTCAATCCCGACCAGCTCTCCGCCATCACCCACGGGGACGGCCCGCAGCTCGTCCTCGCCGGTGCCGGCTCCGGCAAGACCCGCGTCATCACCTACCGCGTCGCCTGGCTGGTGCAGGAGCGCGGCGTCGATCCGGCTTCGATCGTCGCCGTCACCTTCACCAACAAGGCGGCCGGCGAGATGCGCGACCGCGTCGAGCGGCTGCTCAACCTGTTTCCGCTGCCGACCTTCGTCGGTACTTTCCATCGCTATGCTCTGACGCTGCTGCGGCGCTACGGCGAACGCGTCGGCCTGCCGCGCGACTTCGCCATCCTCGACACCGACGACCAGAAGCGCCTGGTGATCCAGGCGATGCAGGCCGAAGGAGTGTCCGAGACCAGCTTTCCCCCGCGCACCCTGCTCGCGGCGATCTCCGGCGCCAAGAACCGCCTGCTCTCGCCTGCGCAGTACGAGCGCGAAGCGAAGGACTTCTTCGAACAGCGCGTCGCCCGCGTCTACCGCCGCTACCAGTCGCTGGTGGCGCAGGCTTCGGGGGTCGACTTCGACGACATGATGAGCCTGGCGGTCAAGCTCTTCACCGAGCACAAGGATGTCGCCGACCGCCTGCGCCAGCGCACCCGGTACCTGCTCGTCGACGAGTTCCAGGACACCAACCAGGCGCAGCTCACGCTGGTTTCCGAGCTCGCCGGTGCGAACGGCAACCTGACCGCCGTCGGCGACGAGGATCAGGGCATCTATCGCTGGCGCGGCGCCGACGTCACCCACATCCTCGAGTTCGAGCGCCATTTCCCGGGCGCCGCGGTGCGCAAGCTCGAGCGCAACTACCGCTCGACCGGCACCATCCTCGACGCCGCCAACGCCGTGGTCTCGAACAACCAGCTGCGGCGCGGAAAAAAACTCTGGACGGCCGCCGGCCGCGGCGAGCCGATCGCCCTGCATCGCGCCGGCGACGAAATCGAAGAGGCGGCATGGGTGGTCGAAACCCTTACCCGCTTGCGTGGACGGCACGCGCTTTCCGACATGGCGATCCTTGTCCGCACCAATGCCCAGACGCGGGTTTTCGAGGACGAATTCTTCCGCCACCGGATTCCGTACACCATGGTCGGCGGCGTGCGCTTCTACGAGCGCGCCGAGATCAAGGATCTGGTGGCTTACCTCCGGCTGCTGCGCAATCCGCGCGACAGCTTCTCGCTGTCGCGGATCCTCAACGTGCCGCCGCGCGGCATCGGCAAGACCACGGCCGCGATGCTCGACGAACGGGCGGCGAAGCTCGGCGCGACCCTCTGGGACGTGCTGGAGGTCGATCCACTGGAGAGTTTCCCGGCGCGCGCCGCGACCGCCCTGCGGGCTTTCAAGGCGCTCGTCCAGCAGCTGCGTGCGGCGGCCGAGGAGCTGCCGCTGCCGGCGCTCCTCGACGAACTGCTGGCGAAGACCGGCTACACCGACATGTTCCGGCGCGAGAATGAAGAGGAGCAGGCCAAGCTCGAGAACATTCGCGAGTTCCTCTCGGCGGCGCAGAACTTCACCGAGTCGAAGAGCTACGGCAGCGGCGAGGACGACGACCTCCTGACCGCGTTTCTCGACCATGTCGCGCTGGTCTCCGACCTCGACTCCTGGGACGGCGAAAAGGGCGTCAGTCTGATGACGCTGCACAGCGCGAAAGGTCTCGAGTTCCCGGTCATCTTCCTGCCCGGCCTCGAGGACGGCCTCCTGCCACACTGGAACTCGCAGGGCAAGAGCGAGGACCTCGAAGAGGAGCGCCGCCTGTTCTA
>JBDTQT010000063.1:0-16887 GCA_039932055.1 Thermoanaerobaculia bacterium
CGGGCGGCCAGGAGCTTGTCGTACTCCTCGTCGAGCAAACGCTCGAAGAGCCCGGAAGTGAAGGCCTCGCCGGGGCGCAGGCCGGTCGCTTCGTCGCCGTCGGTGAACTGCGCCCCTTTGTGCAGCCACTCCCACAGGATGCTCAAACGGATCTCACCGGTCGCCATGTCCTCCATCAGGTAGAGCACGTCGTCGTTGCCAAAGAAATCGGCGGGTTTGAGCGCCGCCGCCTGGAAGCCCTGGCCGAAGGCATTGCCGTACTGCAGAGCAACGGAGAGCAGGTCGCGCGCGCCGCGCATGGTGCGCGCCGCCGGTTCGAGCTCGACCAGCTTCGCGGCGTCGCCAGCGGTGTAGGTGAGGCGCGGAAACTCCCGTCCCAACTGATTGTCCGCTCCGACGCGCTCCCACACCGGGCGCACGATGTGCACCATCTTCCAGTGCGCTACCCACTTGCCGGAGGCGCCTTCGCGCTGCTCGCGCTCGGCACCGGCGACCGCGCGCTTCATCCCGGCCGCGACGCCGGCCGGCGATCCCACTGGAATGTTCGGCTCCATGCCACCCTGCCAGAGCGCCATACGGCCGGCAAGATCGGGGGTGTTCACCGCTCGCCGCACGCGATCCTCGTAGTGGCGCATGTAACCGTAGGTCATCGTGATCGCGTCGATGTTCGGATTCACGAAACCGGGATCCCAGGCGAGCGCGTCGGAGACGCTGTTGATGTAGTCCCAGCGCCCGGTGTTGAAGCCGACGAAGTGCGGCCCGAGCGCGGCGCGAATCTCCATCAGCTGGAAGGCGGCCTCGAGCTGTTCGACGAGGACATAGGCCAGGATGGTGCCGGCCGGCAGTACGAGGTGCTCTTCGAGCGCGAGCAGGATCCGGTTCCACAACGCCGCCTCGCCCGCCGTCTGGATCTTCGGCAGGTAAACGACGATCGACGATCCGGCGGCGCGCAGCCGCTGGTGGTTACCGACCACGTAGAGCACGAGGTCGACGATCGAGGCCGAGTAACCGGTGTTATCGATTTCACGCACATGCCGGTCGTCGAGGTGCAAGCCGCGGGCGCGGAAGATCTTCGTCGTGAAGGCGAGTTGGGCCCGCCAGTCGGCGACGATCTCGCGGCCGAAGAAGCCGCGCGCCCAGGCGTTCATCTCGCCGGCGACCTGCTCGGCGACGGCGAGAAAGCGCGGGTCGCCGGCGATCGCCAGCATGAGGTTGCGCTGGTTGTCGAGCGACATCGCCGACACCTGCCCGAGGGCATCCTCGCCATCGAACATCCAGCCGTCGGCGCCGGAGAGCAGGGCGTAGGCGACGTTGCGCAAACCCTCGGCGATCCGCTCCCCGGAGGCCCCCGGCCGGGTACCCGGTCCGGTTCCCTGAATCCACTGGCGCTCGAGGTCGCGTGGGATCTGTGGCCCGAGGAAGCGGCCGTCGCGGGCGTCCTGGACGCGGATCGTGGTTCCCGGAATGAGCTCGTCGCCAGCCAGGAAGTCGATCCGGCGGCCCTCCCGCGCCCGCAGCCGGCGGCGTGCGATGCGCTCCTGCATGATCCGCAGGCGGTCCCGATTGAGCGGCGCCAACGCCTCGCAGGCGGCCACTGCCGCCGGCGTCCAGACATCGGCGTAGTCACGCCGGACCGGGTCTCTCCACTCGAGCTTTGCCATCCGCGCCATCCGCTCTCCCTTCGGAGCGATTCTCCCACTTTCTTGCCGCAGTGCGGCACTCCCTCAACGGGCAGGTCGGCGGGAGGGTTTGGCGGCAGCCGAGCCGCCTGCCTCGGGCGCCCGGACCACCGCTTCCCGCCCGAGCCGCAGCAGGTGCGCGGCGCTCACCAGGGTCGCCAGCAGGAGCAACGCCGCGCCACTGCGGACGAGCCCCGGTTGGCCCGCGAAGGCGCCCGCGGCGAGCACCGGCACTCCGAGCCCCCAGCCAGCCAGCACGCCGCGCAGCCACGGCAGCGAAGCGCGAAAGTCGAGCGGAGCAGGCGGCACGGCGGCGGCGAAGAGCGCCCGCGGACCCTGCGGTTGGCCCTGGCGCCGGATCCAGGCGTAGGCCGGGCCGAGCAGGCCGAGGACGGCGAAGACCATCTGTGCCAGAAAGCCGAGCAGTGCGACGATGCCGTAGGGGACGATCGCCCGGCGCAGCGCCAGGGCCTCGGGGTGCCAGGCAATGGCGACTCCCAGGGCGGCACTGAGAGCCAGACCGGCGAGCGCCAGTCCTGCGTGGAACTTCGTCGGGTCGAAACCGCGGCGGAAGGCGGCCGGCCGCACCCGCCGCCGAGCCATCGCCGCACCGTGAGCGAGAAATCCGGCAACGGCGAGCGCCGCGAGCAGTGCGAAGCACGGCACGGCGGACGGCCAGAAGAGGAATGACAGGCCGAGGCCGAGCGCGGCCGCACCGTGCAGCGCCGCGATCCCGAACAGATCGCGCCCCGCTCCGGGTCGCGCCGCGAAGAGCATCGGCAGCATCCTGGATCCGAATCCGAAGAGCGTTCCAGTGAGCCAGCCGAAAGCCGCGAGATGGGCATGGGCGGCGATGACCGCCGAGCGCTCGAGTTCTCCCGGCAGACCGAAGATCCGCGCCCAGACGAAAAAGACGCCGAGACCGCCGCCGAGCAGGAAGAAACCGGTCGCGCTGCCGATCAGGACCCGCGTCCCCGGCGGTACGCGGCAAGCAGGCAGTCCGAGCGCCAGCCGGCCGAGGACCCAAAGCCCGCCGAGGAAAGCGGCGCTCCCGCCGACGACCGCCGTCCAGGGGTCGGCGTCGGCCAGGCCGTGGGCCAGCGCCATCGTGCCGGCGATGTGGAGCGCCGCGGCGAGAAGATCCGCGCGGCGTTCGGCGATCGGCAGCCGCAGGACCGAGGGGGCGAAGGCGTAGATGGCACCGTAGACCGCCGAGGCGAGAAAACCCAGAGTCAGGAGGTGGACGTAGGCGACGAACTGCGGCGAGCTCGGAAAGGTCGCGAGGTCAGCGGGAGCGACGAGGGCTCGCCCCAGAGCCACGGCCAGCGCGGCGTGGGCGAAGACGGCATAGACGACAGGCAGGACCCGGCCGGGCCGGACGCCGGCGGCGGAGGCCGGATCTCCGGGCGGCTCAGGCGAGGGCAACAAGCTCGAGCGCCGCCGGGTCCAGGATCAGGAAGCCGTCGCGCTCGGTGGCGACCAGACCCTCCTTGCCCCAGCGGCTCATCACCCGGATCGCCGTCTCGATGGTGGTCGCGCAGAGGTCGGCCAGCTCCTGCCGGGTCAGCCGCACGGGGATGAAGATGCCCGTTTCGCGCCGCACTCCCTGCTCGTCGGCGAGCTTGCAGAGCAGGCGCGCCATGCGCGCCTCGACCCGCCCGCCGGAAAGCTCGGTCATCCGCTTGGTGAGCTCGACGAGGCGCAGCGTCAGGCCCGAGAGCAGCCCGCGTACCAGCGACGGATGAGCCTCGAGCAGCGCAAAGAAAGCATCGCGGCGGGTCACCAGGCAGATGGTGTCGACCGTCGCCGTCGCCGATGCCGGATAAGCGAAACCCTCGAAGGCCGCGACCGCGCCGATCGGGTCGCCGGGCCCCGGCATGTCGAGGATCACTTCGCGTCCGGCCGGGGTCAGCTTCGCCACCTTCACCCGCCCGGAGACGACGAGGTGCACCGACCGGGCGGCATCGCCCTCGCGGAAGATGAGACTGGCCCGCGGGAAGCTCTCGAGCGTCGAAACCGCCGCGAGCTTCGCGCGGTCATCCGCCTGCAGGCGCCGGTAGAGTGCCAGCTGTCCGATCGCCTGCTCGACCTGGGAAGTCATAGGGACGCATCGTAACCGATCCGCGCCAGGCGGCGCTCCCGCGGCGACTATGACGCCGGTCATGCTCCGCGGCGGACGCCCCTGTTACGTTGCCGTCGAGCAGCGAGAAGGGCTCCCGCGACGGGAGCGGAAAGGATTCTCTCCATGAGCGCATTCGACCTGTCCACGCCGGTCGGCGAGATCGTCGCCCGTTATCCCTCCACCAGCCGCGTCTTCGACCGCGCCGGCATCGATTTCTGCTGCGGCGGCAAGCGCGCGCTCGGCGAAGCCTGCCAGGCGAAGGGTCTGCCTGCCGATCACCTGCTGGCGCAGCTCCAAGAGGAGCTCGCGACAGTCGCCGGCGAGCCCGACACCTCGCTCGCCGATACACCCCTGCCGGCGCTGGCCCGCTACATCGTCGAGCGCTTCCACGTCCCACTGCGGGAAGAATTGCCGCGGCTCGGCCGCATGGCTGAGAAAGTGCTCGCAGCCCACGGCCAAGCGCATCCGGAAGTCGTTCCGGAGCTGGTCGAGATCTTCCGCGCCTTCCGCCCCGAGCTCGAGGACCATATGGCGAAGGAGGAGGCGGTCCTGTTTCCTGCCATCGAGGCGCTGGAGAGACCGGCGCCCGGAGTCCGCATGCCGAAGATCGCCGGCCTCGTCGCCGCCATGGAGAGCGAGCACGACGGAGCCGGAGCAGCACTCGCCCGCCTGCGCGAGCTCACCGCTGGCTTCGCTCCTCCAGCCGGCGCCTGCAACACCTTCCGCGCGCTCTACGACGGCCTCGCCCACCTCGAGACTGAGATGCACCTGCACGTCCATCTCGAGAACAGCGTGCTCTTTCCACGCGCCGCAGCGCTGGAGCAGGCACTCGCGAGCGCGCCCGGCGCCTGAGCCCGAGCGACTCGTCGCAGCGCGACGAACCTGCGCTGCGCATCCTCGAGGAGCGTCCTGGCGACTTTCGACGCGGGGCCACCCGAAGGCCTCTTGGTCGATTGAGAAGAGCATGGTAATACTGACAGTCGTGATCCCCAGTGTATGGGTGGCAAGTAGCCAAAGAGGGGGAGAGCAAAAGGCTGCGGCGGTAGGCGGCGCAGGCTGGCTGGCGTCGCTGGCCCTGCTGGCGATGGCAGCTCTGGTCCCTGCACCCGTTGCGGCTTCCGGGCAGGGAGCGGTCGCCTTGCTTCGTGCGGCGGCTACCGGGGTGAAGCCGGTCGAGGCGTCGCAGTCGCTGGTTGTGGACGCCTTCGTCACGCCAGCGGGAACGCCCGCCACGAAAGGACAGATCCTCGTCACATTCGACACCGCGTCACTGCAACAGCAGCTCGACTCCCAACAGAAGAACCTGCGGGAGATCCAGCAGGAACGGCGGAATCCGAGTACCTCGGATGTTACGTGGGCGACGCGCGAAATCGACGCGACCCGCGAGCTTCTCGAGCTTCAATCCAGCCTCGCTGCGGCGGCCGTTCGAGCGCCCTCCGACGGCTACGTCGTCCGGAACAGGGTGAACCTCGGCGGCAAGGCCAAGCGGCGCAAACCGGTGGTTGACTTCGTCGAATTCTCCGCCACGCGGCTCACGGCGACCTTGGTCCCGGAACCGTCGCCGGCGTTCGCGCCGGGAGAGATCGTTGCCGTGGCGCAACCCGGTGGCGGGAAGAGATTTCGAGCGCGAGTCGACACCGTCGATCGGAGCTCCGGGAGCGGAGCGGCGCTCGCCCTGACCCCACTGGAACTGCCGTACCTCATGCTGGATGTGGCTGAGACGGTAGCTCTCGAGAGGCAGGTCTCCGCGGACTCCGCTGCGACGGTCGCCGCTTCCGGAAGCGTCCGGCCGCGCGAGCGCGCGGCGGGTCCCACCACCCCGGACGGCGCTCTCTCCGAGCGCATCGACATCGAGGTCGTCAACGTCGATGTGATCGCCTTCGACGGTCGCGGGTCGCGGGTTACGGACCTTGCGCGGGAAGATTTCGAGCTCGAATTGGACGGCAAGCCGGCTCCGATCGAGTTCTTCTCGGCACCGATCAGGAGCCCGAGCCAGGCCGTGCCGAGCGGATCAGGAATCGACTCGAGCGTCGCGTCGACACAACCGCCGGGCCGGTTTCTCGTCTTCGTGGACGCGACCGCGATCGACGGGCGCTCCAGCCAGGACCTCCTCGAGCAGATCGAAGCGCTACTGCTGGAGCGCGAGAGCCATGGAGACGAGGTCCACATTGCGGCCTTCACGAATGTGCTCCGGGTCCTGCATCCCGGGTCCTCGAAGGCGAGCGGGGTGGGCGAGGCGCTCGCGGAGCTCGGAAGGATCGGCGGCCGGGGCGATCTGCTGCACCAGGAGCGGCTCCAGCTGGAAGAGGATGTGCGCTCGTTCGGAAGAAATCGCTCCTCGGGCCAGCCGGGCTCCCGTGCGGACGCGCTCGAGGATCAGATTCGCCGCTTCGAGGACGAGGAGGTTCTCCGCCAGCGGCGGATGGTCGGCGCGCTTCGCCAATGGGTCCAGTCCTTCTCTGGAGCCGAAGGTCGCAAGAGCCTGCTGCTCGTGACCTCGGGCCTGAGCGCGAACCCTGGCGCCTACCTGTTCGACCTCCTGGGCGTCGTCGAACGTGCCGCGACCGGACCCACAAGTCGCGGGGTGCAGGCCGGCGTGAATGCGAACCGGCAGCTGGTCGACGATGTCGAGAGGCTACTGCAGACACTCCAGGACGCCCGATTCGTCGTCTATACCGTGACGCCCCCGGACTCGCCGGTTGCCGCCACCAGTGCCGAGAACCAATCCCTCGGTGCCGAGGTATCGCGAGTGGCTCCCCGCGATCGCTCGGGAGGCGACTCAGCCCTGAATCTGGCGCGTTTCGCGGACGAGACCGGTGGCGCGAGCTTCGTCATCGACCGTACGCTCGGCAAGAACCTCGAAGGGGTCGTGGCGGATACCTCCGCCTCCTATTCTCTCGGTTTCTCGACCGGACCCGGCGACGGCTATGGCGAGCATCGGATCCGGGTTCGCGTCCGGCGCCCCGGAGTCAGTGTTCGAAGCCGGACCGCCTTTCGCCGGCTGGATCCCGCCGAGCAGCGCGCCGATGCGCTGGTCGCTGCGGCCTCGCTCGACGTCGTGCAGCCGTCCTTCGCGCTCGAGCTGGTAACCGGAGCTCCGATCGCCGGCGCAAAGAAGGGTGCGCCGCGAAGGATTCCGGTGCAGGTGCGGATACCGATCTCCGCGCTGTCGATCGTCAGCGCTCCGAGCGGTGCGTCCTACGAGGTGAAGCTCGAGGTGCGCTTCGCGGTGGCGCGGGCGAACGGGGAACTGCACCTGGGAGAGGTCTCGCCAGTGACGATAGCGATTCCGCAGGCCGAGCTCGAGCGCGCCCGCGAGTCCTACTGGACCCACGCCAGCGAGCTCGAGATCGGCGCCGGCGGGGCGAGGATCGGAGTCCTGGTGGTCGATCTGGCTACGGGCGAGTGGGCGACGGCCGCGGGCACCCTCGCCGATCCCTGAGCAGGCGGTCGACAAGAAACTGACGTCACCTCAGCGCCGGGCAGCCGGCGCGGCGCGCAACACGAGCCAGCGGCCGGTTGGCCTCACCGCGCTCTACGTTCTCGCCACCGAGGCCGCCAAGCGCCACTTCTACGCGCGGCCCGCAAACGCCCTGGCCTGAGCCCCGGCCCGGGGCCGCGGGGCCCTGCTCCAGGACATTTGCACAACGAACTGTGCAGGCCGCGGCCGCCCGCCGGGCGGAATCGGCCGGGGTGACGCGAGCAGCCTGTCGCGCTATCGTTGCGTGCAAGCCGCAAACGCTTCACCGCCTTCCGGCAAGATCCTGTTTTCCATGCTTCCCGTCCGCCTGATGGACCGTCCACCGGTCCCTGGAGCTACGAGATGAAATTGTCCGCCCGCGCCGCAATCGTTCTCAGCCTGGCCTCGCTCGTGCCGCTCGCCACTCAGGCGCAAGTTTCGCTCACGACCCTCGGCACTCCGTACACTCAGGATTTCAACGCCCTCGCGACATCCGGGACGGCGAATCCATGGGCGGACAACACGACAATCGCTGGCTGGTACTCGCAGTTCACGGCGGTGGCCACCAACCCGACCACCTACCGCGCGGATGCAGGGGGATCTAACGCCGGGGCGATCTACAGTTGGGGAACAGGCACGGCCACTGAGCGCGCCTTCGGTTCAGTCGGTTCGGGTACGCCGGGAAATATCCTGAATGCCGTCCGCCTGCTCAACAGCACCGGCTCGACGATCACCTCGCTGCTGGTGAGTTTCACCGGCGAGCAGTGGCGCGCCGGCGGCTGCAGTCCCCTACCGTGCACTCCCGTGGCGCAGGTGCTCGATTTCGAATACCAGGTCACGCCGGCGGGTACGATTACCGATGCCAACACTCCGTCCACCGGTTGGCTGAGCGAAAACGCGCTGGATTTCACCAGCCCCATACCGGGCACCTCGACGGCCGCGGCGCTCGACGGCAATGCGGCGGCGAATCGCCTTGCCCTCTCCTCGACGATCAACCTCGTCGTGAACGCCGGAGATGAGGTCTGGCTGCGTTGGTTCGACACCAACGACGCCAACAGCGATCACGGCCTCGGGATCGACGATCTCTCGATCACGCCGCAAGGCGGGCCGCCGACTCCGAGCCTATCGATCGACGACGTCTCGTTGAGCGAAGGCAACGGCGCGACGAACTTCACCTTTACCGTGACCCTCGCCGCGCCAGCTCCCGCGGGCGGCGTCACTTTCGACATCGCCACCGCCGACGGTACGGCTCAAGACGGCAACCCGCCCACCGAAGACAACGACTACGTGGCGCAGTCGTTGATCGGCGAGTTCATTCCGGCGCTGAGCACGACCTACAACTTCACCGTTGTGGTCAACGGCGACGCCGTGACCGAGCCCAACGAGACCTTCTTCGTCAACGTCACCAACGTCGTCGGTACCGGGGTCACCGTCACCGACGGCCAGGGCCAGGGCACGGTCGTCAACGACGACCTCACGCTCAGCTACATCCACGATGTCCAGGGCAGCGGCAGCGCCACGCCGATTCCGGCGACGGTGGTCCAGGTCGAGGGCGTGGTGGTCGGCGACTATCAGGCCACCACCCAGCTCTCGGGCTTCTTCCTCGAGGAGGAGGACGCCGACCACGACGCCAATCCGGCGACCTCCGAGGGCGTCTTCGTATTCTGCAATACCTGCCCCACCGCCGTCGCCGAGGGTCAGCGCGTGCGCGTCACCGGCACGGTGTCCGAGTTCTTCGGCGCCACCGAGATCACCGCCTCGACCGCCGGCGCCGTGGTCGTCACCGACGCCGGGAACCACCTCGCCGAGGTGACGCCGGCGACGATCGACCTACCGGTCGGCGGCGTCGTCGACGACTTCTACGAGGCGCGCGAGGGGATGAAGGTCACCTTCGTCGACACGCTCACCGTCTCCGAGTACTTCGAGCTCGCGCGCTTCGGCACCATCGAGCTCTACGAGGGCGGCCGGCCACGCCAGTTCACCGAGACGACGACACCCTCCGTCGCCGGCTACAACGCGCATCTCGCGGCGCTCGCGACCCGTCGGGTGATTCTCGACGACGACGACAACGGCCAGAACGTCTCGCTGCTCGACGCCAACGGCTTCCAGTTCATCTACCCGCCGGTCGCCAACGGCGGCTTCTCGGTTGGCACCCAGGGCGTCGACTTCTTCCGCGGCGGCGACCTGGTGAACGGCCTGACCGGCGTTCTCGACTGGTCGTTCGCCGGCGCCACCGGAACCGATGCCTGGCGGATCCGCCCGACGGCGGCCAATCCGGTCTCCTTCACCGTCGCCAACCCGCGTCCGGCGACGCCGCCGGTGGTGGGCGGCGCCATCCGCGCCGTCGGCATGAACCTGCTCAACTACTTCACCACTATCGACACTACCTCGAGCACGAGCTCCGGACCCTGCGGCCCGGGCGGCACGCTCGACTGCCGCGGCGCCGACAGCGTCGCCGAGCTCAACCGCCAGCGTGAACGCGCCGCGATCGTCATCTGCACGCTGAACGCCGACGTCTACGGTTTCGGCGAGCTCGAGAACACGACGCCCTCGGCCTCGATCACCGACCTGCTGGGCGCGGTCAATGCCCTCTGCGGCGGCGCCCATCCCTACGCCTTCGCCAACACTGGCGGCACCTTGGGCACCGACGCGATCCGCGTGCAGATCATCTACCGCACCGGCATCCTGTCGCCGGTCGGCGCTCCGCTCTCCGACCTCGACCCGATTCACAGCCGCCCGCCGACGGCGCAGACTTTCGACGTCGTCGACGCCACGAATCCGGCCTTCGGCCAGCGCTTCACGGTGATCGCCAACCACTTCAAGTCGAAGGGCTCGAGCGCCGGTCTGCCCGGCGATGCCGACGCCGGTGACGGCGCCGGCGCCTCCAACGCCACCCGCACGGCGCAGGCGACCCGGCTGCTGACCTGGATCTCGTCGACGGTGGTACCGGCGGCGGGCGATCCCGACGTCCTGCTGCTCGGCGACTTCAACTCCTACGCCGCGGAAACCCCGGTGATGACCCTGACCAGCGGCGGCTATACCGATCTCGAGACCGCTCTCCTCGGACCGGCGGCGTATTCGTATCTCTTCGACGGCCAACTCGGGCACCTCGACTACGCTTTCTCGAGCGCCAGCCTGACGCCGCAGATCAGCGGTATCGGTGCCTGGCACATCAACGCCGACGAGGCCAGCCTCCTCGACTACAACGACGAGATCAAGGACGTCGGCGAGTCGGCCTTCGAGGAAAAGCCGGACGGCTCGGCTCTGGTTCCGCCGCGCGTCCTCTTTCAGCCGGCGAGCCCGTATCGCGCCTCGGACCACGACCCGGTGCTGGTCGGGATCTTCCCGATCGCCGATCTCGCGATCACCAAGACCGACAGCGTCCCCAGCGTCCTTCAGGGGGGCAGCACTACCTACACCATCGTGGCCTCGAACGCCGGGCCGGATTCCGCCCCGGCGGCAACGGTGGCCGACACCATCCCGGCGGCATTGACTTGCAACTGGACCTGCGCTGGCAGCGGCGGCGGCATTTGCACGGCTGCCGGTTCAGGCTCGATCAACGACTCGGTGAACCTGCCGGCGGGCGGCTCGGCCACCTACACCTTGAGCTGCACCGTCAGTCTGAGCGCCTCGGGCACGATCGCCAACACCGCGACCGTGAGCTCAGCCAACGCCGATCCGAATCTCGGCAACAACTCGGCGACCGACACCGACACCGTCACCGTACTTCCCGCCGATTTGTCGATCGCCAAGTCGGACGGCTCGCCGACCGAGATCCCCGGCACCGCGGTGACCTACCTCATCGTGGCGCTCAACTCGGGCCCGAACGCCGTGACCGGAGCGACCGTGATCGACAACTTCGCCGGCATCCTTTCCGGTTGCTCGACGACCTGCGTCGGGACGGGCGGCGGTACCTGCACCGCCGGTCCGGTGTCGGGCAATCTGAACGACACCGCCGTCAACTTGCCGGTGGGCGCCTCTGCGACCTACACCGCGACCTGCACCATCGCCGCCAACGCGACGGGATCGCTCGTCAACACCGCGACGGTGAGCTCGTCGCTCTTCGATCCGAACACGGCCAACAACACCACGACGGATACCGATACCCTGGTACCCACGGCGAATCTGTCGATCACCAAGACGAACGGGGTCACGACCGTTTCCCCGGGACAGAACACCGCCTACACCATCGTCGCCGCGAACGCCGGGCCGAGCGACGCTCCGCCGGCCACCGTGGCGGATACGTTCCCGGCCGCCTGCACGTCCGCCAACTGGACCTGCGTCGGCAGCGGCGGCGGCACCTGCACCGCGGCCGGTTCCGGCAACATCAACGAATCGGTCGGCCTGCCGGTGGGGGGAAGCGTCACCTTCACCGCCATCTGCGCGGTATCCCCGAGTGCCACCGGCACGCTCAGCAACACGGCGACCGTCAGCAGCGCAGCGGCCGACCCGGATGCCTCCAACAACTCGGCGACCGACAGCGACACTCTCTCGAACGTGCTCTTCATCGACGGCTTCGAGTCCGGGGACACCTCGCAGTGGTCGGCTTCCGCGCCGCTTACCTTCGAGGCCTACGCCACGGTCGATATCGCCGCCGGCGGCGCGGAGGCCGCCTTCGGTTACGACTTCGCCGCCGTCCAAGCCGGCGAAGTGCTCGCCCCGACGTCGATCGCCTTCGTGACCGACGCCGCTGGCAAGCCGCTCTTCCTCGTCGGCGCTCGGCGGACCGGCGCGAACGGCCAGCTCGAGCTGACGCTCGAGGAGGTCGGCGGCGTTCGTAGCAGCTGGGTGCGGGTGGGTGAGGTCACGCAGCAGGTGCGGCTCGAGTGGTCGGCGGCCGACCTGAACAGCCTCGGCCATCTCGCGGTCTACCTCGACGGACGCCTCGCCCTCTGGGTCGAGGGCTACGGCGGCGAAGCGGCTCCGGCCGGAGTTCAGCTGCTCCGCGCTCCGACGCCGCGCGTTCCACTGGCGCCAATGACCCGGTAGCGGCCTGCGCCCCCCGGCGGCACATCCATTGCAGACTCCGTCCGCAGGAGGAGTCTGCAATGCGACCATCTTCACGACTCCGCGGCGAAACCGCCGTAATGCTGACGCTTCTGTTTGGCGGCTTCGCCGGGTCGGCGCCGGCTGACGGCCCGGACAATCCGGCGATCGACATGGCGGGCTATCTGCGTCTCGCGCTGCAGGCGGCGGATCACCGCGCCTCCCGACGCCTGACCGAGGAGGAGTTCCTGCGCCGCAGCCGCGAGCCCGGAGTGATCGTCCTCGACGCCCGCAGCCGCGACAAGTACGACGAGCTCCACGTTCGCGGCGCGCTGTCGCTGCCGTTCACCGACCTCACTGTCGAAAGCCTGGCGCGGCTTCTCCCCGACCGGCGGGCCACCGTCCTCATTTACTGCAACAACAACTTCGCCAATGCGCCGGAGCCTTTCCCCACCAAGCTGCCGACGGCGTCGCTCAACCTCTCGACCTACATCGCCCTCTTCACCTACGGCTACGAGAACGTCTACGAGCTCGGACCGCTCGTCGATCTCGCGGAGTCGAAGCTCGAGTTCGCGGGCTCGCTGGCGCAAACCGAAACACCCCTTGGCGGGATGGAGGCCGGCCTCCCATAGAGTCGGGGCATGCTCGATTCGCACCTGGCCCTGACACCGCAAACACGCCCACTGCTTCTGCCTCTCGCGCCGCAGCCTGGCACGCAGGTCATCTAGGCCCGCGCGGTGATCGACTCCGACCGCGACCAAGTCCGCAAGCTCGAGCTCGGTTACAGCGACGAAGTCAGCGTCTTCCTGAACGATCAGCCGCTCTACCGCGGACGAAGCGCGCAGAACTTCCGCGATCCGGGCTTCCTCGGCATCGTCAACGCGGAGAACGATGCCCTCTACCTGCCGCTGAGAAAAGGCCGCAACGAGCTGATCCTCGCGGTGAGCGAGCTCGGCGGCGGCTGGAGCTTCGTCGCCCGGCTTGCGGAGGCTGCGAAGCCGGCGCAGTAGACTCGGTCCAGTGAGTTTCGTTTCCCCGGAAAGAGCCCGACCATGAACCCTGTCGCGTGGACGTCGTTTCTCATCCGTCGCGAGCTCCGCGGCTTCGCCCGGGAGATCGAACTCTTTCCCGACGAGGTGCAGATTTGGCAGACCGTGCCCGGCGTCTCCAACTCCGCCGGCACCCTGGCGCTCCACGTCTGCGGCAACCTGCAGCACTTCGTCGGCGCGGTTCTCGGCGGCACCGCCTATGTGCGCGATCGCCCGCTTGAGTTCTCGGCCCGCGGGTTGCCGCGCGCCCATCTCCTGGCCGAGATCGAGCGCACCCTCGAGGTCGTGGCGAGCGTCCTTCCGGGCCTTTCCGAGGCGGTCCTGGCGGCGCCCTACCCGGATGTCCTCGGCGGCCTGCGCCCGCCGACCGGGCTCTTCCTGCACCACCTGAGCTGCCACCTGTCCCACCATCTCGGACAGGCCGGTTACCTGCGACGGATGGTCACTGGCGACAACCGCTCGAGCGACACCATCTCGATGGAGTCGCTCGCCGAGGCGCTGCCGAGCCCCGGTTCGGTCTAGGATCGGATCCGTGACCGGGAAGAGCGCACCGCCCGCCGCCATCCCGCACGCCGCAGTGAAGGACGGGGACTCCTGCGCCGTGCTCCAGGGTACCCACAAAGGGAAGTCCGGGACCGTCCGCGACGTGAAGTTGAGCAAGACCGGCCACGTGACCATCACCGTCGTGCAGGCGGACGGCGAGCGCTTCAAGGCGCTGGCGCGGAACGTCGCCGTCGGGAAGCGCGCCGGCTGACCACGAGGGCAGCGCCGTGCTCGTCGCCATCAAGCTCCTGCACACCGTCGTCTGGGCGCTATTCGTCGCCTGCATCCTCGGCATCTTCGTCGTCGCGCGCGCCGGCCGTTTCGGCTCAGCGCTGCTGCTCATCGGCATCGTGGCGGGCGAAGTTCTGGTCCTGCTGGTGAACCGCCTGCGCTGTCCACTCACCGGCGTGGCGGCGCGCTACACCACAGAGCGCGCGGCGAATTTCGACATCTACCTGCCGCTCGGACTGGCGCGGCACAACAAGTCGGTCTTCGGCGCGCTCTATGTCGCCGGCATCGCCTAAACTCTCGTCGCCTGGTTGCGCGCGGGGCCAGGCGCCTGAGCCCGCGCCGGACGTAGCATCCCGCCTTTCGATGCTACCGACCGGTCCACGGAGAGCGCCACGTAAGAGGCCAGGACGAAGGAAAGGAAGGCCAGCGTCGCGTCCTGTATCGCTGCGATCGCCGACGACGATCGACGGCAGGATTGCAGGACGCTGGCGGCCTTCATGAAGCGCGTAACCGGCGCCCCGGCGAAGATATGGGGCCGGCAATGGTCGGTTCCGACCGCTCTTACTAGATGCACGCGAGTGGGCACGAAGGCGACTGCTGCGTCATCGGCTTCTCTTCGCGCGAGGGCGACGTCAGCCTGCATCTCCGCGGCGGCTACGATGCGCCGCAGGTGAAGCGGCCGGCCGCCGCGCCCGTCGCTGGAGACCGCCCGGTCAGGGGGCGACGCTGCTCCAGAGGCGTGTGTCGCCGGTCTCGAAGTTGTCGCTGAAGAGCGCCCCCTGGAGGACGAGCACGACGCCGGCATCGGTCGCCATCGGGAGGTCTTTGCCCGGCATGCCGACCGCCAGATCCGCGAAGCCGTCGCGATCGAAATCGCCGACCGCGGCAGCGCTCCCGAACCGGTCGTTGGTCTCGCCGGGTGCGACCAACAGGTAGGGCTGCGACGAGGCGAGCGGCAGCGCGCGTCCGAGCTGCAGGCCAGAAGAGGTTCCGGGGACCACGACCAGTCCGTAGCCGGCGCCGGAGTTGCCGCCGGGGTGCCAGTTCACCAGCAGGTCGTGCGAGGCGCTACCCGTAGCGCGACCTGCGTAGAGCCCCGAGCCGAACTTCTGTGACAAAGCTGGCGCCGGCAGTCCGGGGATGTCCCGACTGTCGAAGCGGAAGGCGCCGCCCGCCGTGAGGCCCGCGGCACTGCCGGGCAGGACCACGACCTCGCCCGCCTGCGCGACGCCCGACAGCACGACACCGGAGTTGCCGATCGCGAGGTCGTCCTGGATGAGCCCCAGCAGGGCCAGCCGGTTGAAATTGCCCGCCGCGAGAGCGCCGCCGAACGCACCTCCGACGAACCGCACTCCGGGGACCGTGCCACCCGGGATCGTCGCACCGGGATAGACGCAGAGCGCGTTCGCGGCAAGCAGGCCAGAGGACGAACCGGGCACCACATGGACCATGCCGGCACCGTTCACCGTCTGCCCGCCGGGGAACGAGCTCTCTCCCGGCACGCCGATCGCGAGATCGTCCTTGCCGTCGGCGTTGAAGTCGCCGGCTGCCAACGTGTTGCCGAACTCCTCGCCCCCCTGTGCCACCGAGCAGCCGAGCGAGTCGCCGGTGAAGAAGTCGATGCCGCTGACCGAAAGACCGGCCGCGCCGCCATAGAGGACGGTCACCGAGCCGCTGTCGTCCGCCACCCCCTGGTCGCGACCCGCGCCGATGGCGAGATCGGCGTAGGCGTCGTCGTCGAAATCGCCGGTCGCGAGCGCATCGCCGAAGAACTCCTGGTTCGCGGGCGCGCCCGGCACGCCGGAGGTCGCCTGACTCCAGACCTGCGCGCCGCCGAGATCGCTCAGACCGCCGGGCGCGCCGTAGAGCACCGTCACGGTTCCGGCCTGCACCTCGCCGCCGGCCGAGCTCGACGAGCCGATCGCGAGATCGGCGATGCCGTCGTGGTCGAAATCGCCCGCGGCGAGCGTGCGGCCGAAGTAGACGAACTGGGCGAGCGTCCCCGGAATCGTGCCGGCCCCCTGGACGATCCCCTGGATGCTGCCAGCGCCCCCCAGTCCGCCCGGCGCGCCGTAGTAGATCGAGAGCGCGCCGCTGCTTTGCACCCCGCCGAAGTCCTCTCCCGGTGCTCCGACCGCGAGATCCGGGTAGCCGTCGCCGTCGAAGTCGCCGACCGCGAGCGCGCCACCGAAGCCGTCGTACGACTCCGGGTTGCTGATCACGGTCTGAGAGATGAGTCGCTGGTCGAAGGTGGAAACGGCGGTTGCGGCGATCCCCGGCGCGAACGCCAGGGCGGCAGCGAGCAGGCCTGTCCGGAGGCTGGTCATCACTCTTCCCCTTCCTCACTGGAGCTACCGACAAGCAGGCGCCGAAAGTGCCAAACCGCTGCGGACGAGGCGCCACCCAGTCGATTCCTGGGGTAAATTTCCGCTCCGAGAAGCCCCAGGCTCACGCCGCGAACGGAGAGAGCGCATGTCGTCCACAGTCACATTCCGGTTCCGCCGAGTATTGCGCGCGCTAGCCGGTACCCCGAATCGCGGGTCCATGCGATGACCGCTGCCGCGGGCCCGGCCCTGGAGCTCACGAACCACCACACCGGCGAGATCCTCGCCCTGCGGCGCATCCCTCGCGGCGGCGAGATCTGGCTGGAGATGCAGGGCTCGCTGCCGCCACATCGCGAAGGACCGCCGCTTCACGTCCACTTCGTCGAGGACGAGGAGGGCACGATCCGCGCCGGAACGATCTCGGCGGTCGTCGACGGCCGCGAGTTCACGGCCGGTCCCGGCGCCAAGCTCTCGTCTCCGCGCGGCGCCGCGC
>JBDTQT010000064.1:0-16801 GCA_039932055.1 Thermoanaerobaculia bacterium
CCCCTCGTTCGTCCCGATCTTGCATCTCGACTGCGCTGCTCCTGCTCCTGGCCCTCCTGGGGCCGGGATCGAGCCACGCGGCGATCTACCCCGTCGGCGCGCAGCGCTATTTCGAAAACAGCGCTGCGCCGTTCGGTCCCGCCACGAGCGACGAGTACGCGTCGGCTCTGGCCGCGGGCGACTTCAACTGCGACGGACGGGACGACCTCGCGATCGGCACGCCGTTCGACGACCCGGACGGGATCGTCGACGCCGGTGCAGTCCAGATCCGCTACGGCTTCGCCGGCGTCGGCGTCGATCCCGGCAACGTCGCCCTCTTCCTGAGCCAGCTCTTCGCCCTGGCGCCCGACCCGGCGGAGCCCGGGGATGGGTTCGGATACGCCCTCGCCGCCGGCGACTTCAACGGCGACGGGTGCGACGACCTGGCGGTCGGCGTGCCGGGCGAGAACGTGGGTGGCGGGGTGCATTCTGGCGCGGTCCAAGTCCACTACGGTGGCTCGCTGGGATTGGACGACAACTCCTTCTCTCTGTTCGACGAGGGATTCCTGGGGGTTCGGAACCCCGGGAATCTCTTCGGAGCCGCGCTCGCCGCGGGTGATTTCAACGGCGATGGCAGGGAGGACCTGGCGATCGGGGTTCCGTACGGCGAGTTCGGCTCCGCGACCGCTGACTGCGGCTATGTCCTGATCCTCAAGGGCTCCGACTCCGGGCTCACGACTGCGCTGTGGCAGTTCGCGGTGCAGGGCGATCATCCGGCCTTTCCGCTCCGCGGCACGCCGGAGGTAAACGACCGCTTCGGCGCCGCTCTCGCCCGTGGCCGATTCAACGACGATGTCTACGACGATCTCGCGATCGGCGTGCCGGGCGAGAGCCTGCCCGAGGAGACGGCGGGCACGCCCATCGAGGATGCCGGAGTCGTCGCCGTCGTCTACGGTTCGGCCTCCGGCCTCACCGCGACCGGCGATCAGCTCTTCAGCCAGGATAGCGGCAGCCTCGCCGACCAGGCCGAAGCGGGCGATCAGTTCGGCACCACACTAGCGGTCGGCGACTTCAACGATTTCGGCGGCGACGATCTCGCCATCGGCGTCCCCTTCGAGGGGCTCCCCGGCGCAGCTACGGCTGGAGTCGTCCACATCCTCCTCAGCCAGGCCGGTGGACTCGACACGGCGAACGCCTTCTACTGGGACCAGGACGGCACCCACGTCGATGCCAGCGAAGCCGGCGATCTCTGGGGATGGGCCCTCGCTGCGGGCGATTTCGACCGCGACGGGCGCGACGATCTGGCGGTCGGCTCGTGGACCGAAAATGTCACGGGCCAGAACGGGCAGGGGGCGGTGATCGTCGTCTCGGGCCCGCCCGGTCCGCTTGCGCTCGGTGAGCGCTGGCACCAGGACGCACCGGGAGTGCCCGACACGGCGGAGAACGGCGACTGGTTCGGGAAGACGCTCACGACGGGCGACTGGAACGGCGACGGCCACGCCGACCTCGCCGTCGGCGTGCCACGTGAAACCGCGAGTTTTCTCCACCAGGGCGCGGTGTCGATCTTCTACGGCGTGCTCTTCGCCGATGGCTTCGAGACCTCGGAGACCTGCCGCTGGAGCCTCTCCAGCCCCGGTGACCCAAACTGCTGACTCGCGTTCGGACCTGCATCTCCGGGTCGACTCCAGCCGTGAGCTTCCCCTGGCGGAGCAGCTGTTGAACGCTGCCGGCGCGATTCTCCCGCAGGCGCTCCTTACCCGATCGTCGACATGTCGAGGACGAACCGGTACTTCACGTCGCTGCGGAGCAAACGTTCGAACGCCTGGTTGATCGCCGAGACCGGCACGAGCTCGATGTCCGCGGTGAGGCCGTGCTCGGCGCAGAACTCGAGCATCTCCTGGGTCTCGCGGATGCCGCCGATGAGCGAGCCGGCGAACCGCTTGCGCCCGAAGATGAGGCCCATCACGCCGACGGGAAGCGGCGTCTCCGGCGCCCCGACCATCGTCAGCGTCCCGTTGCGCTTGAGCAGGCCGAAGTAAGGATTCAGATCGTGCGCCGCCGAAACCGTGTCGAGGATGAAGTCGAAGCTGCCGGCGTGCTTCTCCAACTCGCCTCCGCGGGTCGAGACCACCACCTCGTGCGCGCCGAGACGGACGGCATCCTCGACCTTGCCGGGCGTGGTCGTGAAGACCACCACTCGGGCGCCGAGCGCACGGGCGATCTTGACCGCCATGTGCCCGAGCCCGCCCAGGCCGACGACGCCGACCTTCTGTCCTTCGCGGACGTTCCAGTGCCTGAGCGGCGAGTAAGTCGTGATGCCGGCGCAGAGGAGCGGCGCCGCTCCCGCCGGATCGAGTCCGTTCGGGACCCTGAGCGTGAACGCCTCGTCGACGACCAGGCTGTCCGAGTAGCCGCCATAGGTGACCCCGCCGAGATGCGGATCCGGAGCGTTGTAGGTGAAGGTCGCCGGCCCGGCGCAGAACTGTTCCTCGTGATCGAGGCAGGCCGGGCAGGTGCGGCAGGAGTCGACCATGCAGCCCACCGCCGCGAGATCGCCCTCCCTGAACCCGCGAACGTCCCGGCCCACCGCGACGACGCGGCCGACGATCTCGTGCCCCGGGACGCAGGGGTAGGTCGTCGGCATCGAGCCGTGCCACTCGTCGCGGACCTGATGCAGGTCCGAGTGGCAGACACCGCAGAAGAGGACGTCGAGTTGCACGTCGGTCGGCCCCGGCTGGCGGCGCCGGAGGGTGAAGGGCGCCAGCGGCTCGGTCGCGCTCGCCGCCGCGTAGGCGCGGGCTTCGTAGGTCTGCAATGCCGGACCCTCCGGCGCCAACCACGTCCCACTCGTCGTTTCGCTCATTGCGTTCTCCTCTGGACGGCAAGGAGTGTAGACCGTCGGGCAGGCCAGGTCACTGGCAGAACGCGCCTGAGCGCGCATCTGTCTCCTGTGCGACGGTTTCGAGGCCGGCGACTCCGGGCGCTGGGACTGAGACGCAGCCCCACATTGCGCAGGAAATCTGTCGCGGCGGGCTACTTCGCCAGCTCGAAGAGATATTCGACGTAGGACATGACGGCGCCGTCGAAGCCCCGCACCTTGGGGTTCGTGGAGTCGATCAGGAAGTACTCGTCGGGCGCATGGGCGCCGCTGCCGTGGCCGAGGCCGAAGTGGCCCGAAGCCAACTTCAGCGGCTCGCCGGTGAAGACGTAGCCGGGGTAGGAGCCGGCGTTCCTCGGCCAGATCAGCGGGTCGATTCCGGCCCGCTTCAAGAGGGCGATCTGCGCCAGGATGAGCGGTGCGTCGGCTGGCGTGCTCGTCGGGTCGTAGCCGCCGGTGACGTTTACTTCGAGGTCGCCGAAGCCGCGCTTCGCGAGGTGCGCCTTGAGCGCCGCGACGGCATCGGCCATCTTCATGTCGGGCACCAGGCGCATGTCGATCTTCGCCACCGCGCGGTGCGGCAGGATGGTCTTCCCGCCCGGCCCGGTGTAGCCGCCCACCAGGCCTTCGATGTTCACCGTCGGCTGCGACACGAGGCGCTCGTTGGCCTCGCGCCAAGGCAGGTCGTCGATCCAGTGCTGCACGCCGAACTGCGCTTTCGCCTTCTCTTCGCTGCGGCGCTCTGCCGATGCGGCGACCATCGCGCGCTCCTCGGCGCTCACCGGCCGCGGCTGCGGATAGCCGTCGATGGTGATCGTGTTGCCGTCCGCCGAGACCAGCGTGTCGAGAGCCTTGATCAGCCGCCAGGCCGGACTGTCGACCATCGCCTTGAGGGAGGAGTGGACGTCCTTCGCCGGGCCGCGGCCCCATGTCTCGCCACTCGCCACCAGCTCGAGCTCGACCACACCCTTGGCGCCGAGGCTCACGGTCACTAGCCCATCGGGATCCTGCCCCGCCCCCGGCATGAAGACGCCCGAGCACTTGGCGAAAGCCGCCGCCACTTCGGGACGGTGGACCAGTTGGCCGATGTGCGGCGAGCCGATCTCCTCCTCGCCCTCGGCGACCAGCACGAGGTTCACCGGCATTTGGCGGCCGGCGCCGCGGATCGCATGCAGCGCCGCCAGGAACGCGGCCTCGGGGCCCTTCTGGTTGACCGCGCCGCGGCCGACGATCGCGCGCCCGAGTCCGGGCTTGTCGACCATCCGCGCCTCGAGTGGCGGCGACGTCCATTCGGCGGGATCGAACTGCTTGACGTCGTACATGAAGTAGAGCCCGACGGTCTTCGCCGCCCCGGCGTCGAGCGTCGCGAAGACGCCCGGCTTACCATCGGTTTCGAGAACCGTCACTTGCTGGAAGCCGGCCTCCCGCGCGAGCTTCGCCATGTGCTCGGCACCGCTGGGAAAGTTCAGATTCTCGGCCGCGATCGACGGCAGGGCAATCCAGTCGCGCAGGCGCTGCACGGCCTCGTCATGGCGTGCCGCGACCTCGCGTCGGACGTCCGCGAGGTCGTCTGCCGCCGCGCTGGTCGCATTTGCGCCGGCGGGGTGAACGAGCGCAATCACAACGGTGGCGATGGCGAGTGCCCCCCGGCGGGCCAAGGCCGCGTGGCTTCGCGGAGAACGTTCGCGGCGATCGGGCGTGGAACCTGTGTGCAGGCTGGTCTTTGCTTTTCTCATTTGGGCGGGACCCTACCACCGTGCGCCGGCGACCCGACCTCCCGCGGGTCGATCCTCCCGGGAGTCGTGGGAAGCAGGTCACCGGCAAGCAGCAGGCACAGGCGAGCGAGGTCGTCGCGCGACGGCTACCTGGCGAGGAAGAGCTCGGCGACCGCCGGGCCGTATGCGGCGAGCAGGGCGCCGCGCTTGATCTTGAGCGTCGGCGTGAGGAGCTCCGGGTAATCCTGGGGCGTGCCGGGAAGAACGAGGAGCCTCTTCGGCTTCTCGAAGTCGGAGAAGGCGGCGAGCGCGGCGCGGGCCCGCGCGAGGAGCGCGGTGGCCGCATCCTCGCCGGCGGCGGCGAGCCGGGCGAGCTCCTCGCGGGCCACGAAAACCGCCGCGGCGACGAACGGCCGGCCCTCGCCGAACAGCACGGCACCATGGAACGGCGCCGTCGCGGCGAGCGCCAACTCGATCGGTTCCGGGGAGAGCTTCTTGCCGGTGGAGAGCATGATCAGACTCTTGCAGCGTCCCTCGATGTAGAGAAAACCATGTTCGTCGACCCGGCCGAGGTCGCCGGTGCGGAAGTATCCGTCCGCGGTCCACGCCTGCGCTCCATCCTCCGGCTCGAGGAAGCCGGTGAGCAGCAGCGGACCGCGCACCTGAAGCTCGCCGTCGGCGCCGAAGCGCACCTCGTGGTCGGCCGTGATCAGGCCGGCGCAACTCTCCCGGCGGGGGCCCGCGAGCAGGTTCGAAGAGATCATCCCCGCCGTCTCGCTCATCCCGTAGAGCTCGACCAGCGGAATGCCGAGGCCCTCGAAGAAGCGGAACAGCGCGGGCGAGGCCGGTGCGCCGCCGGCGAAGAGCCCGCGCACGCGGCCACCCAGCCTGGCGCGCAGGGCGCGGCCGACGAGCAGGTCCGCGAGGCACGCGCCGAGAAAGTCGCCGAGCGAACGCGAGCCTTCGACGCGATGGCGCACGGCCGCGGCCATGACCGCGCGTACCGCCCGCCGCAGAAGCGGTGAGAGCGCCGCCATCTTCGCCTCGACCGCATCGCGCATGCGCTCGTAGACCAGCGGCACAGAAAAGAAGTAGGTCGGAGAGAGGGCCAGGCCGGGCTCGAGGTCTTCGCGTCGCGCCACCATGATCAGCTCGTGCCCTTGCGCCAGGGCGAGGGTGAATTGGGCGTGGCCGGCGATATGCCCGAAGGGCAGGAAGTGGAGGCCGACGTCGGACTCCGTCGTCGCCACGGAGGCCTGGCCAGCGTCGAGCGCGTGCACCATCGCGCGCTGCGGGAGGCGCACGCCTTTCGGCCGGCCGGTTGTGCCGCTGGTAAACAGGAGCAGAAACGGATCCTCATCGCCGACCGCCGCGGCGAGCGCAGCCATCTCCGCGGGTGCGAGACCTGGTGCCTGGTCGCCTGTGATCGCGGCTAGAGCCACGACCGCGAGCCCGGGCGGCATCGAAGCCGGCGCAAGCCGGTCGCGAGCCATCACCGCCGCGAGGCCGTCGGCGACGAGCTCCGGCGCGGCCGGCGCGAGCTTGTCCCATTGCTCGGCAGTCGAGACGAAGATCACCCGCGGCGCGACCCGGCGCGCGATCCCCGACACGGTCTCCGCCCCCAGGCTCGAGAAAACCGCCGCCGGCTCGGCGCGCAGGAGCTGGGCGCCGAGCGCCACCATCTGCCACTCCGGCGAGTTCTCGGCGAGCAGCAGCACGCGATCTCCCGGCCCGACGCCGACCGAGCGCAGAAAATGCGCCGCGCGGCCGACGCCGACCGCGAAGTCGGCGCGCGACAGCCTGCGCGGCGCGGCGAGCTGGCCGCCAGAGACCGCAGGCGGCTCGAGGAAGCGCAGAAAGAGCCTCTCCGGCTGGCGCTGCGCCGTGCCCACGAGCAAACCCGGCAGCGTGCGCGCGACGAGACGGCGGGGCGCCAGGCGAGGAAAGCTGGCGGAATCACTCGTCACGGTTCCAGCCCTTCCCGGCGGTCGCGGAGCCGACGCAGCAGCGGCGGTCCGAGCAGCAGGAGAAGAGTCAGACCGGCGAGCGGCGCGAGCGTGCGCCACGAGATCGCCTCTTGCGTCGTCGCGACGGTGGCCGCCTGGTGGATCGCGGTGACGTAGACGGTCCCCTTGATCGCCAGGCCGAGCGCGGTGCTGGCGAGAAACCTTCCGCGGGGAACTGCGAGGAGTCCCGCGGCGAAGTTGATCGCCGAGTGCGGGAAGCTCGGCGCCACTCGCACGGCGAGCAGGGTCGCGAAGTCGCTGCGCCGGGCGAGAAGCCGCAGCAGTCGGCTTTCATCGGCTTCCCGGTCCCGGCTGCCGCCGGCGGCTCGCGCCAGGGAGTAGGCACCGAGCGCTCCGGCAACCCCTCCCGCGACGAAGATCGGGGCCGCGACCGCCGGCGGGAAGACGATCCCGGCCACCCACACCATCACCGAGCCCGGGAGGCTCGCCGCGAAGAGCGCCGCCGTCACCAGCGCGAGTGCCGGGGCGAGCCACCAACTGGCGGCATGTCCCTGTGCCAGGGCGACTCCGGTGCGCCAGTCGAGGATCCCCGCTCGTTCGAGACCGAGTCCGGAGACCGTGGCGAGCGCGATGAGCGCCATCAGTCCGAGGCTCCAACGGCGGCGGGTGAACAGCGACAGCAGCATGGCCTGGGGAAAGTAGCAAGAGAACGTCCCGGGAACCAGCCCCGGCAGGATGAATCGCGGCGCTGCCGGCTGCTCAGCGAGTCGGGCGAGTCCCCACCAGCGCCGGCCCGACCGCGATCGACTCGGCGCGGTAGCGGCAGAGACGCCGCGCCGGCGACCAGCTGCCGGCGGCGAGTCCGGCTTTGCGCTCCAGGTGCGCGACGAACGACTCGGGATCGGGGAGCTGCTCCCAGACCGCCGGCAGGAAGGTCGCGCGACGCCCGAGCTCCTCGAGCACGAGGCCGTCCACTCCGGGTACGAGCGCGGCGAGGAGCTCGGCGCGCGTGCGCGCCGCGAGCGGCTCGGGTGGCGTCAGCAGCGAGAGCTCGATCTCCAGCCGCGCGAGCTCGTGCGCGGCGACCGGCGCGAAGCGCCGATCCGACAGGGCGGCCGCGCGCGCGTTCTCCGCGACGTCGACCGCCAGCGCGCGGCGTGCGGCGATCGAGCCGATGCAGCCGCGCAGCTCGCCCGCTGAGCGCAGCGTCACGAAGCTCGCGCCGGGCGCGGCGAGGCGGCCGACGACGAGCTGCCGTGGCGGTCCGTAGGGCTCGCCGCTGACCGCCGCGACCACCGCCTGCCGCGCGATGGCCGCGAGAGCGGTCTGCCATGCGCTGGCAAGGGAGGACTCAGGCAAAGGCGAACGCCCCGTAGCCGACGACCCGATCGCGGGCGCCGGCCGTGTCGCCCGAGCTGAGCAGGTCGAGCTCGGAGACGACGAGCCCGCGGCGGCGCGCGGCGAGCAGCAGGCCGCGCAACGGATTCCGCCCGCAGGCGTCGCCGGCAGCGATATCGTCGACATCGAGCGCGACGATGGCGTCGGCAGTCGCCCTGTCGAGCGCGGCGGCGGTCGCATAGTCGTGAAAGTGCGAGAGGTCGGTCGACACGACGATCAGCGTCTCCGCGCCCCCCCAGAGGCGGTCGAGAACTTCCGCGACCTCTTCCGGGGAGGCTTCGCCGACGACGAGCGGCACGAGCTCGAAGCGCCTGAGGACGATCTGGAGAAATGGCAGCTCCACTTCGAGCGCATGCTCGCGGCCGTGCGAAACGTCGGAGACGATGACCTGCGAGAGGTCAGCTAGGCGGGTCTCCGCCTCGGCCGCCACCGGGACGTCGCCCAGCGGCGTCGCGAACGCCCGCGCCGCCGGGAGCGCGAGGCCGGCGAACGGCACGAAGTGCGACGGCCCGAGGAGGACGACACGGTCGATCGCCTCCGACCAGGGCTCGAGCTGGCGGAAGGCGCTGCCGGCCACCGGACCGGAGTAGACGAAGCCCGCGTGCGGCGCGACGAGCGCCTTGGGCCGCGCGCCGGCTGGCGGACCGGCGGCGGCGAGGTAGCTGCGTACCGCGGCCTCGAGCCGACGTGGGTCGGCCGGATAGAAGCTGCCCGCAACCGCGACCGGTCGGACCTTCACGTATTCAGGATACTCCTGCCGCGGTCCAGGAATGAGGGGCGCGCCGCGACTAAGGCTTCGCAGCCGGCGGTTCGCGGGTAGCTCCGAAAGTCACCGCGCCAGGAGCGACGAGGAGCTCACCCGGGACCGGCTCCCCGGCGAGCCGATAGACGGCACGACCCGCGATCCGCTCCGCGGCAGCGCGAGGAAAGCCGGGGTCGCTGCTCGGCGGCACGGTCACGGTCAGCTCGAGATCGCGCCAGCCGACTTTGAGAATCCGCATGGCACCGCCCGCCCACCAGGCGACGTCGCCCACGCCGGCGACCGCGCTCAGATCGCCGGTGGACAGTCGCCGCAGCATCGGCAGCGCGGCTTCGAGGTGCCGTCGCACAGCCGCTGGGCTCGCGAAGCGGCGAACCTCGAGCGCGACGTCCAGGATCGCTCCTGGACCGTGGCCGTAGGCGCAGCGTGCGAACTTCGTTCCCGAGCTCGCGTCGAGCGGCCCGCTGAGCTGGCCGAGCTCGCGGTCGGGCAGCTCGGCCTTCGCCTCCGAGGCCGGAAAGAGCGCGCAGGCGTCGAACGAATCCGGTGCGCGCGGCCCCGCATAGGGAACGCTGTCCGACCCCGCGCCGCAGGCGACGAGGAGCAGGGGGAGCAGAAAGGCCGGGCGACGGAAGCCGTCTCGCACGTCGCGCAATCTATCGGAGTATCCTGAGCTCATGGCCGACGCTCCCATCGGGGCCTCGTTCCCCGTCCACCCTACCCACCCTACCCGATACTGGCATCGCCTCGACGACGGTCGCGTGCAGTGCGACGTCTGTCCGCGCTTCTGCAAGCTGCGCGACGGCCAGCGCGGTCTGTGCTTCGTGCGCGCCGCCGAGAGCGGCGAGATCGTGCTTGCGACCTGGGGGCGATCGTCGGGCTTCTGCGTCGACCCGATCGAGAAGAAACCGCTGAATCATTATCTGCCGGGAACGCCGATTCTGTCGTTCGGCACCGCCGGCTGCAACCTGGCGTGCGAGTTCTGCCAGAACTGGGACATCTCGAAGTCGCGCGAGACCGACACGCTCGCCGACGCCGCGACGCCGGAGACGATCGCGCGCGCCGCCCAGGAGCTCGGTTGCCGCGCCGTGGCCTTCACCTACAACGATCCGACGGTCTTTCTCGAGTACGCCATCGACGTCGCCGACGCCTGCCGCGCCGCCGGAATTGCAGCGGTGGCGGTGACCGCCGGCTACATCTGCCCCGCGCCGCGGCACGAGCTCTACGCTCACCTCGATGCGGCGAACGTCGATCTCAAGGCCTTCTCCGAAGAGTTCTACCGCAAGGTCTGCCATGGACACCTCGAGCCGGTGAAGGAGACGCTCGTCTACCTCAAGCGCGAGACCCAGGTGTGGATCGAGATCACCACCCTCCTCATCCCGGGCGAGAACGACTCCGACGGCGAGCTCGACGCCATGACGGGATGGATCCTGGACGCGCTCGGTCCCGACGTGCCGCTCCACTTCACCGCCTTTCATCCCGACTACCGGATGCTCGACCATCGCCCCACCCCGCCCGCGACGCTCGCGCGCGCCAGGCAGATCGCGCTGGCGAACGGGCTGCGCTACGTCTACACCGGCAACGTCCGCGACGTCGTTGGGGGCTCGACCCTCTGCCCGGGCTGCGGTGCGGTGGTCGTCGGACGCGACGGCTACGAGATCACCGCCTGGCGGCTCGACGCCGCCGGAGCTTGCGCCGCCTGCGGCGCGCAGATTCCGGGACGCTTCGAGGCGCACCCCGGAAACTGGGGCGCGCGGCGGCACCCGGTGCGGCTCTCGGCCTTCGCGTCCTAGGGCGATCGGCAACGCTGGTCAGGAGGCGCCGAAGAGCTCGGCCACCGCCGGTCCGAAGGCGGCGAGCAGGGCGGCGCGCTTGATCTTGAGGGTCGGCGTGAGGACCGGCGAGCAGGTTCGAGGAGATCATTCCCGCTGTCTCGCTCATCCCGTAGAGCTCGACCAGGGGGATGCCGAGACTCTCGAAGAAGCGGAAGAGTGCGGGCGGAGCCGGTGCGCCGCCGGCGAATAGCTAGCGCAGGCGGTCGTAGACCAGGGGCACGGAGAAGAAGTAGGTCGGAGCGAGGGCCAGCCCGGGCTCGAGCTCCTCGCGGCGCGCCACCATGATCAGCTCGTGGCCCTGCGGCAGGACGAGGGTGAACTGGGCGTGACCGGCGATATGCCCGAAGGGCAGAAAATGCAGGCCGACGCGAGCTTGTCCCACTGCGCGGCGGTCGAAACGAAAACGACCCGCGGTCGGACACGCCGTGCGATCCCCGCCACGGTGTCCGCCCCCAGGCTGGCGAAGAGCGCTGCCGGCTCGGCGCGCAGCAGCTGCGCGGCGAGCGCCACCATCTGCCACTCCGGCGAGTTCTCGGCCAGCAGCAGCAGCCGCGCTCCCGGCCCGATACCGACCGAGCTCAGGAAGGCTGCCGCCCGGCCGACGCCGGCCACGAAGGCGGCACGCGAGAGCGTGCGCGGCGCAGCGGCGGGGCGCGAGTCGAGGAAACTCCTTGCAGTCGTCCGCCATGTGAAGACCATCGTCCATGCGCCGGTGCCGCCCGAACGGGCGTTGTCGCGCGCGGCGCTCCAACGAAGCGCGGTGAGCGATAGGCTGATGGAGACATGCCCCGCATCCTCGTCGATGCCGACGCCTGCCCGGTGAAGGAGGAGGTCTATCGCGTCGCCCGGCGGCTGGCCGTGCCGGTGATCGTGGTGGCGAACTCGCGGCTGCAGACACCAATCGCTGCGGCGATCGAGCTGGTGGTGGTGGCGAGCGGTCAGCTCGACGATGTCGACGACTGGATCGCCCTGCGCGCCGGGCCGGGCGACATCGTCGTCTCCGCCGATATCCGGCTCGCGGCGCGCTGTCTTTCGGCCGGCGCCCAGGTCCTCGCGCCCGACGGCCGGCCCTTCACCGACGAGGGCATCGGCTCGGCGCTCGCGACCCGCGAGCTGCTGGCCGGGCTGCGTGAGCAGGGAGCGCTGTCCGGCGGCCCGCCGCCCTTCTCGCCGCGGGATCGCTCCCGTTTCCTGCATGCCCTCGACGAAGCCGTCCGCCGGACTCCCCAGAGAGGGTCGTCCTAGGGCAACACGACGCTCCAGCTCGAGGGATTCCCCGACTCGAAGCCGTCGGCAAAGACCGGAGTTGGCGGGATGCCGACATAGAAGGCGCCGTGGGCGGCCGGTCCGCTGTTGAAGGCGCTGTCGACCGCCTCGAGGCTCCAGGTATAGGCGCCGTCGGACAGGCCTGCGAGTGTCCACGCGCCGGCGGCGCTCAGTCTCCCGGGCTCCGGACGGTGACGCCCGGAGGCGACCGCAACGCCGCCACGAGCGAGATGCAGCTCGTAGGTGAGCGCCGCGGCGGGCGTGAGATCGTCGCTCGCCGGCTGCCACCAGAGCGCGACCGAGCCGTCGGCCTGCACCTGGGAGTCGAGCGCCGACGGCGCCCCGGGCGCCAGATTCTGCCCGGCGGCGTCGTTCAGATAAAGATGCATCTGGGTCTCGACGAGACCGTTGCCGCCCGGTACGAAGTACGACCCGGCGATGAAGTAGTCGAGGTCCCCTTCACCGTCGATGTCGAGCCAGCTGAACGAGCCGCCGCTGAAGCCCATGGCGCGCGGCGCCGGCAGCTGATTGCCCGAGTCGACGAAGGTTCCGCCCTGGTTGTCGTACACCTTGGCGCGGCCCTCGATCTGCGATCCGGAGTTGTAGGTGCCGGCGAGCAGGATGTCGATGTCGCCGTCCGAGTCGTAGTCGGCCCAGGTGGCGGCGGAGAGGTCGAACCAGCCCTCGCAAGGGACGCAGGCGATGAGCTCGACCGGCACGTAGGTTTCGGCATCGTTGCGATAGAGGCGCAGCACCGTGTTGTAGGTGCCGTCGGTTTCGCGGATGTTGCCGGCGACGAGAATGTCGAGGTCCCCGTCGTTGTCGTAGTCGCCCCACTGCGCCTCGCCATGTTCGACGGAGAGGGTACCGAGGATGTCCTCGCCGAAGAACACCCCGCCGCCGTCGTTGCGGAAGCGGCGAATGAAGCCTTCTCCGGAATTCGGCGCGAGATGGACGATCAGCAGATCGAGATCCTGGTCGTGATCGAAGTCTGCCCAGCTGGTCTGGGCGTGGTCGGACGGTCCCAGACCGGCCGTCACCTCGGTGAACACCCATCCGCCGCTGCCGTTGCCGCCGTCGTTGCGCATCAGGGCGGTATGCGAGGTGAAGGTCGCCGCGTCCCAGATCGACGGCAGCAGCAGGTCGAGATCGCCGTCGTTGTCGTAGTCCGCCCAACTGATCGAGCGCAGGTCGAAGTCGGCCTGGCTGTTGTCCTCCCAATAGCCCGGCAGCACGGTGTTGCTCGGCACGAGCGTGCCGCCGCTGTTGCGATAGAGGACGGTCTCGCCGTTGCTGCCCACTACCAGATCCTGGTCGCCATCGCCGTCCACGTCACCCCAGGCCAGATCCGCATCGCCCGCGGTCAGGCTGCCCAGCGGCACTTCGACATAGGAGAAGTCCCACTCCGTCGCGCTCAAGGGGCCATCGTTGCGCAGCAGAACGAGGTGGTGGACGACGCTGACGTTGTAGACCACGTAGTAGCCCAGCACAGCGATGTCGAGGTCGCCGTCGCCGTCGTAGTCGGCCGGCGCGGCGGCGCTGACCCAGAAGTCCTCGTCCTGCGGCGTCACGAAGTACGGATCGAGCGGTGTCACCTCAGTGAAATCGCCGAAAGTTCCGCCCGGACCCGGCTGCACGGCGATGCCGCGGCCAGCGATATTCGAAGCACCGTCGTCGTCGGTCGCCGTCAGGCTCACGTTGTAGGTGCCGGCGAGCGCGAACAGGTGGGTGGGATGCTGTTCGGTGGACGTCGCGCCGTCGCCGAAGTTCCACAGCCAGCTGGCGATCGTCCCGTCGTTGTCGCTGCTGGTGTCGGTGAAGGCTACCGACAGTCCGGTGGCGAGGTAGTTGAACGAGGCGGCCGGAGGCTGGTTGACCGGCGCCGGCGGCGGCCCGGCGAAGTGGCGAATCGCCCCCTGCCAGCCGGCGATCCAGGCGCCCCCGGCCGGGCTCGCTGCGATCGTCCCGTAGGAACCGAAGCCCGCCGCCCCCGCATCCATGACCGCCCAGTTCTGGCCGGCCGTCGCCGAGTAGAGGACGCGGCCGCTCGCGGTGCTGACCCAGAGCTCGTTCGGGCCGATGAGCTCGATTTCGGTGAGCTGATCCGTGACGTCGGGCGTCGGCAGCATCTGCCAGGTGAGGCCGCCGTCGCCACTGCGCGCCGCATAGCCGTTGTAGCCGACCGCATAGCCGATGCTGGCGTTCCAGAAATCCAGGTCCAGAATGGAAGGTGAGCCGCCGGGAAGCTGGCTCTCCATCCAGGTCGCGCCGGCGTCGAGGGTGCGATAGAGCGTTGCGTAGACCGCCACGGCCCAACCGCTCGCACCGGCGAAGTCCACCGCCACGTAGGTGCCCATGAAGTCGGGAATCGGCGTCCAGCTGGTGCCGCCGTCGACGGTGTGGAAGAGTGCCGCGCCGTTGAAGCCCTGGCCGACGACCCAGCCGCTGAGCAGGCTGTCGAAGTGCAGGTCGGCGGCGGTGAGGTCCGCCGGAGCGGAAGGGGCCGCGGTCCAGGTGGCGCCGGCGTCGGAGCTGCTGTAGACCACCCCCGCGTTGTCGACGGTGACAACCTCCTGCGGCCCGACGACCTGCAGCGCGACGAGACTGCCCGCGCCCAACGTGGCGCGGATCAGCCAAGGTGCGGCACCGCCGGCGCTGGTCAGAACCTGGCCGCTCTCCCCCACCGCAATCAGATCGCCGTTGGCGAAGCGGTCGATGGCGAGCAGCGTCGTTCCCGAGCCGCTCGAGATCTGCTGCCAACTCGTGCCGCCGTCCGTCGTCTGGATGACGAAGCCGGGGCCGAAAGCGAAGTAGCCTGTCTGGGCGTCGGCAAAGACCGGCGCGACGCTGCCGAGGAAACTCGGAACCGGCCCCGGGGAGGCGAAGGCCAGCATCCAGGTAAGGCCGGCATCGGTCGAGCGGTAGAGCTTGCCCGCACCGTCCGAGGCGACCACGATCGATGCCGCCGGCCGGGCGAACGCCAGCGGCGCGGCGAACGGACCCGGGTTGATCACCTCGCCGAGATCGCTCCAGGTCAGCCCGCCGTCGGCGGAGCGCAGAATGCGGTCGTCATAGTCGGGATAGGTGCCGCTGCGCCCCCAGGCGAGCGCCACACTGGAAGAGACCGCGAAGAGGCGGCTGCGCCCGGCGGCGCTGGCACCGGTCGTCCAGGTCAGGCCGCCATCGGTCGAGCGGGCGAAGTTCCCATCGACGATGCCCACCGCGACCGACGCGGAGAGGAAAGCCACGGCGTCGGCCGCGCCGGCGCGCGCCAGGGAGAAGGTCTCGCCGCCGTTGACGGTCCGGTAGAGTCCGGTCGTGGCGACTCCCAGGCCGGTCAGGGAGTCCACGAAGGAGAAGTCGGCCATATCCTGCGGCGCAGGCCCCCAACTGACACCGCCATCGCGGCTGACATAGGCGCCGAAGTTCCCCGTGGTGACGCCGAAGCTCGCCGTGGAGAACTCCATGAAGTAGGCCGAACCGAGAAAGGGCATCTCCGTCCAGGTCGTACCACCGTCCGTGGTGCGGTAGTTGGCATTGCCCCAGACCCAGCCGTGCTGGGCGTCGACAAAGGAGATTCCGTAGAGTCCGTCGAAAAGGCTGAACGGCACGTCTCGCTGCACCCAGGTCGCTCCGCTGTCGTTCGACTCGAAGAGCGCGCCGCCGTTGTCGAGCGAGTCGTCGTCGGTGGCGAGAAAAACCCGCCCCGGCGCCGGAGCGGCGACGCCCCGCACCTGGAGGTGGGTCGGCAGCGGACTCTCGGTGCTCCACTGGGCAGCGACCGGAACGGCGGCCAGCAGGCTCAGCAGGGTGAGGGTCGCTTGCCGGCGCGAGACGGACTGGCGCTGGGTGGAGGGGACGGGGGCGGCGGTTCCGGCGTTATTCATGGGTGTTCTCCTGCAGGATGAGACAGCCGGTCGACCGCAAGGGAACAGGACAACCCATGGGCCGCCGCGCGCCGGAGCCCGCAAGCCTCTCTGCGCGCGCTCAGTACGTCGCCAGCAGGCGGCAGACCTGGGCCTTGAAGATCAGATGCACGGGGACGCCCGGCGCGAGCTCGAGCTCGCGGCAGGCGCGCCGGCTCACCACGATCGCGATCGGCCGCCCCTCCCGACCGAGCGCGGCGCTCACCACCACCGCCGCGTGCGCATCGTCGCCCAGCGGCGCGTGCACCGCCCGCACCGTCGCCGCCAAAACGTTCTGGGCCGAGAGGCCGGCCACCGGCCCGCGCGCCAGCAGGATGTCGCTCGCGCGCAGCTCGATGGCGACGCGCTGCCCCGGGACGAAGCTGCCCTCGTCGGCCGCAGCGATGCACAGGCCGGGCTCGATCTCGATCATGGCCAGCGATTCGGCGAGTACCGCGACCCTCCCGGTGAGGACGTTCACCAGTCCCGCGCCGCCCCCTCCCGCCGCCAGGGGGTGGGCGCCGAAGACCTCCGACGGCGGACCGCAGGCGACCACCCGCCCGCGCGACAGCACGCAGACCTCGCGGCACAGGAGCGTCACCTCCGAGGGTTCGTGCGAGACGTGCAGCGTCGGAATGCCGAACTCCTCGCGCACCCGCAGCAGGTAGGGCAGGATGCGCCGGCGCAGCGCCAGGTCGAGGCTGGCGAGCGGCTCGTCGAGCAGCAGCAGGTCAGGGCCCGAGCAGAGCGCGCGGCCGAGCGCGACGCGCTGGCGCTCGCCGCCCGAGAGCGCCGTCACCGGACGGTGAGCGAGGGGGGCGAGCTCGAGCAACTCGAGGACGCGCTCCGGCGCCAGCCGGCGCGACGCCTCGGCGGTACGTTTCGCCCGCCGCTCCCCGAAACGCAGATGGGCGAGAACGTCGCGGTGCGGAAAGAGTGCCAGCTCCTGCGGCACGTAACCGACGCCGCGCCGCTCGGGGGGGAGCGCGATCCCGCGCGCTGAATCGAGCCAGGTCGTGCCGCCGACCTCGATCCGCCCGCGCGCGCCGCGCCGCCGCCCGGCCAGGGCCTCGAGCACCGAGCTCTTGCCGGCGCCCG
>JBDTQT010000065.1:0-16750 GCA_039932055.1 Thermoanaerobaculia bacterium
GGATCGACCAGGGTGATCTGCAACGCCGGCGTGTAGAAGGAAGTGTCGTTGTTGCCGCCGTCCCAGAGAATCACGTCGGCCTCCTCCTCGGCGGCACGCAGAATCTTCTCGTAGTCGACGCCGGCGTAGACCACGAAGCCGTTGTCGATGTGCGGCTCGTACTCCTCGCGCTCCTCGATCGTGCACTTGTGCATGTCCAGATCGCTGTATGTCGCGAAGCGCTGACAAATCTGTTCCGACAGGTCGCCGTAGGGCATCGGATGCCGCACCGCCACCACCTTCTTGCCCATCGCCTTGAGGATTTTCGACACGTACCGTGTCGTCTGGGACTTGCCGACGCCGGTGCGCACCGCCGTGATAGCGACGACTGGCTTGACCGAGGTGAGCATTGTTTTCTGCGCCGCGGCGAGCACGAAGTGCGCCCCCGCGGCAATCGTTCGCGAGGCCAGGTGCATCACATCGACGTGGGCGAGGTCCGAGTACGAGAACCAGGCCTCGTCCACCTTTTCGGCGGCCACCAGGCGCTCCAGCTCCTGCTCGGCAACGATCGGAATGCCCTTGGGATAAAGGTTCCCGGCGAGCACTGGCGGATAAGTCCGGCCGGCGATGTCGGGTATCTGCGCGGCGGTGAAGCCGAGCACCTCGAACTCCTCGCGATCGCGGAACAGGACGTTGAAGTTATGAAAATCGCGCCCGGCGGCGCCCAGGATCAATACTCGTCGACGTCGCATGCAGAAGCCTCCGTTTCGTGCCTTCGCCAGCGACGATATCCGCCGGCCCTGGCGCCAGCCCATACCCGCAGGGGTGGGCGCTCCCGTGCCGGGTGCCGGGCGACCGGTTGCCTCGGCGCGTACACGGTGTACCGGCCCTGCAAGCTCCACCGTAGAATCGTCGCAAACGATGCACTCGCTACCCCGGCAACTGCTGGAGGGATTCCATGCCGCGACGAACCTGGTTGATGAAGTGCGAGCCCGAGGCCTACTCGATCGACGACCTCGAGCGCGACGGCACCACGGCCTGGGAGGGGGTGCGCAACTACCAGGCGCGGAACCTACTGCGCGACGACATGAAGACAGGCGACGGCGTACTCTTCTACGCTTCGAACGCCGAGCCTTCCGGAGTGACCGGCCTCGCCGAGATCGTCCGCGCCGGCTTTCCCGACCCTACCGCCTGGAAGAAAGGGCACGAGTACTTCGACGCGGCATCGACGAAGGCCGCGCCGGTCTGGTACTCGGTCGAGATCGGCTTTGTCGAGCGCTTCGCTGCGACGATCCCCCTGGCGACGCTCAAGGCCACGCCAGGCCTCGAGAACATGATGGTGACGCAGAAAGGCAGCCGCCTCTCGGTGCAACCGGTGACTCGGGCCGAGTATCAGATCGTCGTGCGGCTCGGCCGCTCCACTTCGCGCGCGCGGACGATGTAGCGGAGCGGCGCCGGCCCGACGTAGTGGAAGGGATAGCAGGTCACCAGGGTGAGCGTCGGGTGATCGGTCGGCGTCAGCACGTCGACTCGCTGCGGCGCGACGATGCGGATCGACTCCACTTCGTAGAGGAAGTCACCGTCGCCGGTCTGCAAGCGCAGGGAGTCGCCCTGCCGGAGCCGCCCGAGAGCGCGGAAATCGGTATCGCGATGCCCAGCGAGAGCGACGTCGCCGCCTTCCCCGGGCCGGGAGCTCGACGGGATCCGTCCGACAGCGCGGCGCAGGGTTTGCGCATCCACTCCGTCGACGACCAGCGCCGAGAGCGCGATCGCGGGAATCTCGAGCCTGGCAAGGAACGGGCGCGACGGCCCGACGACGGCAGCGGTCGCGTCAGACGCTGATTGCGCGCGGGGCGCAGGGCCCGCCGCCCGACTCTTCTCCCCGGCGGAGAGACTCTCCTCGAGCAGCCGGCTTTCGCGTGCGGTGAAGCTCGCGCGATCCGCCACCGCCAGCAGGATGAAAAGGGCGCTGGCAGCGGCGAGTGCCCAGAGCGCCCCTTCGATCCATGCCCAACCCGAGCGATGCTCCTTCGCACCGGCGCGGTGCTCGAGCAGAAACGCCGGAGCGTCCGCGAACGGACGCTCCGGCGGGCTCGACAATTCCGGGTCGGCCGGTGCGGCGCCGACCGGCAGGCTCACGACAGACGGAACCGACGGATCGTGGCGGCGCCACCGGCGCCGAGCAGTCCGAGCAGTGCGACGAGCGGCATCGGGCTCGCGGTCGCCGGAAGTACTCGGGTCGACTTCGAGTTGCTGGTGTCATATGAGTCCGCGGCCACCGGTGCAACGGTCGTCTTCGTGGTGGTCACTGCCGGCGCGGGCGCCGCAGCCGGATAGGGCGCCGTCGTGGTGGTCGTCACCTTGGTCTCCGCCGGGGGCGTCGCGTACTGCGTCGACGTCGTGGTCACCAGCGCCGGCGCGGAGACTACCTTGCTGACGACGGCTCCGGTGCCGGCGAGCGTGACGTAGCTGGCCGTCACGCGATCCCCGACGCGGAACTGGGCGATGTTCACCTGCTTGTCGGTGATGATGAAGACCATTTCCTGACCGTTGTCGTTCTTGACGACCAGTCGGTTGGCATCGGTCGAGATCACCGAACCGGTGACCTGCATCGTGTTGTCCATGATGGTCGAATCCCCCGGCTTGGCCGCGGGATTCGTCTGCGCCGCGGCTACTGAAGCAATCGCCAGAGTGAAGAGAAACGCTGCGCTTGTGCGGTAGTTCATGGGGTATCTCCTTGGATTAGCGGCGCTTTCGAATCTATGCGACCGACGGCCACCCGACTCGGCGCTTCACCGCTGCCCTGAGAGCAAAGCAACTCCTGTTCCAAATCCCGGACCGCTGCAACGGCTGGACTTACGCGGTGTGACTCCGGATCCGGGCACGCCGGCGATGGAAGTTTGACGATTGTTCCTGCCCCCAAAGGACACCCCGCCGGGTCCGCTCCGCCCACTCAGCCCGGCAGCGGCCAGTGAACTGCTGCACTTCGCCGCGCGAGGAGAGATGGGAGATTGCTTTTTTACGGAGGCCCACCTTGTCTGAGCTCCCGCCGGCGCGCCGACGCGCGGCTCCGGCACTCACGACTCTGGCGGTCGGACTCTTCGCCGCGCAGAGCGCTGGCGCCGCGGGTGTCCAGTGCGGCGTTTGCGCGGTACCGCCCGAGGCGCAGGCGGTCGACACTTCGAACCCGGATCACGTCATCGGCAACGGCACGCCGGCGAGCTGCACCTCGGCACTCGTGGTCTCGACGATCGCGCAGGGCGGCATCGTCACCTTCAATTGCGGGCCGAATCCGATCACGATCCTGCTCACCGCGACCGCCCAGATCTTCAACAACACCGGCCCGGTGATCGTCATCGACGGCGGCGGCAAGGTGACGCTCGACGGTGGCGGCGTGCGACGAATCCTCTATATGAACACCTGCGATCCCGCCCTTGTCTGGACGACCAACCACTGTCAGGACCAGGATCATCCCCGCCTGACGCTGCAGAACCTCACCTTCCGCAACGGCAATTCGATCGGCCAGACCTTCGACGGCGGTGGCGGTGGCGCCGTCTTCGCACGCGGTGGTCGGATCAAGGTGGTGAACAGCCGGTTCGAGAACAGTCGCTGCGAGTTCGACGGACCGGATATCGGTGGCGCCGCGCTCCGCGTCCTCTCCCAATCGCAGGGCCTGCCGGTCTACGTCGTCGGCAGTACTTTTGGCGGCGCCCCCGGCCTCGGCAATACCTGCTCGAACGGTGGCGCCCTCTCCTCGATCGGCGTCTCCTGGAGCGTGATCAACAGCGAGATCAGCTACAACGACGTCACCGGCGACGGCGCCAACCCGCCGCGGCCCGGAAGTCCAGGCGGCGGCAGCGGCGGTGCGATCTACAACGACGGCAACACCTTTCATCTCTCGGTCTGCGGCTCGCGGATTCACGACAACCACGCGCCCGAAGGCGGCGGCGGAATCTTCTTCGTCAGCAACAACCTGACCGGCACGCTGACGGTCGACCGCAGCTACATCTGGAACTGTCCGAGCGGCGGCTTTCACACCGCGCCCTGGCAGTGGCTCTTCTATCTCGGCAGCGGACCGCCCCAGATCCTCGCCTCGACCCACGAGTTCCCGCCGCCCGAAGACCTGAACTGCGACGGCTTCTACTCGGGCGACTTCACCGGCTGGGACGCCGCGGTACCCTGAAATCCGCCGCGCCCTCCGGCCAGGCCCGTTCCTACCAGTCGGTGGGCTTGTAGTCCTTGAGGAACTGCCCCCAGACGTGCTCGCCGGTGTTGATGCCGGCGACGATCGGATCGACGATGCGGGCGGCGCCGTCGACGATGTCGAGGGGCGGGTGGAAGCGATGGTCGGCGACCTTGCGGGCGGCGATCTCCGCCGGATCCTCGTCGGTCACCCAGCCGGTGTCGACGCTGTTCATGTGGATGCCGTCGTGGTGGTAGTCCGCCGCCGAAGTGCGGGTCATCATGTTGAGCGCCGCCTTGGCCATGTTGGTGTGCGGATGGCGGGTGGTCTTGAGATTGCGGTAGAACTGCCCCTCGACTGCCGAGACATTGATGATGTGCTTGTCGCGCTCCGGGCTGCGCAGCATCAACGGTTTCAAACGGCCGTTCAGGACGAAGGGTGCGACCGCGTTCACCAGTTGGACCTCGAGCAATTCGACCGTGGAGACTTCGGCGAGCGCTAGCCGCCAGGAGTTGCGACCGCGGAGGTCGACCTGCTGCAGATCCTGGTCGAGCAGCCCGGCGGGAAAGAGCCCGGGTTCAGGGGTGTGCTCGTCGGGCAGCAGCGCCACCTGCGACAGCTCCGCCGCATAGGTGAGCCCGACGCCGCCGGCGCCCGCGATCAGTCCCCTCTCCGGCGCGCCGCCGCGCGCCAGCGCCGCCGGCTCCCCGGACCGGTGGGCATGCCGCAACTCCTCGTAGCTCCGCAGCAGCGGTTGGTGGCGCTCGTCGAGGGTGTCGAAGGCGGCGACTTCGCCCGCCATCATGTGGCGGTAGAAGTCGGGCGGCCGGCGCACCGTCTGGCAGGCGTTGTTGACGATGAAGTCCAGACGCTGGCGGCCGCCGTTGCGGGTCAGCAGAAGGTGGCAGAAGGTCTCGACGCTCGGCGTGTGGCGCAGGTCGAGGCCGAAGATCTCGAGCCGGTCGGCCCACTCGGGGAAATCGGCCTCGCGCGCGTAGCGCAGCGCCGAGTCGCGCGGGAAGCGCGTGGTCACGATCAGGTGCGCGCCCGCCCGGAGGAGCTTGAGGCCGGCCTGATAGCCGATCTTTACCCGCCCGCCGGTGAGCAGCGCGACCCGGCCGGAGAGGTCCGCCGACTCCGTGCGCTTGGCGTAGTTGAAGTCGCCGCACGCCGGACAGAGCTGGTCGTAGAACGGATGCAGCGTCCTGTAATGCTCCTTGCAGACGTAGCAGTGGCGCTCCTCGAGCAGCTCGTGCGTCGTCGCTGCGAGGAGGGCGGCGGGCGAATCGGCGACGCGGTCGGTGGCCTCATCGACATCCCGCGCGGCGAACCCCGGCGGCGGATAGACGTTCGGCGAGGTGACCGGCGGCCTGCGCCGCAGCTCGCGGATCCCGGCGGCATGAAAGAGGCTTTCGTCCTTGCGCACCTGCTGGGCGCGGCGCTCGCGCGTCGTCGCCTTCACCAGCCGCCGGCGGGCGCGCGGATCAGGATGGGAGACCTGCCGCGTCGCCCGCAGCAGGCGCTGACGATCCACTTCGGGTATCTGGGCGAGCAGCCCGCGATTGGCCTCGATCGACTCCAGCAGCTCCGCGGCGGCGCGCAGGCGATCTAGCAGCCGCTCTTCTTGGCCGGTGCCCGAATGAACGGCGGACGGCTCAGCCAGACATTGGGTCCCATCGTCCAAGGCTGGATCTGCAACATCGGGAGGCAAGTTCTCTCGCGTCATGCGGCGCTAGTCTATCGGTGTCGGCAAACTCACACCTCAGCTGGCGACGAGCACCAGCTCTTCGGAGAGATCGAGGTCGAAGGGCTCGCCAGCGAAGCCGCCATAGCACTGGACCTCGAGAAAGCGCGCCAAATCCAGAAGCGTCAGCAACTCGGCGTGGCGCCAGCCCTGCAGGTAGCGATGGCGCTCGTGCAGCATTCGCGGCTCGGCCTCTTCGCCGCCGGCGTGGAGACCGAGATGAAAGACACGCTCGGTCACCGTCGCAATACCGTCGGCGTCGAGGTCGAGCGCCGCGCGAAAGAGGAGCTCGCCGTCGACCTGCGGCAGCCGCCGCTCGGGCAGCTCGCGGACATCGCGGCGCGCCAGACCGTCGTAGTTCCACTGGTGCAGGACCAGAACGCCGCCGGCGAGGAATCGCCGCCGCAGTCCGATGAACATCCGCGACACCGCCTCGGCGCCGATGAGGGCAGGCAGCGTATTGCCCAGGCAGAGCGCGGCGCCGAACTGGCCGCGGACCATCGCCTCGACGGCGCCCAGGTCGCCGATCAGGAACTCGACTCCAGGTACGGTGAGCTGCCTCGCAAGCTCCCAACGCTCACGCACCCCTTCGATCCCGACGACCTCGAACCCCTGTCCGGCGAGCCAGCGCGCGTGCTCGCCGGTGCCGCTGCCGAGGTCGACGATCCGCCGGCTGGGAGCTCCGGCGAGCGCCCCGACCAGGAAAGGCCCTTCGCGCGCGAGGCGCGCCCGCCAATCGACGGCGCTGTCGTAGTTGAGAAGAGCAGGGATCGCAGCTATCTCGGGCGTCATGAGAGGCCGACGATATCGCTCACGCCACCTTTCCCGGCCTGCGCTAGGCTTCTCTCCACCATGAGCGAACTCCGACAACGCGTCCTCGAGCGATTCCTGCGCTACGTGCAGATCGACACCCAGTCCGACGAGAACTCCACCACCTACCCCTCCACCGCCAAGCAGTTCGACCTTCTGCGTCCGCTGGTCGAGGAGCTGAAGGCGATCGGCCTCGCCGACGCGACGATGGACGAGTTCGGCTACGTCATGGCGACGATCCCGCCGACGACGACAAAGGCGAACGTTCCGACGATCGGCCTGCTCGCCCATGTCGACACCTCTCCCGAGATGCCGGGCGACGGCGTCAAGCCGATCGTTCACGCCAACTACCAGGGGCAGGATCTCGTGCTGCCGGACGACGCCACCGCCGTGCTGCGCTTCGCCGACAACCCGTGGCTCGCCGAGCAGACCGGTAACGACATCGTCACCGCGTCCGGTACCACCCTCCTCGGCGCCGACAACAAGGCCGGAGTCGCCGAGATCGTCACCGTCGCCGAGTACCTGATGCAGCACCCCGAGATCCGGCATGGCGCGATCCGCGTCGGGTTTACCCCCGACGAAGAAGTCGGCCGCGGCACCGAACATTTCGACGTCGCCAAATTCGGCGCCTTCTGCGCCTATACCCTCGACGGCGAAACCGTCGGCGAGGTCGAAATGGAGAGCTTCTGCGCCGACTCGATGACGGTCACCTTTCAGGGCTTCAACACGCACCCGGGATACGCCAAGGGACGGATGGTGAACGCCATCAAGATCGCCGCCGATTTCATCTCGCGTCTGCCGGGCGACAGCCTGTCGCCCGAGACCACGGCCGGCTATGAGGGCTATGTCCACCCCTACGTGGTGACCGCGAGCGTCGAGCGCACCGCCGTCAAGCTGCTCATTCGCGACTTCAAGGAGCCGGGCCTGGCGGAAAAGGAGGCCCTTCTCGAGAACCTGGCGCGCACCACGATCGCCGACTGGCCGGGCGCCTCGGTCGCGACCAAGGTCGAGGAGAGCTACCGCAACATGGGGGTGATCCTCGACCAGCATCCGCAGGTCGTCGACAACGCCCGCGAGGCGATCCGCCGCGCCGGCCTGACGCTGCGCGAGCGCCCGATCCGCGGCGGCACCGACGGATCGCGCCTGTCGTTCATGGGCCTTCCCACCCCGAACCTCTTCGCTGGCGAGCACAACTTCCACTCCCGCCTCGAATGGGTTTCAGCTCAGGATATGGAAAAGGCGGTCGAGACTGTCATTCAGCTCGTCCAGGTCTGGGAAGAACGCGCCGGGTGATGCAGTCCCAGTGTTCGCCGCCGACGTCGGCGAACAGGTGCTGTCAATCGCCGGTGCTGGCCTGGTAGATGGACTTCCCTGCAACCCACGTCTGCAGGACCCGAGTCTTCCAGATGTTCGCCGGATCGATTGTGAAAAGGTCCTGGTCGACGAGGATGAAGTCAGCCCACTTGCCGGGTTCGAGCGTGCCCAGCGTGCCTTCCTGATGGGCGGCGTAGGCAGCATCGAGGGTGAAGGCGCGCAGGGCCTCGGTCGCGCTCAGGGCCTGTTCGGGATGCCAGCCACCGGGCGGATGGCCCTCGTGATCCTGGCGGGTAACGGCTGCGTGCAGACCGTAGAACGGGTTCGGTGATTCGACCGGGAAATCCGAGCCGCCTGCGATCCGCGTGCCCTGCTTGAGGAAGGTTCGCCACGCATAGGCGCCCTGAATGCGCTCGGGGCCGACGCGATCCTCGGCCATGTTCATGTCCGACGTGGCGTGGGTGGGCTGCATCGAGGCGATGAGATCGAGAGCGAGGAAGCGTGGAATGTCGTCGCGGCTCACAACCTGCGCATGTTCGATGCGATTGCGCAGCGCCTTTCCGTCCGGGTGTTCCTTGTAGGCGGCGGAAAAGCTGTCGAGAACCTCGCGATTGCCCTTGTCGCCGATGGCATGGACGCAGACCTGATAGCCGTGGCCGAGCGCCTTGCTGATCATCGCAGTCATCTCATCCGGCTGGCTGAACAGCAGGCCCGAGTTCTTCGTGTCGTCGGAATACGGCATCAGCATCGCCGCGCCGCGGCTGCCGAGGGCGCCGTCGGCGTAGAGCTTCACGCTGCGCACGCTGAGGAAATCATGGCCATAGCCGATCAGCGGGCCATCCTTGCTGATCGCATCGAAATCCTTGCCCGTGCCGCCGATCATCGCGTAGATGCGCGCGGTGAGTTTGCCCTCGTTGGCGAAGCGCTGGTAGAGCTTGAATGTCGTCAGGTCGATGCCGGCATCGCCGACGCCGGTCATCCCAACGCTGGCCATCGTCGCGAGCGCGGAGGTCAGCGCGGCGCTCCGCTGCGCGTCGGTCGGTGGCGGGATCTTGCTGCCCACCAGTTCCATCGCGGCATCGACGAAGACACCGCTGGGATTGCCCTCGGCATCCCGCTCGATGCGCCCACCGACCGGATCCTTCGTCTCCCTGGTGATACCGGCGAGCTCGATCGCCGCGGAGTTCGCCCAGGCCGCGTGGCCGTCGATGCGCTCCATCCACGCCGGCCGATCAGCGACGACCGCGTCGAGCTCTTTCGCGACCGGGAATCGACCGAGCTTCCACAGGACCTGATTCCAGCCGCGGCCGACAATCCAGCGATCTTCCTTGTGACTGGCGGCGAATGACTGGATCCGGACGAGCGCCGCGTCGAGCGATGCCGTGCCGGTCAGATCCGCCTGCAGCGCCATGGCACCGAGGCCCATGACGTGGCCGTGCGCGTCGATCAGGCCCGGCAACAAGGTGCGGCCCTTGCCATCGACGATCTTCGCGGCACCCGCGCGCGTCGCCAGATCGGCATGGTTGCCGGTCGCGACCACCTTGCCATCGGCGACGAGCAGGGCCTCAAAATGCTGCAGCTTGCCGGCGGTATCCAGCGTGTAGCCGTTGACGTTGTCGACGAGAAGATCGGCGGCGACCAGCGGCCGTGCCGCGAGAATCAGGGTGCAGAGCAGGGCGAGTCGGGTTGTAGCAGGCATCATCAGGGCTCCGGCAGAAGGGTCCCGCGATGATACGCCAACCTCGTTCCGGGAAGGAATTGCGCGCGCGACCGCGGCAGGCCCTTCGCCGACGACGACGAGTTTGCCCTCGTTGACGAAGCCGACCGCCGGCACGCGATGCTTCGCGAGCGCAGCCAGCAACTTCGCGGTCATCGCGGCGAGCGGTCGCCGGAACGGCGATCTCACGGCGCTACCGCAGTGGGCGCCACCGGCTTGGCGGCGGCTTCGATCTTCTCCTTGTGCAGGAACGTGTCGATCTCGTCGAATCCCTTCCCCACCGCCGGGTCCGCCATGAGGGCGCGCATCGCCACCTGGCCGAGCACCTGAAAGGCGGCCTCGATCGTCTGATTCCCTTCGTTCTGCATCGCCGCGGAGAACTGGCTGCGGCAGGACTCGGTGAGCAGGCGCTCGAAGAGCTCCGCGACCGTGCGCGCCATCGCCGTGCGCTGCTCGGCCGACACCGCGGCGATCGAGCTCACCCCAGGATGCAGGGCGGCGGTGGCGAAGATCCAGCGCACGAGATCGGTCTGGTCCCGGGGCGTGGTCGACGCCACCAGGCACTTGGCGAGGGCGTCCGAGTAGACGCCGGCGCTCGCCGGCGGGACCGCCGCGCATGCCAGAACTGCTGACGCCACGACCAGCTTCAGGATTCGCATGCGACACCCTCCGGAATGAGGCGGCGAGAGTCTCGCACAGGATGGACGCCCGTCCTCAGCTCCTTGCCGCCAGCCGGAGAGTCTCGCCGATCGCCAGCCGCTGGACGCGCCGGGCGAACTCGGGAGATTCCGCGGCGAGCAGGCGCCCCAGCACCCGATCGGCCTCGTCGATCGGTTCGTCGGGCTCGGAGGGTTAGCGTCCCCCTCCACGCCCGGCCGGCGAACAGCGTAGGCTTTACAGCATGAAGCGGGTGCGGCAGATGTCGGATCTTCGCGGCTTCTCGCGCCTGGCGGTCGAGGCGACGGTGGCGATGACCGACCTGGTCGAGGAGGTGCACCGCAGCGTGACCACGCTGCCGGAGCGGGGGCCGGTCGAACCGTCGCGCCGCAAGCGCATGCGCGGTATTACCGGCTTCGTCTACCGCACCATCCGGAACATCACGCACTGGGTCGGCCACAGCGTCGACGGCGGACTCGCCCAGTTGCAGCCGCTCCTCCTCCCTCCGCCGGCGGCACCTTCGTCGACGCCGGCGGCGGCGGCCCCCGTCTCCCCGCACCGCGACGCGGTGCTCGCGGCGCTGAACGGTGTGCTCGGCGACCACCTCGACGCGACCCATAACCCGCTCGCCATCCCGATGCGGTTCCGTCGGTCGGGCCGGGAGATCGATCCGGCGCAGGAGCGCGGCGCCAGGATGCTCTTCATGGTCCACGGCCTCTGCCGCAGCGACCTGCAGTGGCTGCGCAAGGGGCACGACCATGGCGTGAGCCTCGCCGCCGACCTCTGTCTGACGCCGGTCTACCTGCACTACAACAGCGGCCGGGCGATCGCCACCAACGGACGCGAGCTCGCCATGCGCCTGGAGGCCCTCGTCGCCGACTGGGGTGAGCCGCTGGGCGAAATCGTGGTCGTGGCGCACAGCATGGGCGGCCTGGTGATGCGCAGCGCCTGCCAGATCGCCGAAGCGGACGGCCTCGCCTGGCGCGACAAGCTGCGCCGGATCGTCTTTCTCGGCACGCCGCACCACGGCGCACCGTTCGAGCGCGGCGGCAACTGGGTAACGCTGGCGCTCGACAAGTCGAGCTACACGGCCGCATTCGCGCGCCTGGGGCGGATCCGCAGCGCCGGCATCACCGACCTGCGCTTCGGGCAGGTCCTGCCGCTGCGGGAAGGGGATCGCTTCGCGCCCGGGAGAGGCCTGGGCGAAGTTTTGCCTTTGCCGAGCGGGGTCGCCTGCTACGCGATCGCGGCGACCCTCGCGAAGGGCCCCGAGCCGGCGCCCGCTTCCGGGGTGCTCGCAGCCGCGAAGAGCGTTCTCGGCGACGGCCTCGTCCCTCTCGCGAGCGCCCTCGGCGACGACGCCGATCCGGCACGAGCGTTGGCGATCCCGGCCAAACGCCGCTTCGTCGCCTTCGGCATGAGCCACCTCGATCTGCTGAACCGGAGCGAAGTCTACGAGCAGATCCGCGCCTGGCTGACGGAACCGGCCGCGGCGCCCGAGCCACGGGATTCAGTCTCGCGGGAGGCTGCAGGGGTCCGCACGCCAGCTAGCCTTCCAGTTGGCTGAGAGTGACTCCGGACTCGACGATCAGCCGGCGGTAGACCTCTTCGAGCTCCGCCGCGTAGGCGAACGGCTCGGCAAAGACGATGCGCCGGATGCCCGCCTGGATCGCCTCCTTGGCGCAGCCGAAACAGGGTCGAAGAGTCGTGTAGAGCGTGCCACCCTGAGTCGAATTGCCATGCCGCGCCGCGAAGACGATGGCGTTCTGCTCGGCGTGTACGCAGATGCAGGCGTCGTAGCCGGCGCCCGGTGCAGCGTCGGAGGCGCAGCGCGGGCAGCCGCCCTGGTCGCAGTTCGTCACCCCGATCGGCGTTCCGTTGTAGCCCGTCGCGATGATGCCGTTGTCGACCACGATGACGGCGCCGACGCGCCGCCGCAGGCAGCTGGCGCGCTCCGCCACGGTGCGGGCGATGGCGATGTAGTAGGCGTCCCAGCCGGGTCGTGCCATCCGTGGTCCTCTCGTCCTGGCGAGCAAGGGCTCTCGACGGGCGCACCCTTTCGACGCGCCCCGGCGTGCGGGCCAGAGAATGAGCACCAGTCTACCGACTTCGAGCATGCGGTCGCTTCGGCAGCAAACCGCAACGAGCCGGCCGCGACCTCTCCGCCCGAGCCACCCTGCTAGGCGGGGGGCGCACCACTCCTCCGGGGTGTTGTCTCGCCGCGCCGCGGCGCAGACCATGGCAAGCGGAGGTCGTCGAGTACACGGTCCCGAATCGCGGGACCAGGACGGGTTCTCCGGTTGATTGGCCCTGGCAGCACTCCAGTTCCGGCGCAGCCCACCGGACGTTGACATAGCTCCACGAGACTTTCCGCGCCTCCAGGGCGCACGCCGGTCGCCCCCTCGCCGCCTTCGGATCGGGGTTGTCCATGCCCGCAGCGCCTGCAGCCATCGCCCGACCCGGATCCGCGAGGGTCCGACGCTCATGAAGGCCCGAATCGCCCGACGCGTGATGCTCGCCGTCGGCCTTGTCTCGCTGGCTGTCTTCGGGACGTCCGCCTGGCTCGCCAGCCGCGCGCATGAACGGGAGCTCGCCGCGCTGGTCGAACGCCAGGCGCTGATTCTCTCCGACACCATCCGCAACAGCACCCGGCACGCGATGCTGCTCAACGAGCGCGAGATGGTGCACCGCATCATCGAGCAGATCGGCCGCCAGGGCAGCCTGGAGAAGATCCGCGTCTACAACAAAGATGGCGAGGTCATCTACTCACCCGACACCGCGCTCGTCGGAACGACGGTCGATCAGCAGAACGAAGCCTGCGACGGATGCCACAGCGACGGCGGATCTGTCGCCGAGCTGTCAGCGGGAAGCCGGACCCGCGTCTTCCGCGACGACAACGGCGATCGGCAGCTCGGAGTCATCACGCCGATTCCCAACGAGCCCGTCTGCGCCAACGCGGGCTGTCACGCCCACCCTCCGCAGCAGCAGGTGCTCGGGGTCCTCGACGTCACCGTCTCGCTCGCCGACGTCGACCGCACGGTTTCCGCCAGTCGTCGATCGGCGCTGCTCCTCGCGCTCGCTGGAGTCGCTGTCATCAGCGCCCTGCTCGCGACGCTCTTTCATCGCCTGGTCGGGAAGCCCGTGCGCGCCCTGCTCGGCGCGACCAAGCAAATCGCTGCCGGCGATCTCGAACATCGGCTCGAAGTGCCGCGTGCCGACGAGCTTGGTCAGCTCGCCGAGTCGTTCAATCAGATGACGGCCCGGCTCGCCGAGGCGCGCAGCATGCTCTATCAATCGAACAAGCTCGCCTCCGTCGGGCGTTTGGCCGCCGGCATCGCGCACGAAATCAACAATCCTCTGACCGGCGTCCTGACCTACTCGAGCTTCCTGCTCAAGCGCGCCACGGACGCCGAATCGAAGAGCGACCTCGAGACCATCGTCCACGAGACCAAGCGCTGCCGCGACATCGTGCGCGGGCTCCTCGACTTCTCGCGTCAGGTTCCGCCGAAAAAGACGCAGGTCGACCTGAACGCCATCGTCGAGCGCGCCCTCGCCATCGTCGACAACCAGCTCAAGGTACAGAACATCCAGCTCACCAAGAGTCTCGCCAAGGACCTTCCGGCATTCCCCGCCGACGCCAACCAGTTGCAGCAGGTGGTGCTCAATCTCCTCGTCAACGCCGCCGACGCTTTCGAGGCGGGGGACCGCCAGGTCTATGTCGCGACCGACATCAAGGACGTCGCCGGCCGCGCGATGGCGGAGATCAAGATCGCCGACAACGGGGTCGGAATTCCCGAGAAGAACCTGGGTCGGATCTTCGAGCCCTTCTTCACCACCAAGGAGAATCGCGGCACAGGCCTCGGTTTGTCGGTCTGCTGGGGGATCGTCACCGAACACGGCGGGACGATCGAGGTCGACAGCAAGGTCGGTCGCGGCACGACCTTCACCGTTCGTCTGCCACTCGAGGCGCCACCGGCGCCGACACCGGCCATGGCCAAGCCTGCGGAGCTCCCCGCGTGAGAGCCGGATTCGACGTGCTGCTGGTCGAAGACGAACCGGTCGTGCGCGAGGCGGTGGCCAGAATCCTGCGTCCCGAGGGTCTCACCCTCGATCGCGTCGAGGACGTCGACGGCGCGCTCGCGAGGCTGCGCAAGTCGAACTTCCGGGTCGTGCTCTCCGATCTCATGCTGCCCGGATTCTCCGGTTTCGACCTCCTCGAGCGGGTGACCGGCGAGCGTCCCCAACTCCCCGTGATCCTGATCACCGGCTACGCCACCATCGAGAACGCGCTGGCGGCGTTCAAGAAGGGCGCCTTCGACTTCCTTCCGAAGCCGTTCGATGTGCCCGAACTGCTCGGCGTCGTGCGCCGCGCGATCCGCGCGGCCGAGCTCCGCAAATGGAACGCCTTCCCCTTCGTCTCCGGCCTGATCGGCGCCGCCGAGCTTCCGGGCGAACCCTACTTCCTCGGCCAGCATGCCTGGGTCACCCTGGAGGGCGGCATCGCGACCTTCGGTCTCGCCGAGAGCTGGCCCGGCCTGCTCGCCAGTATTCTCTCCGTCGACCTGCCGAAGCCCGGGGCGAACCTGACCCAGGGTCTGGCCTGTGCCGAAGTCGGCACCGCGGACGAGTCGATCCACCGCATCTGGGCGCCGCTGAGCGGCACCGTGCTCGAAGCCAACCCGGCGGTCCTCGCGGACCCCGATCTATTGAACCGTGCCCCGTTCACCTCGGGCTGGCTGGCGCGCGTCGCGCCCGCCAACCTCGAGGCGGAGCTGGACGCCCTCACGCGCCGCGCCGGCGCTGCGACGAACCCGGCAAGGAACGGCGGGGAGAAGGAGAAGCGATGATCATTCTCATGGTGCTCCTGACGGTGGTGGTCTTCGCCCTCGTCGATTTCACTCTTCGCATCAGCCTGAAGAAGATGCAGGACGCGCGCGCCCGCCGCGAGCGGCAGCAGGCCCTGGACATCGGGCTCAAGCTCGAGTTCGCCGACGAGGCCACCAGCCTGAAGCGAGTCGACGTCGCTTCGCCGCGCGGCCGGATTCTCGCGGTCGACGACGAGCCGGTGATTCTCGACAGCTTCCGCAAGATCCTCGTGCTGGCCGGCTTCGCTGTCGACACTGTCGAATCCGGACAAGAGGCATTGAGCCTCGTGCGCAAGAACGACTACGACTTCGTCTTCACCGACCTCAAGATGCCGGGAATGGACGGATTGGACGTCGCCAAGGGCGTGCATCATCTCCGCCCGGACATCGACATCGCCATCATCACCGGTTACGCCACGGTCGAATCGGCCGTAGATGCCATGCGCTTCGGCGCCGTCGACTACGTCCAGAAGCCATTCACGGAAGACGAGCTCGTCGAGTTCGTCAACCGCCTGCTCCTGCGCCGGGTGGATCGGCGGGATCGCCTGACACCGCCGGAGATCCGCCTGATGAGTCCGTCGAAGGCCGGCGTGGCTTCGCCGCGGGTGGTGAACGTTCCGGGCGGCGTCTACGTCTCGCCGGAGCACAGTTGGGTGAAGATCGAGATGACCGGCGAGGGGCGCATCGGTCTCGACGACCTCGTCCAGAAGACCCTTGGCTCAGTGAGCGCGATCGTTCTTCCCGAGCCGGGAACCAAGGTACGGCGCGGCGACCCGCTGTTCCGGCTCGAGGTCGAGGGCCAGCAGCTGGGCTTCTCCTCTCCACTCTCCGGCAAGGTGGTGCACGTCAATCACGATCTCGACTACCAGATGGACCTCATGCGCCTGCGCCCCTACGATCAGGGCTGGATCTGCACCATCGATCCGGAGGAGTTGACGGCCGATCTCGGCCGACTCGTCATCGGCGCCGATGCCGTCGAGCGCTACCAGAGCGACGCGCGGCGCTACACGGATCAGTTGCAGGCGGAGCTTCTCGCCGAACCCGCGGTGCACGGCCAGGGACCGCGCCCGAACGGCGTCGAGCGCCGCGCCGCCTGCCGCGCCTTCGCCAGCTGCTTCCTCGCGCCGACGAAGCAAGCGGAGGCGGTTCGCCAACCGGCTCACGCATGAACCGCCTCCGGCTTTCTTGCGCCAGCCTCGGCCTGCTCCTGGTCGCCGGCACCGCAGCAGCAGCGGCGCCGCAGGCACCCGAGACGGTTCGCTGGTCATCGTCCGTCGGCGAGGTCGTCTTCGCCCACCAGCGCCACGCCGAGGAGTACGGCGCGGAGTGCGTCTCCTGTCACCACGAGACAGTCGCAGCCAATCTCGCAGTGCCGCATCCCGACTACTTCGACGGCTTCTGGGTCGACTGCAAGGGCTGCCACACAGGCGGTCCGACGCCGGCGGTCGAGAGCAAGTGCGCGACCTGCCATCCCGAGCGGG
>JBDTQT010000066.1:0-16639 GCA_039932055.1 Thermoanaerobaculia bacterium
AATGATCCCCACGAGCGCAGCGAGTGAAAGACCGCAATGATCCGCAAGGACGAAGTCGCCGGCAGGCTGAAGCTCAACGAGACGCTCGCGGTCGCGGCGCTCGCCGATTTTCTGCGCGACGGCGTCGAGAACGCCCGCAGCACGGGGCTCGTTCTCGGGCTCTCCGGCGGTGTCGACTCGGCGCTCGCCGCGGCGCTCGCCGTCCGCGCCCTTGGCACCGAGCGGATCCACGCCTTCTACCTCCCCTACCGGACGTCGGATCCCCAGTCGGCGGTCGACGCCGCGGCGGTCGCCGCGAAATTCGGTCTCGCCCTGACGACGATCGACATCTCGCCGCAGATCGACGCCTACTTCGACCACGTCGACCCGGAGGCCGACCGTGTCCGGCGCGGCAACAAGATGGCACGCGAGCGCATGACGATCCTCTTCGATCAGTCGAAGAAGCTCGGCGCGCTGGTCACCGGCACCTCCAACAAGAGCGAGATCCTGCTCGGCTACTCGACGGTCTTCGGCGACAACGCGAGCTCGCTCAACCCGATCGGCGACCTCTACAAGCAGCAGGTCTGGCAGCTCGCGCGTTTCCTGGGCGTGCCCGAACAGGTCGCCGCCAAGCGGCCCTCGGCCGATCTCTGGCCCGGCCAGACCTCCGAAGGCGAGCTCGGTTTCGAGTACACGATGGCCGACGAGGTGCTCTACCTGATGTTCGACCAGGGCCTGACCGCCGAGGAGGTGGTCGACCGCGGCTACCCGGAAGCGGTCGTCGGTCGCATCGTCCAGCTCGAGCGCGCCAACCGCTTCAAGCGCCGGCTGATGCTCATCGCCCGCCTCTCCAACAGCGCCATCAACCTCGACCGCGAAATTCCGCGCGACTGATGCGCCGGCTCGACCCGCCTCGCGCCTACCGCCTGCCCTCCTGAAGTGACTGGCCGCCTGCTCCTCGTCGCGACGCCGATCGGCAACCTCGACGACCTCTCGCCGCGGGCGGTGGCCGCGTTCGCCGCCGCGGATCTCGTCGCTTGCGAAGACACCCGGCGCACCGGCCTGCTGCTGCACAACCTGGGGATCAAGAAGCCGCTCGTATCGCTGCACGAGCACAATGAACGCGCGCGTACGAGCTCGCTCCTCGCGGCACTCGAGCAAGGGCAGACGGTCGCCCTAGCTTCGGACGCCGGCACGCCGCTGCTCTCCGACCCCGGCTACTTTCTCACTCGCGCGGTGATCGCCGCCGGCCACCGCGTCGAAGCGATTCCGGGGGCCGCCGCGCCGCTCGTCGCCCTCCTGGTCTCCGGCCTGCCGCCGCACCCGTTCACCTTCGCCGGCTTCCCGCCGCCGAAGAGCGGCAAGCGCAAGGCCTTCTTCCGCCGGTTCGCCGGCCTCGGCCACACGCTGATCCTCTTCGAGTCCCCCCACCGCATCGTCGCCAGCCTCGCCGACGCCCTCGCCGAGTTCGGCGATCGCCATGCGGCCCTGGCGCGCGAGCTCACCAAGATGAACGAAGAAGTCCTCCGCGGCAAACTCAGCGAGATTCTGGCGAACCTCGCCGCGCGCGAGCGCATCCTCGGCGAATTCGTCCTGGTGATCGGCACCGCCAGCGACGCAGCGGAGAAGCTCGGCGACGGCGACGAGGCCGCGCCTGCCGAGGGCGACTGACGAGCGCCAGTACCCCGTTTACCGGAGCTTTCTCTCTTTTTTCTCCAGATTCTTTTCTTCGTCTCGCTGACGCTCGACCGCGGCAACGAAGGCGCTCTCCATGCGATCGACCCAGACCTTGTAGCCATCGGGATCGACCCACGGATTGCGCATGCCCATGCCGCGGGCCGCGAGCTGACGTTTGCCGGCAAGGTCGAAGAATCCGCCGTGCGGCGCGAGGAAGATCTGGACCGGAAGCGACTTGAGCACGGCGAAGGTGCGCTCGAAGTCGGCGGCGATGCCAGGGTAGCTCTCCCTGCCGACGAAGCGGTAGTCGAGGATCGACGCGCTGCAGGCCACGACGACGTCGAGCGCCCCCGCCTTGAAGGTCCAGGTCGTGCAGCCGCGCGTGTGCCCGGGAGTGAGATGCGCCGTGAGCTCCGCGCCGCCCAACGTCACCTTCTCGCCGTCGGCGAGCCGACGGTCGACGACGACCGGCGGAAAGTGCCCCTCGTCGCCGAAACGAAAATCTCCCTTGCCGCCGCGCTCGAGAAGCTCGGCGTCACCCGGACTGGCAAACAGCCGCGCCCCGGACTTCGCCTTGAGCTCGGCGAGTCCGCCGGCATGATCGAAGTGGGCGTGGGTGTTGAGCAGGATCTCGACGTCGGCGACCTTGAAGCCGAGCCTTTCGATACTCGCCTCGATCAACGGCGCCGTCTCGACGAAACCGCCGTCGATCAGGATGTGCCCTTCCGGCGTGGTGATCAGGTAAGAGGCGATGTCCGAGGCGCCGACGTAGTAGAGGTTGTCGGCGATGCGAAAGGGCTCGACCGATTGGTTCCACGAGCGCCACTCCTCGGTGGCCTGGCCGATTGCGGTCGAGGATTGAAGTGCGAAAAGCGCACACAAGGGAAAAAGAAACAGGCGGCGCATCTGGAGGTTCCTTCCTTCGCTGGCGGACGTTAGAGCCTGCCGGTGATCCAGCAACCGCCGAGCACTCGCGTGCCCTGGTAGAAGACCGCCGCCTGGCCGGGCGTCACGCCGCGCTGCGGTTCGGCGAAGTCGATCTCGACGCGGCGGTCGGCGCTGCCCTGCGGCCGAACCAGCGCCGCGACGCCGGCGTGGCGGGAGCGGATCTTCACCGTCACCTCGACGGGGCCCGCCGGAGGCTCGCCAATCCAGTGCAGCCGCTCGCCGGTAAGCCCGGGGGCCATGAGATCCGCGTCGTCGCCGACGACGACCGCATTCTCTTCGGGGAGCACTTGCAGCACATAGAGCCGCTTCGACGAGGGCACACCCAGCCCGCGCCGCTGGCCGACGGTGTAGCGGTAATACGGATCCCCTTTACCGAGCTTTTCGCCTTCAGCCGTGCGAATCTCCGCCGCCGTGTCCGAGGGTGTCTCGCCATACCGGCCGGGATGCTCGGCGATCTGGCCTTCGACGAATTCGCGCACGCCGGAGGCGACGAAGCAGACCTCCATCGACTCCCCCTTCTCGGCGACGACGAGGCCGGCACGGCGCGCGATCTCGCGCACCTCCGGCTTGGTCATCTCGCCGAGCGGGAAGGCGGCGGCGGCCAGTTGCGCGCGGCTGAGCTCGAAGAGGTAGTAGCTCTGGTCCTTGTCGAGATCGACCGCGGTGTGGAGCTCGGCTCCCTGCGGCCCCGCGAGGATGCGGGCGTAGTGCCCGGTGGCAACCTTCGCCGCCCCGAGCCGCGCCGCGCGCTCCTGCAGCAGATCGAACTTGACGAAGGTATTGCAGCGCACGCACGGCGAGGGCGTGCACCCGCTCAGGTAGTCGCGCACGAACGGATCGACGACGTGCTGACGAAACTCCTCGTCCATCTTGAGGGTGTAGTGCGGAATGCCAGCCTGGGCAGCCACCCGCTTGGCATCGCCGAGGTCGAGCGAGGAGCAGCAGCGACCATGGACGCGCTCGCCGGAGTGGTCCCAGAGCAGCATCGACAGGCCGACCACCGCCTCGCCGCGCTCGGCGAGGAGCCAGGCGACGACGGAGGAGTCGAGCCCGCCGGACATCGCCACCGCCGTCAAGGGACTGGAAGCGCTCATCGCCCAGGCCTTGCTCCGACCGTCGCCGCCGACCGCAGGGCGGCGACCGCATCGGCGAGCGCCGGGAGGAAGGCGTCGATCTCCGCAGCCGTGTTCGGCAGACCGAACGAGACCCGCAGCGAGGCGATCGCCTCGTCGTCAGGCATCCCCATCGCCGTCAAGGTCGGGCTGACCTGGACCGCGCCGGAGCCGCAGGCGGCACCGGTCGAGACCGCGAAGCCGGCGAGGTCGAGGCGAATCATCAACTCCTGGCCGAAGAGCCCCGGGAAAGCAACGTGCGAGGTATGGGGCAAGCGCGGGGCTCCGGCGCAGTGCACCCGCGCGCCCGGAATCGCCGCCAAACCGGCTTCGAAACGGTCGCGCAGCCGGGCGAGCTGGTGCTCGCGCGCCGCCAGATCGCGACCGGCGACGGCGCAGGCGGCGCCGAAGCCGACCACCGCTGGAACGTTCACCGTCGATGCCCGCCGACGGCGCTCCTGGGCGCCGCCGACCAGCAGCGCAGAGAAGGAGGCACCGCCACGGATCCAGAGTGCCGCGGCGCCGAGCGGCCCGTGGAACTTGTGCGCCGCCAGCGTCAGGTAGTCGACTCCAAGCGTATGAACCGAGACGGGGATCTTTCCAACCGCCTGAACCGCGTCGCAGAGCACCGGCACGCCGCGGTCGCCGAGCAGGCTCGCCAGCTCCGCCACCGGCTGCAGCGTGCCGAGCTCGTTGTTGGCGAGCATGAGGGCCGCGAGACGCGTCCCCGGGCCGGCGGCGGCGGCCATTCTGGCCGCGGACACTACCCCGTCCGCCTCCGGTGACACGACGGCGACCGCGACGCCGGCGCGCGGCGCTGCGGCGCGCGCCGCGCCGAGAATCGAGGGGTGCTCGAGGGCGGAGACCACCAGCCTGTCACCCGGCGCGCACTCCGCCAGGACGCTGGCGACCACGGCGTTGTTGGCCTCGGTGCCCGAGGCAACGAAGACGATCTCCTCCGGCGTCCGGCAGTCGAGGAGCCGCGCCACCTGCTCGCGGGCGGCCTCCACTGCCTCCCGCGCCGACTGGCCGAAGCGATGCACAGAGGAGGGGTTTCCCCACCGGCCGGAGCTCCCGACCGCACCACCGAGCCAGGGCAGCATCGCCTCGCGGACCTCCGGGTCGAGCGGGGTCGTCGCATTGTGGTCGAAGTAGGAGCCGCGCATGGGAGGGGGATTCTACCGCTCACGCCCCGGCACCGGATCTGCAACAATCGAACCCGATGATCGCCCCTCCACGCCGGACCGGCCTCGCCCGCGGGCTCTTGTCGGGCGGCGGCCTGCTGCTGCTGACCCTGCCGATCCTTCTGCTCGCCCCCCTGGTCCTCTCCAGTTCCCTGACCGCCGCCGACCAGAAGGACCTGCTCAAGGACCTGCCCGGGGATTACCGCGCCTGGATCGACGAGGTCGACGCGATCATCACCAAGGAGGAGCGCGCGGCGTTCCTCAATCTCGAGAAGGACTATCAGCGCGACGCCTTCATCGAACGGTTCTGGCAGGCGCGGGACCCGTTCAAGGACACCGTGCGCAACGAGATGCGCGAAACCTGGGACGCGCGCGTCGAGCAGGCGCGGGTGTACTTCGGCAGTCTCAAGGAGGAGCGCTCCCGATTCTTCCTCCTCAACGGGCCGCCGGCAGCGCGCATGGAGGGGCAGTGCTCCGGCACCACCTGGCCGCTCGAGATCTGGGCTTACCAGCGCAGCGAGCGCATTCACGAAGACGTCGTCCTGTTCGTCTTCTACCGCCCCTTCTCGCAGGGCCCGTTCAAACTCTGGTACCCGGACGAGGGCCTCTCACGGCTGATGCAGTTCGCCCCGGTCGGCACGAGCGACGCGGCGAATCTCGAGGAGCTCAATCGCAACTGCATGCAGCGCGATGACATCGCCGCGGCACTGGCCACTGTTCTGCGCCGCGGCCGCCTGGATTTCCAGCGCGTTGTCGAAGCGGCCCTGGCACCGATCGCACCGATCTCGCGCGAGTGGGTCGCCACCTTCAACTCCTATTCCACCGACCTGCCCGCCGATGCCGCCGCCCTCACCGCCGAGGTCACCCTCTCATTCCCCGGCCGCCGCCAGAGCCGTTCCGTGATGCAGGGAACGCTCGCGGTCGCGACCGGGCAACTCAAGCCGGCCGACAACGCCGGGGCGCGCTCCTTCGACTTCCAGCTGAACGGCGAGATCCTGATCGGCAAGAAGCTCTTCGACGCCTTCCGCTACAAGTTCAATATCCCGCTGGGCCCGGCCTCCAGCGCTCAGGCCGCCGCAGCTTCCGCGGCTACCCCGACCGCGGCGACCGCAGCCAGCACCACGAACGCCGCTGTCGCTCCCCCCGCCGCAATTCCGCCGACGGTTCCGCTCGTGTTCGAGCGCTTCCTGCGTCCCGGCAAGTACACCCTCATCCTCAAGCTCGAAGACCTCAACGGTGGCGGCTACTTCCGCAAGCTGATCGAGGTCGAAGTCCCGACGGTCGAAGGGCCGGTCGCGCCGGCGCCCGACGCCCTCTCCGCCAGCATCTTCGCCGAAGCGAACGCCGCCCTGTCGACGCTCGACAACACGATCCGCCTGGTGCCGCCGCGCGGCGAGATCCAGGCCGGGCTGGTGCGCTTCGACACGCTGACGACCGGCAAGGCGATCTCCGAGGTGCAGTTCAACCTGGACGGGCGGCCGATCCTGCGCAAGAACCGGCCGCCCTACTCGGTCGAGCTCGACCTCGGACAGGTGCCGCGCACCCGGACGCTGCATGCCAGCGCCTTCGACGACACCGGCAAAGAGGTCGCCTGGGACGAGATGCAGGTCAACGCCAGCACCCACCGCTTTCGCGTCCGCCTCATCGAGCCGCGCCGCGGCGCGCGCTACGACAAGAGCCTGCGCGCCGAGGCCGAGGTCGAGATTCCCGAGGACGGCGCCCTCGACCGGGTCGAGTTCTACCTCAACGAGACCCTGGTCGCGACGCTGTTCCAGGAGCCGTTCACGCAACCGATCGCGCTGCCTCCGGACGGGGGCATCGCCTACGTTCGCGCCGTCGCCTACCAGGTCGACGGCAACCAGACCGAGGACCTGGTCTTCGTCAACGCTCCCGACAACCTCGAGGAGGTCGACGTGCAGTTCGTCGAGCTCTACACCACCGTCCTCGATCGCGAGAACCGGCCGGTACGCGATCTCGAGCAGAGCGATTTCACGGTCCTCGAGGACGACGTGCCACAGCAGATCGCGCGCTTCGAGCGCCTCGAGAATCTCCCCATCCACGTCGCCGTCATGCTCGACGTATCGGCGTCGATGGAGCCGAACCTGGCGCAGACCAAGGAAGCGGCGCTCGAGTTCTTCCAGCACGTGGTCACACCCAAGGATCGCGGGGCGCTGATCGTCTTCAACGACCATCCCCTGCTCGCCGTCAAGCTCACCAACCAGATTCCGGCGCTCGCCGGCGGTCTCGCCGGACTCAAGGCCGAACGCGGCACCTCGCTCTACGACTCGGTGGTCTTCTCGCTGTTCTATTTCAACGGCGTCAAGGGCCAGCGCGCGATCGTGCTGCTCTCCGACGGCAAGGACGAGGGCAGCCGGTTCAACGTCGAGGAGACGCTCGATTTCGCCCGCCGCGCCGGCATCGCGATCTACTCCGTCGGGCTCAACATCCCGCGCTCCGAGTCCGAAGCGCGGCGGGTCCTGAAAAAGCTCGCCGAGGAGACCGGCGGGCGCAACTTCTTCATCAAGGACTCGAGCGAGCTCAAGGGGATCTACGACGCGATCCAGGTCGAGCTGCGCTCGCGCTATCTCCTCGCCTACCAGTCGACGAACTCCGCCCGCGAGCTGCGCTTCCGCATCGTCGACCTCAAGGTCGACCGCTCCGGCCTCGACGCGAAGACGATCCGCGGCTACTACCCTTGATCCGGTGAAGCTCCGGGCCGCCGCCGCGCTAGGATCTCCGCTCGCCGCCGCCATGCCTGCCCGCGCCCTCGCCCTTTCACTTCTCGCCGTGCTCGCCGGCGCCGGTCCGGCCGGGGCTGAAGCTCCGGCGAGCGCAGAGCCGCCGGCGACGACGACGGTCATCTCCCCGGCCGATACCTCGACCTTTCTCGCCGAGGTCGAACCGCTGATTTCCGAGGCGGAGAGGGCGGCCTATCTGGCGCTCACCCGCCCGTACCAGCGGCAGGCGTTCGAACGCCGCTTCTGGGAGCTCCGCGACCCCTATCCGGAGACAGCGCGAAACGAGCTCGAGGAGCGCTACCGCGAGCGGCTGCGCCTCGCCCGCGAGCTCTATCCGTCGCCGGCCGACGATCGCTTCCGCCTGGCGCTGCTCGTCGGCGAGCCGCTGCGGCGGATCCCGCTGCGCTGCGCCGAGATTCTGCGCCCCGGCGAGATCTGGTACGTCGGGCCCAGCGACCGGATCCCGCAGGGCTTCGCGATCGTGTTCGTCTCCCGCGGCGTCAACGCAGACGCTCCCCACCGCCTGTGGTCGCCGCAGTCGGGGTATGGGGAGCTCCTCACCTGGTCCGCCCCCGCGACCGGCGACCTCGCCGCCGAGGTCGCCGACCGCGTTCCGCGCGACTGTCCGCGCGGCGACGAGATCGTCGGCGCGCTCGCGGCGGCCTCTGACTGGAACGACCTCGTGCGGCGCTACGACGTCATCCCGCATCCCAATCCCGAATGGGTGCGCACCTTCCTCTCCTATTCGACCGACCTCCCCGCGGACGCGCTGCCTCTGCCGGCCGAGGTCGAGATCCGCTTTCCCGGCCGGAACCAGAGCCGCACCATCGTCGACGCCAGCGTGGTCGTCGACGCCGCCGTCCTGCGCGGCGACCCAGCCACGCCGGCAGCGCCGCCGGAGACTTTGGCGACGCCGGCGTTGGCGCTTTTGCTCGACGGTGAGGTCCTGCTTGGCGAGAAGCTCTTCGACCATTTCCGATATCGCTTCGAGATCTCCGGCGAGCGGCTGCGGACGGCAGGAAGCCTGCCTTTCGCCGCCCGGCGGTTCCTCCGCCCGGGCATCTACACGCTGGTGCTCCGCCTGCAGGAGCCGGCGAGCGGGCGCGTCTTTCGGCGCGAGCTGCCGCTCGAGGTGCCGCCGCCGGGCTCGATCCTCACCGCGGCAGCACCGTCCGCCGCGCCGGCCGCGCCGTCGCCCGCCGCCGGGGCCGCGGCAGCGAGCCTGACGCCGTCCCTCGCTCTGGCGCGCGCCACGGCTCCCGCCGCCGATACGAGCTCCGCGCGAGAGCCGAGCCTCCGGTTGCTCGCGCCGATCGACCAGTTGGCGCTCGGCAAGGTGCGGGTCGAGGCCGATGTGCGCGGCGTCGTCCCCGCGCGGGTGGATTTCGCGCTCGACGGCAAGCCGCTGCTCTCCAAGCGCCGCGCGCCGTTCTCGATCGAGATCGATCTGGGGCGCTCGCCGCGCCTCCGGCGCCTTTCGGCGTCGGCCTTCGACGACACGGGCGCGCTCGTCGCCGCGGACGAGGCCCTGCTCAACGCCGGACCGCACCGCTTCGCGCTCCGCCTGACCGAGCCGTTGCGAACGCCCGCCGCCGGCGAACCGCTCCAGGCGCTGGCCGAGGTCGACCTGCCCGAGGGCGAGGAGCTCGACCGGGTCGAGTTCTTCCTCAATGAGACGCGCCTCGCGACGATCTATCAGCCGCCGTTCGCGGTCGCGCTCGCCACCCCCGCGACCGCCGGTCTCACCTACCTGCGGGCGGTCGCCTATCTCGCCGGCGGCGGCGCCGCCGAAGACGTGCGAGTCCTCGGATCCGACGCCGCCGACGAAGCAGTCGACATCGACCTCGTCGAGCTTTATGCCTCGGTGCTCGACAAGCGCGGCCGCCCGGTGACGGATCTCGCCGCCGGGGAATTCCGCGTGCTCGAAGACGGGGTCGAGCAGACCGTGCAGCGCTTCGAGAACTTCAACCCCGGGGCGAGCGCCCTCCGGCCGGCAGGCGCCACGGCGGCGGCGGGCGCCGACGCTTCGGCTGTTGGCGATCCTCTGCCGATCCATGCCGGCGTCATGATCGACACCTCGGCGTCGATGGTCGAGGAGTTGGCCGACGCCGAGGCCGCCGCGGACCGCTTCTTTCACGAGGTTCTGACGCCGATCGACCGCGCCGCGGTGATCACCTTCGCCGACGCACCGAGGTTGGCGGTGCGCTTCACCGCCAACCTCGAGCTGCTGGCCGGCGGCCTCGCCGGCCTCGAGGCCCAGGGCGAAACTCGCTTCTTCGACAGTCTCGCCTTCGCCCTGCACTACTTCGCGGGAGTGCGCGGCAAGCGGGCCCTCATCCTGCTCACCGACGGCGACGACTCCGAAAGCCGCTTCCGCTTCGACGAAGTCCTGGAATACGCGCGCCGCACCGGCGTCGCGATCTACGCGATCGGGCTCAACGTGCCGAGCCATCCGGTCGACGTCGGCGTCCACCTCGACCAGCTGGCGCGCGAGACCGGCGGGCGCTCGTTCCGCATCCGCCGAGCCAACGAGCTCGCCAGCGTCTACGAGACGATCCGTCAGGAGCTGCGCTCCCAGTATCTGCTCGCCTATCCGTCGTCGCGGCGCGACGGGTCGACGGCCTATCGCGAGATCACCCTCGAGGTCGCTCGTCCCGGCGTCTCGGCGCGCACGATCGCGGGCTACTATCCTTGAACGCTTCGGAGTCAGGAAGGCTGCCCGCCATGCCGCCACGACTGGTCCTCGCCTCCGCCTCGCCGCGGCGCCGCGCTCTCCTCGCCGACCTCGACCTCGCATTCACCGTGCGGCCGCCGCATACCGACGAGAGCCCGCGGCCGTTCGAGCGCCCGGCGGATCTCGTCTCGCGGTTGGCGCTCGAGAAGGCGCAGGCGCTCATCGCGCCGGGCGAGCTGGTGCTCGCCGCGGACACCATCGTCGTCATCGACAACGAGATCCTCGGCAAGCCCGCCGACGAGGCCGACGCACGGGCGATGCTCGCGCGGCTCTCTGGACGCGATCATGAGGTCTACACCGGGGTCGCCCTGGCGGACGCGACGGCGACTCCGGCGCGCCTGGTCAGCCGGGTCGAACGCACGCAGGTGCGTATCCGGGAGATGACGAGCGCGGAGATCGCCGCTTACGTCGCGGGCGGCGAGCCGATGGACAAGGCCGGCGCCTATGCGATCCAGGGTTGGGGAGCGCTCTACGTGGAAGCGATCACCGGCAACTACACCAACGTCGTCGGGCTGCCGATTCCGGCCGTCGAGGGCTGCTTTCGCGAGCTCGGCTTCGACCTCGACAGCTTCCGCAACGATCGCGGCGAACAGCCCGGGAAGCCTAGCTCTCGAACTTGATCGGTTCGCCGAGCTCGGCGAGCGCGAAGTTGGTCATGATCTGGTGGCCGTTGAAATCGAGCACCCGCAGATCTTCCACCGCCGCGAGGTCGGCGGCGACGTTGTCATAGGAGCGGGCATAGCGCTCCCGGACGGCGGCGAGCGCCACTTCGTAGGCGATGAACTTGATGATCCCCTTGTAGCGCAGCTTCTCGACGAGGCGCGGATCGAAGAGCTCCGGATAGGTCGAGAGCACGAGAATCGGTCCGGTGCCGGTGAAGATGATGTACGACCGGATGCTCGTCTGCAGGCTCATGGTCACTCTCCTGAACGCCTGCGCACCGTAACGGGCCCCCCGAAGGCTGTCAAGGCATCCGGGGCGAGGCGAGCTAAATGCAGCTGTCACAGACATTTATGGCTCCCGTCACCCTCCCGTCACGCGCCCGCTGTGGAAAAGGAAGAGGTCCGCCACCGCCCAGTCCTGCTCCGAGCTCTGAGAAATAGCGGCCAAGTGTTGCAAAAAAAGCACTTATTGATGTTGCACAGATTCCTGTTCAAAATGCTGAGGAGCCCGAAAACAGCACGGTTCGCACCGCTCTCCAGGCCCGTTTTCCGCAGGCTTTTCCGCGCTTCCTGCGGAGGGGCGCATGTTAGCCTCGCCGGCATGGTCGCGACCCGCGTTCTGGTCGTCGAAGACGAGCCCGACATCGCCGAAGTCCTGCAGTTCAACCTCGAGCGCGCCGGCTATTCGGTGAACGTCGAACGCCGCGGCGACACCGCGCTCGAAGCAATCCGGCGCCGGCCTCCCGACCTCGTGGTCCTCGATCTGATGCTGCCGGGGCTGGACGGACTCGAGCTGGCGCGCCTGCTCAAGCGCGACCCGGCGACCTCCGGCATGCCGCTCGTCATGCTCACGGCGAAGGGCGAGGAGCTCGACCGCATCGTCGGCCTCGAGCTCGGCGCCGATGACTACATCCCGAAGCCGTTCAGTCCGCGCGAGGTCGTGCTGCGGATCAAGGCGGTGCTGCGCCGCCATGCCGGCGAAGAGAATCCGTCCGCGGTCCTCGAGATCGGCCGGATCCGCCTCGACTCCGCGGCCCACCGCGCCGAGGTGCGGGGAACCGACGTAGCGCTCACCGCCACCGAGTTCCGCCTGCTGCGCCTGCTGATGGAGCGCCAGGGCCGGGTGCAGACACGCGCCCGACTTCTCACCGACGTCTGGGGTTACGCCGAGGACGTCGACAGCCGCACCGTCGACACCCACGTGCGTCGCCTGCGGCACAAGCTCGGACCGGAGTCCGACCGCATCGAAACCGTCATCGGCGTGGGCTATCGGATGCGCGGCTAGGAGAGCGGCGGCGATGAAGCTCCTGCTGCTGCGCCACGCCATCGCCGAGGACCGGGCGACTTTCGCGGCCTCCGGAAAAGAGGACCGCCTGCGCCCGCTCACCGACGACGGGCGAAAGAAGATGCGCAAGATCGCCGAGGCGATCGCCTCACTCCTCCCGGAAGTCACCCTCATCGCCACCAGCCCCTACCTGCGGTGCCGCGAGTCGGCGGAGATCCTCGCCCGCGCCTGCCCCGAGCGCCCGGTGCTCTCCGAGCGCGCCGAGCTTGCAGCCACAAGCCCGTCGGCGGCGCTGCTCAAGTTCCTGCAGGCGCAGAAATCGCTGCCTCTGGTGGCCTGTGTCGGCCACGAGCCGAACCTCTCGCAGCTCGCCGGGTGGCTGCTCGCAGGCCAGGAGAAGTCGTTTCTCGAACTGCGGAAAGGCGGCGCCTGCCTGCTCGATTTCGCCGGCCGCCTCGCTCCCGGGAACGCCACGCTCCTGTGGCACCTGACCCCGTCTCAGCTGCGCGCCCTGAGGTCGCCCTGATGAAGATACCGGCCGACCTGCTGGCGCGACCGGCGCAAGAGTCCGTCCGTCGCCTGGCGCTGGGACAGCTCGAGCGCGCGACCGCGGCACGCCAGCAATTGGTCGAGGGGGATCGCGAAGAGGCGCTGCACGACTTCCGGGTAGCACTGCGGCGCCTGCGCAGCCTCCTGCGCTCGCACCGCTCCGCTTTCGCCATCGCGTTCCCGAAGAAGGCGTTGCGTCGGCTCGCCGCGCTGGCGCGCCACACCAACCCTGGCCGCGACGCCGAGGTGCAGCTCGCCTGGCTCCTCTCCTTCGCCGCAGAGCTCAGGCCGACGGAGCGCCCGGGCCACCGAGCGCTGACGCGCGAGCTCGCAGAGCGCCGCGATGAGTGCTATCGCCAGGTCGAACGCGAAATCGTGCGCGACTTCGCCGGCATCGCCGAGAGCCTGGGAGCCCGCCTCGTCACCTACCGGGTCACCGTCGACCTCGAGCATCCCGAGCAGCCGCAGAGTTTCGCCGCCGCGACCCGCGAAGCCCTGGCGGGCGGCGCCAGCGAGTTCCTCGACAAGTTGGCGCAGATCCAGACCGTCGCCGACGAGAGCTCCGGTCATGCCGCACGCATCGCCGCGAAGCGCCTGCGCTATCTCATCGAGCCGGTGGCGCCCTGGATCGCGGCCGCCAGCCCGCCGATCGAGCTGCTCAAATCGCTGCAGGATCTCCTGGGCGAGTTGCACGACGGGCAACTGCTGGCGGCCCAGGTGGCGCAGGCCCTGGGGGAGATCGAAGCGAAGCGCGCCCAGCGCCTCATCGCCGACACCCTCGACGGTCCGCACCTCCTGGACGGCTCCGGCAAGGCGCCGCAGGTGGCGCCTCCTTTGCGGCGCCGGGAACGTGCCGGGCTGATCGCCATCGCGAAGCGACTGGGGGCGCGGCGCAGCGAGCTCTTCCGGTCGCTGGCCGAGACGTGGCTCGGCGAGAGCGCGGCGAAACGCCAGGAGCTCGTCGCGGCGCTGGCGGAGCTCGACCTGAGCCTCGCCGCGCCGCCACGGCGCCCGGCAACCCGGCCGAGACGGGCGACGCGAGAAGCGCGGACGCCAAAGGCAGCCAGCCACAAGCGCTAGTTCACCGGCGCGAGCGCCGGCGCAAGGCATCCTCCATGAAGATCGCCTGGCTGGAGCGTGGCGGTTCGTCCGCTGCCGAATGGACCTTCCGCCAGCTGCCGTCGGGCTGGAGAACCCAGGCCTTGCGGTTGTCGGTGAGCTGCACATCGAGGATTTCCTGGAGCTCGGCGCGCAGTGCGGGCGACTCGACCGGGACCATGGTCTCGACCCGGTAGTCGAGATTGCGCGACATCCAGTCGGCGGAAGAGATGTAGTACTCGTCAGCGCCGTCGTTGGCGAAGCGAAAGATGCGCGCATGCTCGAGGAATCTGCCGACGATCGAGCGCACGCGGATCGATTCGCTCATTCCGGGGACCCCGGGTCGCAAGCGGCAGACGCCGCGCACGATCAGATCGATCTCCACGCCGGCGCGCGAGGCGTCGTAGAGCGCCCGGACGATCTCCGGATCCTCGAGCGAGTTCATCTTGGCGACGATCCTGCCCTGTCCGCCGGAGCGGCTGCATTTCGTCTCGCGTGCGATCAGGTCGAGGATGCGTTTGCGCATGGACATCGGCGCGACCACCAGCTTTTCGAAACGCTGGTCGCCGATATGCCCCGAGGTCAACAGGTTGAACAGTTGGGCGGTGTCGGCGCCGAGCACCGGATCGCAGCTGAACAGACCCAGATCGGTGTAGAGCTCGGCGGTGTCGGTGTTGTAATTGCCGGTCGCCAGGTGCACATAGGTGCGCACCCCATCGGCTTCCTGGCGCACTACCAGCGAGACCTTGGCGTGCGTCTTGTAGCCCAGGACGCCGTAGGCGACATGCGCTCCAGCGCCTTCGAGCGCTTCTGCCCATTCGATGTTCCGCGCCTCGTCGAAGCTCGCCTTGAGCTCCACCAGGACCGCGACCTGCTTGCCGCGCTCGGCCGCCTCGATGAGCGACTGCACCACCGGCGAGTTGCGCGAGGTCCGGTAGAGCGTCTGCTTGATCGCCAGCACCGCCGGATCCTCCGCGGCGATCCGCAGGAAGCGCTCGACCGAGCTCGAGAAGGCGTCGTAGGGGTGATGCACGAGCAGATCGCCGCCGCGGATCACGCGGAAGACGTCGACCTCGCGCGCGTCGCCCGCGGGCTCGAGCCGGGGGTGGAGCTGCGGACGCCACTTCGGCTCCTGCAGGGCCGGTAGCGGCAGGGCGGCGAGCTGGAAGAGGTCGCGCGCCGCCAGCGGCGGCCGCACCTCGTAGACGTCCTCCGGCCCGACCACCAGTTCGTCGGCAAGCAACGAGCGCATCCACTCCGGCATCTCCGGCACGACCTCCAGCCGCACCACCGAGGCGAAGCGACGCGCCCGCAGGTCTTCCTGCACCGACTCGAGCAAGTCCTCTGCCTGCTCCTCGTGCTTGGCCACGTCGGCCGCCCGAGTGACCCGGAACGGGTACGACTCCAGCAGCTCCATCCCCGGGAAGAGGCGCTCGAGGAACTCGGCGATCACCACCTCGAGCGGCACGAAGCGCAGCGCATCCGGCAACTGGATCCAGCGCGGCAGGCTCGCGGGCACCTTGAGGCGCGCGAAGCGGACTTCGGAGCTCGCCGGTGAGCGCAGCGCAACCGCGAGCGACAGCGAGAGGTTCGAGATGAACGGGAACGGATGCGAGGTGTCCAGGCCGAGTGGTGTGAGAATCGGAAAGACCGTGCTGGAGAAGAACCTCTCGAGATAGGCGCGCTCGGCGGGTCGTAAATCGCGCAAGCCCACCAGCTCGACACCGTGCTGCGCGAGCTCCGGCAGCACCCGCTCGAGCAGGAGAGCGCGCTGCTGCTGCTGACGCGGGCGCACCCAGGCGCCGATCTCGGCCAACTGCTGCGCCGGCGTGCTGCCGTCGGGCGACAGGCTCTGCGCGCGCCCCTGCTGCTGCAGCTTCAACCCGCCGACGCGCTTCATGAAGAACTCGTCGAGGTTACCGCCGAAGATGGCGATGAACTTGAGGCGCTCGAGGACCGGCACGGCCGGGTCCTCGGCCTCGGCGAGGACGCGCGAATTGAACTCGAGCCACGACAGCTCGCGGTTGAGGAACGGCGAGGCCTCCTCCGCGGCGAGACTCTCCCGCCCGTTCGCCGCCGCCATCTGGTTCAGGTCGATCGTCTCCGTCATCGTGTTCCGGTGGCGGCGCGCTGGAACGACTCCCGGCGCCCGCCGACACTACTGCCGGCAATTCTACCCTTCCGGCTTGGCGACGGCGTGACGACGACCTGCGAGTTCAGCGGGCCGGATGGTAAGATTCGACCTCGCCAATTGCTCGATTGACGATCCGCTTCGATCCACTCCGCCCGAGGGCCGCATGAGACTCGACTCGATCATCAAGAGGTTCCTGCCCCGTGAAGAGCGCTTTCAGGAACTCCTCCTCAAAGACACGCAGAATCTGACTCGCTCGGCGGAGCTCTTTCTCGCCATCGCCCGCAGCACCAAGCTGGAGGACCGCCGGATCAAGCTGGTCGAGCTCAAGGCGCTGGAGCACGAAGGTGACGAGATCACCCGCCAGGTCTTCGAGGCGCTCAACCGCTCCTTCATCACCCCCCTCGATCGCGAGGACATCCGTTCGATCGCCGTCGACCTCGACGACATCCTCGACTACCTCGAAGGGATTGCCCGCTACCTGGTGATCTTCCAGATCGACGAGGCGCCGGAGCCGCTCACCCGCTTCGCCGAGATCCTCC
>JBDTQT010000067.1:0-16577 GCA_039932055.1 Thermoanaerobaculia bacterium
GGGGAGATCGACGACCTCGTCTGCGAGGACAACACCAGCCAGATCTTTCTCTTCGGAGCCCAGTCGCGCGGACTGGCAGCGGGGCTGTCCGACTCCGGGCAGCTGCTGGTCGCCGGGGCGGTGACCTTCCAGGGGACTGAGTCGACCGAGCGCGCCTTCCTCGCCCGGTTCGACCGCGCTGCCGGCGGCTGCGCGCTCGACGCCGATTTCGCCGGGGGAGGGTTCGCCCTGTTCGACGACCTGTCGTTCTGCGACACCGAATCGTGCTCGGTTCTCGGGCTGGCGCAGATCCGCCGCGCGACGCAGGCGGTGACCAACACCCGCATCATCCTGCTGGTGCGCTCCGAAGTGAGCACCTTCAAGGGGCGGCTCTTCCTCGTCGGCCTCACGGCGGCGGGGGCGATCGACAACGGCTTCGACGGCAACGGCGTGCTCGAGATCCTCGCTGCCGGCACGGACGGATTCTTCGGCGACGCGCACCTCGAGCTCGACGCCCGCGGGCGGATCTACGTCCTGGCGACGCCCTACAAGGAAAGCGACCCGACCGACACCGATCTCTTCCTCTTCCGCTACCTGCCGGGCGGCGGCCTCGACCCGAGCTTCTCCGGCGACGGCGTGCTGCCGCTGGTCGAGGCGCTGTCGACCGACTCTCTGGCCGTCGACCTGCGGATCGCCAGCGACGGCACGGTGCTCGTCTCCGGCGCGACGACCACCGGGGACGTCTCGTTCGTGCGCGCTGTCACTGCGGCCGGCGTGGCCGGGTCGACACTGGTCGAATCGCTGCTTCGGCCGGCGCTCGTCGCCTCTCAGGGCAACGGGCTGATGGTGACGAGCTCCGAGTTCCTGAATGCGTCCGGTTTCGACGGGCTGCGCACGCGCCGCCGCGGCTTCGGGACGTCGAGCGCCTTCCCGATCGACACCACCTGGGGATTCGGCGGCACCGCCGACCACGACTTCGACTACGACCCGGGATCCGTCGAGGAGGACCGGCCGGAGCACCTCGAACTCTGGGCCGGCCGGCCGATGATCGCCGGCCACGCCAACGGCTCGCTGGGCGGCGAAGTGAGCTACCTGTTCCGCCTCGAGAACGCCTACATCTTCGCCGACGGCTTCGAACAAGCCCGCACCGCGCTCTGGTCGGCGTCGGTCACGCCGTAGGGGCCGGGGTGAGGGCTCCGGGCCGCATGCGAAGGGCCTTCTCACATCCCGGACCCGCTCTTGGCGGGCAGCTGTGGGAACGAGTGCCATGTACACTTCGTTCGTGGTCGGAGATCGGCAATGAAGAACATCACCCTGAGTGCGGATGAGAAGCTGATCCAAGCCGCGCGCGCCCGCGCCCGGGCGGAGAACACCACGCTGAACGAGCAGTTTCGTCGGTGGCTCGCCGAGTATGGCCAGAAGGAAGAGCGCATGCATCCGTTCGACGAACTGATTCGTGAGCTCCAGGGTAAGGTCAGGGTGGGTCGCAAGCTCACCCGCACAGAGATGAATGAGCGCTAGCTTCCCCGACTCGCGCGTGATGGGCCTGCCGATCGGCAAGCTCCTTCAGGCCAGCGCCTGAGGCGGGGAACGCCGGAATCATCGAAGCCTCGAAGCAAAAGAGGTTCTCGCGGCGGCCGCAGGAAGACCCGAGTGCCCGGATGCTGGTCGCAAGCCAGCGACTCCCCGCCAACAGCCCTCCTTTACCGAGCCTTTCGCGTCACGTCGTACGAGAAGCGGCGAGATCGGTGCCTGTCCCTATTTTCCCTGTTTTCTTTTTTCCAGGCAGGGCTAGTTCCATGCCGCGGTGTTCCCCGACTCGAAGCCGTCGCGGAAGAAGAGCGGGCCGTTGGCGGGGACGAAGCGGGAGTAGCCGTTGCGGCGGTAGTTGCCGCGGCCGGTGGGCCAGGGGAGGCAGTTCTCGGCCGAGCCGGGCACCGTGTAGACGAGCACCTGGCGCGTGTGATCGACGCCGTCCTTCAAGCTCACGACGATCTCGAGATCGCCATCGAGATCGACGTCGGCCACCGTCGGCACCGGCATCGCGCCGCGCTCGGGCAGGCTCACCTGGCGCTGCAGCAGGCCGTTCGCGCCGAGGATGAAGAGCTTGCCGAGGTTGGAGCCGGTCGAGTAGGTGTTGAAGACCACTTCGGGGATCCCGTCGCCGGAGAGATCGGCGAGCGCCACGCCGCCAGTGAGCACCGTCGGGTCTGTGGTGAAGGTATAGCTCCAGGCGATCGAGCGATCCTGGCGTACGGCGTAGATCTTGCCGTCGAAGCCGGCGAAGACCATCTCGAGGCCGGCGCTCGGCGGATCGAGGTCGCCCACCGCGACCTGATTGGTGGCGGCGACGATGTTGTTGCCGAGATCCCACAGGCCCGCGAGGTAGGTCGGGAGGTGGAGGGGCGCCTCCCAGCCCGGCCGGCGCGCGCCGTCGGGGCCGAGGAGCCAGAGGCCGACGCCGAGGAAGCGGTTGGTCTGGGCGGCGTTCTGCGCCGATCCGAGCAGCACGAGCTCATTTCTGCCGTCGCCGTCGAGATCGGCGATCGCCGGCGCGCTGTTGGTGAAGTGCGCCTGGACGTCGACCGCGGGGTTGCTCGGGTAGCCCTGCTGCGCGAGCGCGAGATCGTGCAGGAAACGCACGCCGGCGACCTTGTCGTCGACCGGATAGACCGGCGAGGCGTCGTACATTCGTCCGGCCTGATCGTGGACCGAGAGGTAGGCGTTGTCGTGCGGCGCGACGATGTCGTCGACGCCGTCGCCGTCGAGGTCGCCGAGGGCGAGGTTCTGGTCGTAGCCGCCGGTGATGTTGCAGTCGGTGACGCAGCCTGAGGCGCCGGTGGTGTTGGGCGGGTAGCCGGACAGAACCGCGCCATTCACATCGTAGGCCATCAGCAGATCGCGCTGGCCGTTCGCTTCGAGGCGATTCGTCGTCGCGACGACGAGCTCGAGCGCCGGGTCGCCGTCGATCTGCCCGGCGGCGAGGGAGCGCAGCTCGTCGCGCCAGAAAACCGGGAACGGCGCGATCTCGGTGCCGGTGGCGCTCCAGAGATGGAGGGCACCGCGAGCGGCGGCGGCGATCTCGAGCCCCGGACTCCCCGGTACGAGATCGGCGACGACGGCTGAGCTCCAGATCCGCCCTTCGGCGACGGTTTCGTCGAACACCACCGCGCCGGCGGCGCTCCAGCCGAGGACCTTCTCGTCGCGCGCCACGATGATCTCGCGCGAGCCGTTGCCGGTGAGGTCGGCCACCGCCGGCGAACCGAGCCAGGCCTCGTGCCAGCGATCGAAGAGGGTGACGAGAAGCGTCGGCTGCGCGGCGATCGCCGTGCCGCCGCCGGCCGCTGGCGCGCAGACGCCGGAGAGCGAGTCCGGGGCGGTTTGGGCGGCGAGTGAGGTCGCGGAGAGGAGCGCCGCGAGGCTTGCCACTCGGGTCCAGACAGGAGCAGGGTTGAAGGGGGCTGCCACTACGGCGCCGTGGCCGACCAGTTCGCGGTCGTGCCGGGCTCGAAGCCGTCGCTCCACAGGTGGGGCGTGGCGCCCGAGTTGGCGTCGAGCAGCAAGCTCGAGACGTCGACGACCTCGAAGGCACTGCCGGGGATGTCGTTGATGATCGACAGCTCGTCGTCGTCCCATCGCAGGTCGGGGACGCCGTTCAGGTACCAATTGGTGCCGTTGTCGGCGACCATCATGCCGTAGCGCTTGAGCGCGCTGAGGATCGTGCGCACGCGTGGGGTGGCGCCGGGGAGGTTGTAGCTCGCTTTCATGCGCAGGCGCAGGCCCATCGGCGGCGCGTTGACATTGCTGGTCGACCCGGACTCATGTCGGGCGGGCCAGACCCAGCTCGTGCGGGAGACGTCGACGGTGAAACGCAGTGCGTGGCGGATCTCGCCGGTCTCGACCTCGTCGTAGCGCACCAGGCCGGGGAAGATCGGCAGGCCGGCGGCGTCGCCTGAGGTCCAGCCGTCAGGCCGGAGAGCGTTCGAGGAGAGGTTGTAAATCGCGCCCGAAAGACCGCACCAACCCGGTGTCGCGCCGGGCACGACGCAGGTGAACTCGCCGTTGAAGTCTCCCTCTTTCCACGAATGGTAGAGCTCGTAGAGGATGCAGGCCCCCTGGCGGACGACGAGGATGTGGCGGTCGCCCTGGTTCGTCGGCGTATCGCCGCCTTCGATCGGCGGGTTCGGCGGGATCGGATAGGGCCCGGCGTCGCTCTCGCCCGGCCAGCCGTCGAGCGAAGCGAAATCGATCGGCAACATCGCCTGCGCGTTCGACACGACGACGTAGGGGATGCCGATCGGTGCGCCGTTCCAGACCGTGCCGAAGTCGGGATGCATGGTGTCGGTGGCACCGATGAAATTGACGACAGCGGTCGAGTTCGCCGCGACCGGCAGGCTTGCCACGGGCGTGTTCCAGATGTTCGCCACCGGCAGCACCGGACAGCCGCCGACGGTCTGCTGCGCCCACAGCGCGCCCGCAAGGGCAAATCCGAGCGCGAAAAGCTCGGTAAAGGGGGTGCCTGTGCGAGTCCGACCTGGGCCTGTACTCATGGTGGTTACGGCTCGAAACTAGCAGCTGGCTCCGCCATTGGCTGTGAACTGATGAGCATCGGGCCTTGGCCGTTGCGGCGGAACAGTTTCGGTCCCTTGGCCTTTTCGGGCGCGCCGGAGGCGCCCAGCCCTTGCGGGTGGTCGTCGCGACTGGGGCCGGGCGTACTATGGAGTCGCCGGCCCAGCCGGGGCTCTTTCCGCGCCCGCCGCGGGAGGGTCGCCTCGCCGTGCTGGCCCCTTCGAGGAGGTGCACGATGAGGATGCGCAACTCGACCGTTCGAGCCTTCGCGCTGCCCCTGTTCCTGATCCTGCTGGCGGCCTGCAATGAGGGATCGCCGACGGGGCCGCGCGCCAGTTCCGTGCTCGGCAGCTGGGAAGCGACGCAGTCCGTGGCCGTGCCGGAGTGCAATCTCGTCTTCACGCAGACGCTCCGGGTCGAATTGGAGCGCGGCGAAGGGAGCTCGGAGATTTTCGGGCAGGTGACCTATCCCGGCCTGGGCAGCTGCTCGCTCTCCGGCCACGTCTCTGGCAACGCCGTCGATCTCGACTCCTATCGCTGCTTCCCGTTCGGTTACCCCTGCGCCGGCGAACCGGCCGTGTGCACCGGCGACCGGCACCTGTCGCTCTGCCACACGGCGATCTGGAGCACGCTGCGCCTGGTGTTCGATGAAGCTACCGCCAACGGATCGGTCCGGGCGAGCGTCGCGGCCTTCGATCCGCTAACGGGGGAGCGCCTGACGACCCTCGCCACCGAGGATGCAGTGGTGTTCCGGCGGCCGGGAACTTAGCGCGCGTACCCGTCCGAGGTTGCGATCGCCGGACCGCAAGCGCGCTCAGAAGAGATAGTCGACTTCGCCGCTGTCGCGGAGCTTCTTGCCGACGCGGCGGGCGCCGGCTTCGGTCCAGTGGTTGGAGTCCCAGTACAGGAGCTCGCCATCCTCGAGGAAGAGCGGGCAGTACCAGCCGCGGCGGAGCGCGTCGCAGGTGTAGGGGCGGAGATCGACGAAATCCACCGTCGCGCTTTCGGCGGTTGCCGATAGCTCGGCGATCTCCTGCTTCATCCCGTACTTTCCCTTGGCGGCGTCGAAGCGCTGGTTGGCTTCGTCCACGGTTGCCGCCTGGATGAGCAGGGCGCTCAACTCGGTGAAGGCGAAGCGACCGCCGACGATCACCAGGCGCGCTTTGTAGCGCGACTTCAGATAGTCGAGGGTCGCGGGCAGGCCGGCCAGCCCGTAGTCGATCCAGGAGCTGGCGACGACGATCACGTCGGCGGCCTCGAGCAGCGGATTGTCCTGGAGGACGTTCGACTGACGGACGCAGTCCTCGGCGATCTCGCGCGACCGGATCGGCGTGCCTTCGCCGTAGGGCCGCGCGCCGAGAATGGGCTGGCAGTTCCAGAAGATATGCAGGAAGCGGTAGTTCACCTGCGACCCGGCGTGCATCAGCGCCGTCAGCAGGTCGGCGCCGTGGCTGTCGCCGACGATGACCGCGTTGCGCCGGCCGGGAGCCGGGAAGGGCACCCGGTCCTGGGCGTTGGCGGCGTCGAAATGGTGGTTTTTCATCCCTTCGAGGCCGGCGGCGGCAGCCCGCAGTTCGGTCGGCACGCGGCCCGGCCAGCCGCGGGCCGCCATGGCCGAGACCGCGGGCAGGATGAGGGCGCCGGCGAGGCCGGCGCAGGCCAGCCCGAAGGCCGGATCGGAGAGCCGCTTGCCTCCGGCGCGCTTGCGGCGGAACGGCTGCTCGACGAAGAAGTACATCGCCGTCGCCAGGGCGATGGCGGCCGCAATGAGGGTTGCCTTCTCCCCCGGCGTCGACTCGCTGGTGCGGCCATAGCGCACCAGGACGAACAGCGGCCAATGCACCAGGTACAGCGAGTACGAGATCAGACCGATGCCCACCGCCAGGCGATTGGCGAGCAGGGCGCCGGCGACGCGGCCGCGGCCGGCGACGAGGACCAGGCCGGCGCCGCCGCAGGGCACCATGGCCGCGAGGCCGGGGAAGCGGTGTCCCGGGCCGAACGCGTGCGTCGCGTAGGCGATCAGGGCGAGTCCGAGCAGGGTGAGGAGGTCGCGCCGCCAGGTCCGGATCGCGGGCGATCTTTCGAGCCAGAGGCAGAGCCCGCCGAGCGCCAGCTCGCACATGCGGAACGGGGTCAGGAAGAAGGCCGCGTCGGGAGCCCGGCCGGCGGCGATCTCCGCGGCAACCAGGCTGGCGAGGCCGACGATCCCGACGAGGGCGAGGACGCCGCGGCGGCGCCGGAAGCGGAAGGCGAGAAAGACCGAGATCGGCCACACCAGGTAGAACTGCTCCTCGACGCCGAGCGACCAGGTGTGGAGCAGCGGTTTGAGCTCCGACCCGATATCGAAGTAACCCGACAGGCTCCAGAAGAGCACGTTCGAGAGCGAGAAGAGCGTATGCACCAGCGACAGGCTGAGCTCTTCGAGGTGGAGCGGCGAGAGGATGAAAAGGCTGGCGACGAAGGTGGCTGCCAGGGTCGCGAACATCGCCGGGAAGAGCCGCCGCGCCCGTCGGCCGTAGAAGCGGGAGAAGGTGAAGCGGTCGCCGTCGAGCTCGCCGAGAATCAGCCGGGTGATCAGGTAGCCGCTAATGACGAAGAAGACGTCGACGCCGACGAAGCCGCCGCGAAAGCCCGGGATGCCGGCATGAAAGAAGAGGACGATAAGGACCGCGACGGCGCGCAGGCCGTCCACCTCGGGCCGGTAGGCATCGCCGGCACCCGCCGGCGGAGTCGTGGCGGGCGAAGTGACAGGCAGCCGCATGGGGCGGAATGATAACGGGTCGGCTCGGATCGACCTGGAGTGCGCGAACGACGCGGCATGACCGCGCGGGCGACGCTGCGGTTACCGAACCTTGCCTGCGGGCCGGATCAGAAAGGTGGCCCGGCGAGCAGGTTGTTGACGAAGCCGCCGCAGTAGTTGCCTTCCGGATTGAAGAACTCCGTCGTCCGGCCTGTGATCGTGTCGGTCAATCGGATGGTGTATTCCAGATTGGCGAGGGAGGCGTAGAAGACCAGGATCCGGTCCGGATACTGGTTGACCTTGAAAATCAGCTCGAGATTCCTCGGATCCGAAGAGAAGTGAAAGCCGGCGGCGAAATCGTTCATCTTCACACCCGAGCCGACGCCGGTCGAGCCGTCGTACTGGTTCCGCCAGGCCGGCAGCGTCACGGCGAACCGGCCGCCGAGCAGGCAAACGGTGCCGGGGCCCGGAACGCAGGCCCTACGGGGCGGCTGAGTCAATCCCAAGTCCCGGATCAGGGTGGGTGAGCCGCCGGAAATGAGACCTGCGGTTCCGGGGTTTTCGACGAAATTCGTATCGATGCCACCGCAGTCTCGGGCGGTGTTGGTGTACTCCTTGGTCTGGCCGGTGGCCGTATCGCGGACCTGCATCCTGAAGTGTACGACCGTCAGTTCACTGTAGAAGACCAGAATCCTGCCGTCGAAATCGACGATTTTGACTGCGATTTCGAGGCTCCTCGGATCATTGGCGAAGTAAATAAAGCCGGCGAAATTGCTGAAAGGCACCGGTTTGCCGACGCCGGTCGAGCCATCGAACTGGTTCGACCAGGTCAGCGTCACTTCGAAACGGTTGTTCAGCAGGCAGAGCTTGTCCACTCCGCAGCCGGTGCCGCCGACCCCTCCGGTGGTGGCCGTCTTGTCGTACAGGCGGCGCAGGGCCGCGATGTCGTCGCTCGCCAGGCGCGCGCCACGGCCGTCGTTGTGAAGGCGGTAGTACATCAGCGCGTCGCGCAGCGTCGGATTGGTCTCGTTGGGGTTCTCGCTCGGGTGCCCGATGCCGAGCGTGTGCCCGGTTTCGTGCGCGAAGAGCTCCTCGACGGTCTTGGCGGCGTTGCTGGAGCGCTGGAAGAAGCAGGCGGTGCCGTCGTTGACGACGATGTCGGCGCCCTGGATGCGGATGAAGGTCTCGTTGTTCCAGCGACCGGTGGTGTCGGGGTCGAACCAGGGCCCGCCGACCGCCAGCGTCCCGCCGGTCGAGCAGCTGAAGTCGCCTTCGACGTCGTTGTTCGGGTCATCGAAGAGCAGCACGTTCTGGCCGTCGAAGTGGTCGAAGCCGGCGGTGAGTCCGGAAGTGCCGGCAAGCGTGTACTTGATCGGCGTGTGCGACTCGGCGTTCCAGGCAGAGAGGGCGGTGCGGAAAGCGTCCGAGGGGTTGCCGCTGAAGCCGGCCAGCGGATCCCCGTCGATGCGCCATTGGATCTGGCCGCCGGAATCGAACTCGAACCAGCGCGAGTTGCGCCCGCTGTCGCCGAGCAGCGTGAACATCGGCAGGAGCGAATTCTGGCTGTCGGCCGGCAGGAAGAGGTAGTAGTTCGGAGCCTCGAGGCGGGCGGCGGCCCGGTCGGCGATCCAGTCGGCGAAGCGGTCGAAGTCGCGCACCTTGCGGGTCTCGGTGGCCTGCGCCTCGGCGCCATCGAGAACGTCGACCTCCGAGAGGTCACGATAGGCGATGGACTGTCCAGCCATCCGTGCTTCGCGGAAGGCGCCGAGCATCACGTGCAAAATGCGGTAGGTGCCGTCGGCGTGGTGGCCGAGGAAGAGCAGGGCGCGCTCGCCTTCGCCGAAGGTGGGCGCCCCCCAGATCTTGAGCTCCATGCCGTTGGCGGCGCGGCCGCCGAGGACGCGGACCAGGATCGTGCCCTCTCCGACCGTCCCCTTGAGGACACGTTCGACCGTCATCAGATAGTCGGTCACCGGCCGGTCGAGCTCGGGCGCCGGAATCGTCCCGGCGACCCGGGCGACGACTACGATCGGCGCCTGGTCGACCAACCGGAAGTCGTTGATCAGCTTGACGCTGGTGGCTTCCGCCGCGGTCACCGTGACGAGCAGGATGGCCAGGAAGAGCTGTCCGAACAGGGTGAAGCGGGCGCGCGAGGGCATATTCATGGGCTCCGAATGCAATTCCAGGACCGGGGTGCCAAGCTAAGCCCTGCCGGGCCCCTTGTCAATGAGATTCACTCCGCCGTCGCGGTAAGCTCGCCCGCCATGACGCGCGTCCTTTCGGTGGTGATCCCGGCATTCAACGAGGAGCGGACGATCGTCGAGCTGATCCGGCGGGTCGAGGCGGCGCCGCTGCCGGAGGGCGTCGGGCTGGAGATCGTGGTGGTCGACGACGGTTCGAGCGACGCCACCCGCGATCTCCTGCGCGAGCTCGTCGCGCGGCGTCAGCCCGCGGCTCCGCCGCTGCGCTGCTTCGAGCAGCCGCGGAACCAGGGCAAGGGTGCGGCTCTGCGGCGCGGCTTCGCGGAGGCGCGGGGGGAGTGGATCGTCGTCCAGGACGCCGATCTCGAATACGACCCGCGCGACTACGCGAAGCTTCTGCAGCCGGTTCTCGAGGACGGCGCCGACGTGGTCTACGGCTCGCGATTCTCGGGCGGCCCGCATCGCGTGCTGTTCTATTGGCATTTCCTCGGCAACCAGTTCCTCACCACGGTCTCGAACATGTTCTCGGACCTGAACCTTGCGGACATGGAGACCTGCTACAAGCTCTTTCGCCGTAGTCTCCTCGATGGCGTCGTGCTGCGCTCCGACCGCTTCGGCATCGAACCCGAGCTCACCGCGCGCTTCTCGCGGCTGCGGGCGCGGATCTACGAAGTGCCGATCTCGTACCACGGGCGCACCTACGCGGAAGGCAAGAAGATCGGCTGGAGGGACGGCTTCGCGGCGCTCTGGGCGATCGTCCGCTACAATCTCTTCCGGTGACGATCTCCGGCTCCGAATCCCTCACCCAGGCCGGCATGGCGGAATTTCCGGGCGTCGGCGCGGCCGCGGGACCGCTCGCCCGGCTCGAGGCGAACATCGGACGGGTCTACAAAGGCAACACCGAGGCGGTACGCCTGGCGATCGTCTGCCTTCTGGCGCGCGGTCACATGCTGATCGAGGACGTGCCGGGAGTGGGCAAGACCACCCTCGCCCAGGCTCTCGCCCGCTCCCTCGGCCTCGAGTTCCAGCGCATTCAGTTCACCAGCGATCTTCTGCCCTCGGACATCCTCGGCGTCTCGGTCTTCCAGCAGCGCCAGGAGCGCTTCGAGTTCGTGCCGGGTCCGCTGTTCGCCAACATCGTGCTCGCCGACGAGATCAACCGGGCGACACCCAAGACGCAGTCGGCACTCCTCGAGGCGATGAGCGAGCGCAAGGTGTCGATCGAGCGCCAGCGCCTGGCGTTGCCCGACCCGTTCCTCGTTCTCGCGACGCAGAATCCGCACGAGTACCTGGGGACGTTTCCGCTGCCGGAGTCGCAGCTCGACCGCTTCGAGATGTCGCTTCGGCTGGGATATCCCGCCCGCGCCGCCGAGCGCGAGCTGCTGCTCTCGGGCGGCGTCGAGCGCGAGCTCGAGGAGCTCGCGGTGGTGGTCTCGGCGGAAGAGGTGCGCGACCTGCAGGCGCGCGTCCAGCGCGTCCGGGTCGCCGAGAAGCTCGCCGACTACATTCTGGCGCTGGCCGAGGCGACGCGCCGGAACGAGGAGTTCCAGCTCGGCATCTCGACCCGCGGTGCACTCGGCCTCTACCGGGCCGCCCAGGCACTCGCCCTGTTCGAAGGCCGTGACTTCGCCGTGCCGGACGACATCCAGCGCCTGGCGCCGGCGGTCCTCGCGCATCGCGTCGTGCTGCGGCGCGGCGCGACCGGCCTCGAGGCCGCCCGGCGCGCGGTCGAGGTCCTGGTGCACGGCACGCCGCTGCCGATCTGAGCGCGTCCATGGCCCCGGCCTCAGGCGCCGCCGACGCCCGCGCTCCCGGCGCCCGCCGCGCCGCGGGCGGCCTCTGGCGGCGGCTGCTCGAGAACCGCGCCCGGCGCGGCATTCCCGAGGGAATTCGCATCACCAAAGTCGGGCTCTGGTTCGTGCTGCTCACCGTGGTCGTCGCGGCGGCAGCGACCAACACCGGCAACAATGCCCTCTACCTGGTCCTTTCCTGCATGCTCGCCATGCTGGTGGTTTCCGGCGTCGTCTCGCGGATGAACCTGCAGCGTCTCGCCGTCGGCGTCGAGTCGCCGGGCGACCTGTTCGCCCGGCGGCCCTTCGCGCTGCCGTTCACGATCACCAACCAGAGCCGGCGCTGGTCGCGCTGGCTGCTGCTTTTCTCGGTGACTCTCGAGGGACCCGCCCGGCTGGTCCCACATCTACCCGCCGGCAAGAGCGCGCGCGGCAACCTCGAGCTGCTGCTGCCGCGACGCGGCCGCCACCGCCTCGAGTTCGCCCACTTCTCTTCGCTCTTTCCGCTCGGGCTGTTTCGCAAGGGCATGCGCGTGCCGCTGGGTCTCGATCTGCTCGTCTTCCCCGAGCTCTTCGCCGCCGGCGGCCTCGACGCCCTGCCGACCGGCCTGGCCGGCGACGAATCGTCGCCACGGCCCGGTTGGGGGCACGAGCTGCACGCGCTCCGCGGCTACCGGACAGGTGACGACCCGCGCGGCATCCACTGGAAGAAATCGGCGCAAACCGGCGCGCTGATCTACATGGAGCGCGAGAGCGAGGAGAGCCGGCGGCTCTCGATCGTCTTCGACAACGCCACCGGCCGGCTCGGCGACGCGCCGGCGGAGGAGCGCTTCGAGCACCTGGTGAGCGAAGCGGCGACCGCCGCGGTCGATCATCTGGCGCGCGGCTACGAAGTCGAGCTGGTTTCGCGCGAGGGCATCCTGCCGTTCGGGTTCGGGGCGCCCCACCGCCGGGCGATCCTGGAGCGCCTGGCGGTCGTCGCGCCGCGGCCGCGGCAGAGCACCGAACTGCGTTCCTCCGACCCCAGCGCCCGCTCGCTGCGGCTCGCTTTCGCCCAGGAGCGCGCGGGAGCGCGCACCGTCGAGGACGCCCGCGCGTGACCTACGCACGCGAGAAACGCCTGCTGCTCGGCCTCTCGGCACTGCTTGCCCCGCTGCCGCTACCGTTCAACCAACTGCTCGAGTGGCCGGTTCTCATTCTCTTCGAAGCGGTGGTCCTCCTCTTCCTGGTGCGCGCAGCGCGCGGGACGGATGGCTCCCATGGTGTCCACGAGTCGGGGCGCTGGCTTTCCAACCGCACGCTGAACCTGATCGGACTCGCCTACCTGCCGGTGCTGGTGATCGACATCGCGGCCACCGGCCGCATCCAGATGTTGCGGCCGATCCTGCATCTGGCGCTCTTCGCGGTGGCCGCCAAGCTCTGGTCATTGCGCGAGGAGAAGCAGAAGTGGCAGACCTGGATGGGGATTTTCTTCCTCTTCCTCGCCGCGATGGCGACCAGCGTGCATCCGGCGGTCATCCTTTATCTGGTCGTCTTCCTCGTCCTCACCGTCGTCCTGATGGTGCGCTTCGTCTACCTGCATGTCCTGACGAGCTTCGGGCATCGCGACCTCGAGCCGCCGCAACTGCCGGTGCGGTCCTTCCTGCTTGGCGCAGTGGCGGCGACGCTGCTGCTCGCCGTGCCGTTCTTCGCCCTTCTGCCCCGGGTGCGCTCGCCCTACATCCTCGGTCCCGGCGGGGGGGGCGGACAGCAGGAGGCGCGGGCCGGGTTCTCCGACGCGATGAGTCTCGACCTGATCGGGCGCATCCGGGACAACCGTCAGATCGCCATGCGGCTCACCTTCAGCGGCGCCTCCTCGCCGCCGGGAGCGATGCGTTTCAAGGCGGCGACCTACGACATCTGGCAGGGCCGGACCTGGCGTCGCAGTGGCGTGAGCCGTACGCTGCGGCGCAATCCCCGCGAGGGTTCCTTCCGCCTCGCCTCCGCCGATCGCGCCGGCGCGGTGCAGATTGCTCTCGAGCCACTGCGCTCGACAAGCCTGATCGTTCCCATGGAGACGCTGGCGGTGGACCTCGACCTCGCGGTCCTCGACCTCGACGGCGGTGGCGCACTCTCGCTCAAGGGGATGCCGGGAGCCGTCCTCGACTACAGGGTCGAGCTGGGTAGCGCCGAAGTCTCGCTCGCCGATCCCCCGGGGCCCGCCGACACCGCGCTCGACCTCGGCGGCGTGACGCCGCCGATCGCCGCGCTCGCCGCGGAGTGGGCGGGGAGCGGAACGCCGGGTGAGCGCGCGCAGCGGATCGAGCGCCACCTGCTGTTCGATTACGGCTACACCCTGGAGTTCATCGGCAGGGGGGGCGACCGCCCGATCGAATACTTTCTCCTCGAAGCCAAACGCGGGCATTGCGAGTACTTCGCTTCGGCGATGGTGCTGCTGCTCAGGGCGCAGGGGATTCCAGCGCGCCTGGTCACCGGCTTTCTCGGCGCCGAGTACGCCCCCTGGGAGCGGGCCTGGGTGGTGCGGCAATCGAATGCCCACGCCTGGGTCGAGGGCTACCTTCCCGACGCCGGCTGGCGGATCTTCGATCCGACCCCGCCGTCCGGTCGGCCGACCAGCGAGCCGGAGAGCCTCTTCGGCACGGTGCGCGAGGCCTGGGAGTTCGTTCTCTTCCGCTGGGACCGCTACGTGATCTCGTACGATTTCTCCGATCAGGTCGGCATCTTCTTCCGTTTGCGCACGCTCTGGGATCAGTTTGCCAAGGATCTGTTCCGGGCAACCCGCGGCCCGAGCCCGGCCGCGGCTCCGGCGAGCACCGCCGCCAGCGAACCGGCCGCGGCAGCTGCCGCGGCGGGAGAAGCGACGCCGTTCTGGCGCAAGCTCTCCGTCTGGGCGGTGAGCGGAGCGCTGCTCGTCGCCGTCGTCGGGATCCTCCTCGTTCTGCGGCGAAAAGAGGAGTGGAACGCCACCCGCGCCTACCTCGCCCTGCGCCTGACACTTGCCGGGGCCGGCCTGGGTCTGCAGCCCTGGCTCGGGCCGCTCGCGCTCGCCGACTTTGCCCGCCGCCGGCTGCCCGCAGCCGCGCCGGCGACCTCGCGACTGGTGGCGAGCTACCTCCGCGAGAGCTTTGCCGGCGAGAGGCTCGCTGCCGAGCCCCTGGCCAGTCTGCGCGAAGATCTCGCAGCGGTCGAACGGGCGGCTCGCGACGCGATGGCACTCCGGCGCCGAGGGAAGCGGGTCCAACGCTAGCCCGGGCGGGCTGCGGAGTTGTGGAATACTTTGTGGACGCGAGACACGAGAAGGGAAACGAGATGAGCACGATCGATCGCATTCATTCGCAACTCGGCACCGATGCCGAGAACCTCCTGTCGTTCGTCTGCAAGGGCGTGCCGAAGGAGAGTATTCGGACCCCCTCCCCCGACCATGTCGGAGAGAGCTTCGGCGATTCGGACCGCAACCCGCAGGTGATGGTCAACCTGGAGCGCATCCACTCGACCGGCCGGCTGGCGAAGACCGGCTATCTCTCGATCCTGCCGGTCGATCAGGGGATCGAGCACTCCGCGGCGGCCTCCTTCGCGCCGAATCCCGACTACTTCGACCCGCAGAAGATCGTCGAACTGGCGATCGAAGGCGGCTGTAACGCGGTCGCCTGCACGCTCGGCGGGCTCGGGCTGGTAGCCAGGAGGTACGCGCACAAGATCCCGTTCATCCTCAAGATCAACCACAACCAGCTGCTGACCTATCCCAACGGCGCTCGGCAAACGATGTTCGCCCGTGTCGAGCAGGCCTGGGATATGGGGTGCGCGGCGGTGGGCGCGACGATCTACTTCGGCTCGGACGACGCCGACCGCGAGATCGAGGAGGTCGGGGAAGCTTTCTCCGCGGCGCACGAGATGGGCATGGCGACGATCCTCTGGTGCTACCTGCGCAATCCCGCGTTCGCCAAGGACGGCGTCGACCACCACACCTCCGCCGACTTGACGGCGCAGGCGAATCACCTGGGAGTGACGCTCTCGGCAGACATCATCAAGCAGAAGCTGCCGACCCTGAACGGCGGCTACAAATTCCTGCCCAAGTTCGGCAAGACCGACAAGCGGGTCTACGGCCAGTTGGTAGCCGATCACCCGGTCGACTACGTGCGCTGGCAGGTGGCGAACTGCTACATGGGGAAGATCGGGCTGATCAATTCGGGCGGCGCCTCGGCGGGGGAGAGCGATCTCGTGGAGGCAGTGCGCACGGCGGTCATCAACAAGCGCGGCGGCGGCATGGGGCTCATCTCCGGCCGCAAGGCGTTCCAGCGCCCGCGCAAGGAGGGCGTCGCCCTGCTCAACGCCATCCAGGACGTCTACCTCTGCCCGGAGGTCACCGTCGCCTGACGGTGCGAGCCGCTACCAGATCGTCTCGACGACTTTCGCGGCGCGAATCTTCTCGTCGGCGGTCACGAGAGGGCAGCCGAGAACGATGGCTGTCGCCGTGATCAGGCGGTCGCCGGGGTCGGAAGGAAAAGTCTCCGCCAGCATCGCTGCCTGAACGACGATCTCCGTCGAGAGCGCGTGAACCCGCGACTGCAGCGCCGCGGCGAACTCCGGCAACCACTCATCGAGCGGCTTCTTCGGCTGGATGTGGCCTCGCCGCACGTGCCAAGCGGTCTCCCAGAGGGTGAAGGCCGAGATCTCGACTCCGTGGCGCTGGCGCCGGATCGCGGAGTGGGCGCGGCGCGACAACCGTTCGGGATCGAGTCCCAGTTGTACCCAGGCGTGGGTGTCGAGCACGATCACTTGTTCAGCCGCTCCCACTTCTCGACGATAGGATCGCGATTCCCGAACTCCTCCTGCCAGGGTGAAAGCGTGATGTCGCCGACGATGCGGGCGGAGTCGCGCATGCAGCCGAAGATGGAGCCGGGATCCGCCTCGCGGACCGGGACGAGCTTGGCTACCGGGCGGCCGCGCTTGGTCACGATGATGGACTCGCCGGTCGCTCCGACCTCATCCATGATCTGCAGGCACCTGGCCTTGAACTGGCCGGCAGGAACGGTCTTCATGGTCACAAGGATATCACCATGGTCATGGTAAATGGTCACAAGCAACTCCTCTCCCGGATTCCCGTATTGGAGTAGGACGCGAAATCGGCGGCGAATCTGGCAGTCAGGGGGAAATTTCATGCGGCGAAGAAATCTGGCGTCGGTGCTGGGACTGTTGGCGACGGTGGCGGGAAGCTCGGCGGGATGGACGGCCGATGCCGCCGCCGAGCGCGCGGCGCGCATCGAGCAGGTGCGGGCGGTGGAGATCGCCTTCGCCAAG
>JBDTQT010000068.1:0-16519 GCA_039932055.1 Thermoanaerobaculia bacterium
AGCCGGACGGCCAGGGCCAGCGTGCGCGAGAGCTCGCTGATGATGTTGAACGGCAACATGATGACCGTCGGCTTCAAATAGGACGCGAGATATCCGCGGAGGCCCTTAGCCTCGACGCCGAAGAGCGGCACCGCCACGAAAACGCTGAGCGCGAGCGCCGCGGTGGTCGAGAGCGAGCCGGTCGGCGGCTCGAAGCCGGGGATGACGGTGCAGAGGCTGGCCGAGGCTACGAACAGGAAGAGCGTGCCGAGAAAGCCGATGTACTTCTCCGGGTGCCGGAGACCGACCTCCCCGATCTGCTTCACGATCGCGGTGACGACGATCTCCAGGAAATTCTGCCAGCGGGAGCGCGTCAGGCCAGTGGAGAGCTTGCGCGTCAGGAGTTTCGAGCCGACGGTCAGGACGACCATCAGCGCCCAGGTGAACGCGATCGTGGCGTTGAGCTTGAAGAACCCGAGCTGCCAGAAGATCATCGCGTCGGGACTAAGGCGCATGGTTCGCCTCCGCCACCGGGCGGTTCCGCTCCGCGCCGGACGGTCGCGTCAGCCAGGTAACGACGAAGCGCGCCGCGAGGAATCCGACCAGACAGCCCAGCAGCCGCTCCCAATGGCCGTCCGAAACGAAGTAGAAGCCGGCCAGGGCGATGCTCATCCGCAGCAGCAGGCTGCCGAGGAACAGGAGGGCTGGTTGCCGGTGGGCAACTCCTTCGCGAACGGTCCACCAGAGGCCGCCGAAAAAGATCGCTCCGAGCACCGTCCCCGCCGCCCATGCCAGAGCCAACGTCAGCGTTTCATTCATCGCCCCTCCCTCCTTCCCGCATCGCCTCCTCCTGCCTGGCAACCCAGTGCCACGCATTCAGACAACCGACCGTGAGGCCGGCCACCAGGAGCGCCAGCGTCCAGGAGAGCCTGCCCGGATGCCGGTGGTCCAACCAAGCACCGAGCGCCGCGCCGAGCAGCGTCGGAACGGCCACCGACCATCCAATGAGTCCCATCATTCCCAGGCCGAACCAGACACCCTGCCCGGCGCGACGCCGCGCCTCGAGCTTGCGCTCTGCCTTCGCGCCGACCTGTTCGGCGAAGGTCGGCCGGGGGCTCGCCGGTCCCCGGGTCGGCTCGTCACTCACTGTGCAGGCTCCGCAGACGCCGCACCAGCTCCGCCTCCATCTTCGTTTCCACCGTGCGCAAGCTCTGCTCGTGTTCGTCCAGCGTCAGGAACTCCTGCTCGACGGCAGCGCGGAGGTCGCCGAGATTTTTGCCGCTCAGCGCCCGGCGGACGGACACCAGGACGGTAGCGCCGGTCTTGACCATCACGCCTTCGTCTACTGCCACGTAGACCTCGCCCTCCTCTGCGGTCTCGTAGATCAGGATTCCCGGCGCGAGCGCCGCAGTGCAGTCGCGTCGGCGCGGCAAGAGCCCAAAGGAGCCCTCCGGGGTCTCCGCCACGATGCGGGAGACGCCAACCTTGTCGACGAAGACTCCGAAGGGCAGCAGCACCTTGAGATTCATAGCCATCAATTGCCTGCTTTGGCCTTCACGTTGGCCTTCGCACGCGCCTCGTCCACCGCGCCGATCATGTAAAGCGCATTCTCGGGGAAGGTTTCGAACTCGTCGCGCAGGATGCGCTCGCAGCCATCGATCGCGTCCTCCAGGCTGACGGTCTTGCCCTCAATGCCGCTGAACTGCTCGGTCGCGAAGAACGGCTGGGTCAAGAAGCGCTCGAGCCGACGGGCGCGCCCGACCACCTTGCGGTCCTCCGGAGACAGCTGCTCCATGCCGAGCATGGCGATGATGTCCTTGAGCTGCTCGTACTGCGCCAGCGTCTTGCGGATCTCCTGGCCGAGGAGGTAGTGCCGTTCCCCGATGATCGTCGGGGTCGCCATCTTCGAATTGGATTGCAGCAGATCGACAGCCGGGTACAGTCCCTCGCTCGCCCGCTTCCGGGAGAGGACGATCGAGGCAGAGAGGTGCGAGAACGTGTGCACCGCCGCCGGGTCGGTGAGGTCGTCCGCCGGCACGTAGACCGCCTGAATGGAGGTGATGGCCCCGGCGTCGGTGTTGGCGATGCGCTCCTCCAGACCCGACAGCTCGGTGCCCATCGTGGGCTGGTAGCCGAGACGCGACGGCATCTGCCCCATCAGGCCCGACACCTCCATGCCCGCCTGGATGAAGCGGAAGATGTTGTCGATGAGCAGCAAAACGTCGCGATGCTCGTCGTCCCGGAAGTACTCGGCCATCGTGAGCGCTGCCTGGCCGACGCGAAACCGGGCGCCCGGCGGCTCGTTCATCTGGCCGAACATCATGACCATTTGAGGGAGTACCCCGGCCTCCTTCATGTCGTGGTAGAGCTCCTCCCCTTCGCGACAGCGCTCGCCGATGCCACAAAAGATGCTCACGCCCTCCTGCTGCGCGACCATGTTGTGAATCATCTCGGTGAGCAACACCGTCTTGCCGACGCCCGCGCCCCCGAACAGGCCGGCCTTGCCACCACGCTCCAGAGGCACCAGCACGTCGATCACCTTGATGCCGGTGGTGAAGACTTCCGACTTCGTGGAGCGGCTGGACAACGGCGGCGGGTCGCGATGAATCGTGCGCCAGGAAACGCCGGCTGGTGGCGGCTGACGATCGATGGGGTTCCCGAAGACGTCGAACATGCGCGACAGCAGTCCCTTGCCCACCGGCACTTTCAAAGGCCCGCCGGTGTCTTCCACCGCCATGCCCCGCGCCAGACCCTGGGTGGGATTCAAAGCGATCCCGCGGACGTGATGGCGATCGCGCTGCATCAGCACTTCGATGGCGATGCGCCCTTCCGGGCCGGTCCTGAGGAGGGAGTAGATCGGCGGCAGCCGGTCCTCGAACCGGATATCCACCACGCTGCCGCGCACCGCGACCACAGTGCCCGAATGGACTGGCGCGTTCGCTCCGGCAGGCGGCGGCTGTCCGTGAGCGTCAGCGGGCATGGTGCCTGGCAACGATCGCGGCCGAAGCCGCTACGCCTCGCCCAACCACTTGCGTGCCTCGACCATGGCAACGTGGTCGAAGTACCGGACGCTCGCGCTGGTGAATGGCTTGACGAAGGTTGTCATGCCCTCCTGCCAACGCTTCTCCCCGACCATCGCCAGCCGCTCAATGTCGGCGAAGTGCGCGAGGCCGAACTTGAGATCTTCCCACGCCGCGCCGAGCTCCCAGCCGTGGAAGCCGGTCATGTCGAACAGCAGGCGCAACTTCCCATGCTGCCGGACCAGCCGCTCGACTTCGGGAACGAACTGCTCGTAGTCCGCCTTGGTCAGTTTGCCGCTGACGTGAACGACGAGAACCCTGCCCGAATTCTCTGCGTTGAATCGAATGGGCATCTCGATCTTCCCTTTCTCCAGGGTCCGACCATGGGCAAACCTGGGAGAGGGCTCTCCAGGAATTCGTCGGTCCCCACCTTCAGCCTCCAACCTAGGCTTCATGCGAATCGGCGTGAAGAGCAGTTTCTACGCGCCGGCAACGCCGAAAGGAAGGTAGAAACTACGGGGTCGACGACCGGGTCACCGGGTGAGCACCAGCCCGATCGACTCGGTCCTGTGCTGCAGGGCGATGCGCCACGCCTCGACCGTCTCGTTGGCGTCGAGGGTGAGTCCGTATCCGGTCAGAAACAACAGGCTTTAGAGCAACAAGCTTCCGTGCCCCGCCGTGAGAACGAACCGGTCGCGGCTCATCCACTCCGGATCCGCAGGGTCGTGGCGCAGATGGCGGGTCCACAGCACGCAGGCCATCGACGCCGCGCCCATCGACATCCCCGGATTCCCCGATGCCGCCTTCTGAACCGCATCGATACTGAGCGTGCGGATGGTGTCGATGCAGAGATCGTCGACAGTGCCGGCAAGTGGGGTCATTTCGGGCTCTCCTTTCTCGCCTTCATGTACCGCCCGATCAACGCCGTGGTCGAGCTGTCGTGGCCATCGGCCGGCGGGACGTCGCCCTGTAGCTCGCCGCCGATTCGCTGGGCCAGCGCCTTGCCCAGCTCCACGCCCCATTGATCGAAAGAGTCGATGTTCCAGATCACGCCTTGGGTGAAGACGCTGTGCTCGTAGAGCGCCACGAGCGACCCCAGCGTCGCCGGTGTCAGGCAGTCGGCAAGAATCGTCGTCGTCGGCCGGTTGCCCTCGAAGACCCGATGCGGCACCCGCCAGGCCGGCGTCCCCTCCGCCTCGACCTCGCTTGCGGTCTTGCCGAAAGCGAGGGCCTCGGTCTGTGCGAAGACGTTGGCCATCAGGAGGTCGTGGTGATCCTCGAGCGGGTTGAGTGACCGGCAGAAGGCGATGAAGTCGCAAGGAACGAGCTTCGTGCCCTGATGGATCAGCTGGTAGAAGGAATGCTGCCCATTGGTGCCCGGCTCCCCCCAGACGATCGGGCTCGTCTGGTAGTCGACGCGTACGCCTTCAAGCGTGACGTGCTTGCCGTTGCTCTCCATGGTCAGTTGCTGCAGGTAGGCTGGAAAGCGTTTGAGGTACTGCTCGTAGGGCAGGACAGCGAGCGTCCGCGCGTCGAAGAAGTCGGCGTACCAGACCGCCAGGAGCCCCAGGATCACCGGCAGGTTCCGCTCGAAGGGGGCGCTACGGAAATGCTGGTCCATCGCGTGGAACCCGGCGAGCATCGCGCGGAAATGCTCTGGGCCCACCGCTAGCATCGTCGAGAGCCCGATCGCCGAGTCCATGGAATAGCGCCCGCCGACCCAGTCCCAGAAGCCGAACATGTTGGCGGGATCGATGCCGAACTTCGCCACGCCCTCGGCGTTCGTGGAGACGGCGACGAAATGCCGGCGCACCGCCTTCTCGTCGCCCAGCGCGCGCAGGCTCCAGGCGCGGGCCGAATGCGCATTGGTCAGGGTCTCGAGCGTCGTGAACGTCTTGGAGCAGACGATGAACAGCGTCTCTTCGGGGTCGAGGTCGCGAGTCGCCTCGACGAAGTCCGTGCCGTCGATGTTGGAAACGAAGCGGAAGGTCATGTCCCGCCGGCTGTAGTGGCGCAGCGCCTCGTAGGACATCACCGGACCGAGATCGGAACCGCCGATGCCGATGTTGACGACGTTGCGCAGGGGCCGGCCCGTGTGGCCCGTGAAGCGGCCGGCGCGGACGTCCTCGGCGAAAGCCGCCATGCGCTCGAGGACCGCGTGCACCTCGGGCACGACATCGACGCCATCCACGGGGATCCGCTCGCCGGCAGGCGCGCGCAGGGCGACATGGAGCACAGCCCGCTTCTCCGTCAGGTTGATCTTCTCGCCGTTGAACATGGCCTCGATGCGTCCGGCAAGGCCGCAGTCGACCGCCAGCCGGAACAGCAGCCGGAGAGTCTCGTCGGTGACGCGGTGCTTGGAATAGTCGAGATAAAGGCCCACAGCCTCGGCGGTCAAGCGTTGGCCTCGCGTCGGGTCGGAGGCGAAGATCTCCCGCAGATGCAGCTTGGCAACCTCGCCGAAGTGCTCTTGAAGCGCCTTCCACGCTGGGCGCTCGGTGAGCGGTCGGCCCGGCGCCGGTACCTTCGCCGTCATGGCTTGCCCACGGCGGCGCGATCCGGCTGCGCGAGCGTCGCGCACTTCGCGGCCACGCGCGCGAGGAGGTCCTTCCAGGACGCCTCGAACGCCGCCGCACCCTCGAGCTGAAGCCGGGCCGCGAGCGCCGCATCATCTATGCCGGCCCGGGTGAATTCGGCGAGCACTGCTTCGGCGTCGCCGCCGTCAGGGGGCATCCCTCCCTCCACCCGGCCGTGGTCAGCGAAGGCGGCAAGCGTCCTTTCGGGGATCGTATCGATGGTATCGGGTGCCGCCAGCGCTTCGACGTAGAGCGTGTCCCGCGCATCGGGATCCTTGGTGCTGGTGCTGGCCCAGAGGAGTCGCTGCGGCCGCGCGCCGGCGGCGGCGAGCGCGCGCCAGCGCGGCGACGCCAGCAGGTTTCGATACTCGCGGTAGACCCGCCGGGCGATCGCGATGCCGAGGCGATTGCGGAGCATCGCCGGCGCCGTGTCCTTGACCGCCACGTCCCAGCGGCTGATGAAAAGCGAGGCGACCGAGCCGATCCGCGGATCGAAGCCCGCCGCGATCCGCCGCTCGATACCCCGCATGTAGGACTCGGCCGCCGCGATGTACTGCGCCGCAGAGAAGAGCAGGGTCACGTTGACCGGCACACCGCCGTAGATCGACCGCTCGATCGCAACGCAGCCTTCCGGCGTGCCCGGAATCTTGATCAACAGATTCGGGCGTTGGGCCCGGCCGTAGAGCTCGTCCGCCGCGCGTATCGTGCCGGCAGCGTCGTTGGCCAGGAGTGGCGAAACCTCCAGCGACACCCAGCCATCGATTCCACCCGTGCGGTCGTGGACCGGGCGAAAGAGGTCCGCGGCGCGGACCAGGTCCTCTATCGCCAGCTCGAAAAACAGAGCCTCTCCCGAACTCCCCTCCGCCGCTTTCCGGCGGATGGCGTCGTCGTAGAGATCGCCGTTCTGGATGGCGCGATCGAAAATAGTGGGGTTCGAGGTCAGACCCGTGACCGACAGCTCACTGATGTGGCGCTGGAGCGTGCCATCGTCCAGGATGCCGCGAGTGATGTTGTCGAGCCAGAGACTCTGACCGAGTTCGTGTAGCTGCTGAGTTGCTTTCATCGTGACTCCTGTCGTCCTGCCTCGCCTGACTCCCCTTGCCGGTTATTCCACCCCGGGTTCCTCGAGTGCGTCGATGCCGACTCGGTTTCGAGGGCCTCGAGCGCACTCGCCAGTCCACTTTCGAAACTCGCCCGGTCGCGCGGTGAATCGACGGTGCGATCCGCCAATTCGGCAATCGCCTGCACGTGCTCGAAGAGCACTCGCCGCCGTTGTGGTGTCGTTGACGCCTGGCGAAAGGGCCCGCAACGCCATGTCCACGATCTGCCGAACGCCGAGCGCCACATCCTGTTCCACTGTCCGATGGCGGTCGAGCTTGCTCATCCAAGTCTCCCGGATGGGCCCTGAAACGAGCGCGTGATCAGGTCGCGCGTGGTCCCTTGCCTTGCGATCCGACTCGCAGCGGTCTTCACTCGCCGCCGCTCCAGGCCCAATTGCGGATTTCCGGCATGTCCTCGCCGTGCAGGTCGATGTACCGCTTGTGCTCGAGCAGTTTCTCGGCGAGCTCTCGCTTCAACTCGATGCCCCTGGCGCCCGTCTGAGGCAGGCGGTCGACGGTGTCCATCGCCAGGTGGAAGCGATCGAGATCGTTCAGCACCGTCATGTCGAACGGCGTCGTGATGGTTCCTTCCTCCTTGTAGCCGCGCACGTGGATGTTGTCGTGGTTGGTGCGCCGGTAGGTCAGCCGGTGGATCAGCCAGGGGTAGGCATGGAAGGCGAAAATGACCGGCTTGTCGGTGGTGAAGAGGGCGTCGAAAGCCGGGTCCGGGAGCCCGTGCGGGTGTTCACTCTGCGGCTGCAGCTTCATGAGATCGACGACGTTGACCACCTGGATCGCGAGCTCAGGCAAGTGCTGGCGCAGGATCGACACCGCGGCGAGAGTCTCCAGTGTGGGCACGTCGCCACAGCAGGCCATGACCACGTCCGGTCCATGGCCCCGGTCGTTGCTGGCCCACTGCCATATTCCGATGCCCGCGGTGCAGTGCTCGACCGCGGCTTCCATCGCCAGCCATTGCGGGGCGGGATGCTTGCCCGCGATGACGACATTGACGTAGTGCCTACTGCGCAGGCAGTGGTCGACGACCGACAGCAGACAGTTGGCGTCCGGAGGAAAATAGGCGCGCACGACGCTGGCCTTCTTGTTCATGACGACGTCGATGAACCCGGGATCCTGGTGGGTGAAGCCGTTGTGATCCTGGCGCCAGACGTGGGAGGCCAACAGGTAGTTCAGGGACGCGATCTTCCGCCGCCAGGGCAGGCGCGACGAGACCTCCAGCCACTTGGCGTGCTGGTTGAACATCGAATCGACGATGTGGATGAACGCTTCGTAGCAGTTGAACAACCCATGGCGGCCGGTCAGCAGGTAGCCCTCGAGCCAGCCCTCGCACTGGTGTTCGCTGAGCATCTCCATCACCCGGCCGGTGGGTGCGAGCCACTCGTCGTTCGGCACCGTGGCGGCGTCCCATTGGCGCTCGGTCACTTCGAAGAGGGCTTCGAGGCCGTTCGAAAGGGTTTCGTCCGGTCCGAACACACGGAAATTCCGCTCGCCTCTGTTCCGTCGTTCGACATCGCGAAGGAAACGCCCCAGCACGTGCGTGTCACCGATGCCGCGCACTCCGGGTGAGGGCACCTCGACCGCATGGTCGCGGAAGTCCGGCATCGTCAGGTCGCGGAGCAGCAGGCCGCCGTTGGCGTGGGGATTCGCGCCCATGCGGCGTTCGCCCTCGGGAGCGAGCTCGGCGAGCTCGGGCCTGAGGCGCCCTTCTTCATCGAAGAGCTCCGCTGGCCGGTAGCTTCGCAACCACTCCTCCAGCAGTGCCAGATGCTCCGGATGGGCGTGGGGGTGCAGCGGAACCTGGTGCGCACGAAAGGTGCCTTCGATCTCCAGGCCATCGACGACCTTCGGCCCCGTCCAGCCCTTCGGTGAGACGAGGACGATCATCGGCCAGCGCGGCCGCGTGAGGTTGCCCCTCACGCGGGCGTCGTGCTGGATGCTCCGGATCTGCGCGACCACCTCGTCGAGCGCTTCGGCCATCGCCTCGTGCATCGGCGCCGGTTCGTGTCCTTCCACGAAGTGGGGTGTCCAGCCGTAGCCGCGGAGCAGCTGCTCCAGCTCCTCGCGGGTGATGCGGGCGAGGACAGTCGGGTTGGAGATCTTGTAGCCGTTGAGATGAAGGATCGGCAGCACCGCACCGTCAGTGGCGGGATCGAGAAACTTGTTGGAATGCCACGCCGTGGCCAGCGGTCCGGTTTCCGCCTCGCCGTCTCCGACGACGCAAGCGACGATGAGGTCGGGATTGTCGAACACCGCGCCGAAGGAGTGGCTGAGCGAATACCCCAGCTCGCCGCCCTCGTGGATCGATCCCGGGCACTCCGGCGACGCATGGCTGGGGATTCCGCCGGGAAACGAGAACTGCAGGAAGAGCTTTCGCAGCCCGGCCTCGTCCCGGCTGATGTCGGGATAGATCTCGCTGTAGGTGCCCTCGAGATAGGTGTTGGCCACGACCGCGGGGCCGCCGTGCCCGGGACCGGAGACGTAGATCATGTCCAGGTCGAACTTCCGGATGACCCGGTTGAGGTGTGCATAGATGAAGTTCTGGCCGGGAGTCGTGCCCCAGTGCCCGAGCAGCATGCGCTTTACATCCGAGAGTGCCAGCGGACGCTGCAGAAGTGGATTGTCGTAGAGAAAGATCTGGCCGACCGAGAGGTAGTTGGCCGCGCGCCAGTAGGCGTCGATCTTGTCGAGAAACTGCGGCGTGAGCGTCTCTTCATTCATGGTTCAAGTGTCCCAAGGTGAGCCGAGATCGAGGAGGCGGACGACGGATCTCGCGATCATCAGCTCCTCGTCGGTGTGAATGACCCTTACCTGCACGCGCCCGCTGGCCGGCGAGATCAGCGGCGCGTTCGTCGAATTGAGATCCCGGACGAGCTCGACGCCGAGAAAGCCGAGGCCCTCGCAGATCCTCTCCCGGACGACCGGCGCGTTCTCGCCGATGCCGCCGGCGAAGACGAGCGTGTCCACGCCACCGAGCGCGGCGGCGAAAGCTCCGATCCACTTCTTCGCCTGATAGCAGAACAGCGCCACGGCGTCCGACGCCGGGGCGCTATCCGCTTCCTGCTCGAGCAGCTGCTGCATGTCGGAGCTCGTCCCGGAGACTCCGAGGAGGCCGGACTCATGGTTCACCATGCGCTGGAACTGGGGGGCGGTCATCCTTTCCTTGCGCGCCAGGTAATAGACCAGCCCAGGGTCCAGATCGCCGGTGCGGGTACCCATTACCAATCCCGCCGTCGGCGTGAAACCCATGCTGGTGTCGATGCTTTCGCCGTGGCGCACGGCGGCCAGGCTGGCGCCATTTCCGAGATGCGCGAGGATGACGCGCCCTCTTGCCGCCGCGGGATCGAGGCGGCCGAGCTCCTCCATCAGATAGGCGTAGGAGAGGCCATGGAAGCCGTAGCGCTCGACACCCTTGGCAGCGTAGCGGCGAGGGAGCGGCAGCAATCTGGCGACCGGCGGCATGGTGCGGTGGAACGCGGTGTCGAAACAGGCCACCTGGGGCAGCCCGGGGTGGCGCTTCGAGATCATCTCGATCACCGCGATCTCGCGCCGGAGGTGGTCGGGGTCGTAGGGCGAGATGCGGTGCAGCTCCGCGAGCAGCCGCGGTGTGACCCGCTCCGGAGCGGAGTGCTTCATTCCGTGGACGACACGGTGACCCACCGCCCTGACCGACGCGAAGGCCGGCTGGGCTTCGAGCCAGTCCAGGAGAAAAGCCGCAGCCGAGCGATGGTCGCCGGCCGGAAGAGGGCGGGCGGCCTGCGCCGCGGCTGGCGGATCTTTGACGATGAGGGCCGTACCGCGCGAACCGATGCGGTCGACCTTCCCTTCGAGCCCGCGGTTCAGAGTTGTGCCGCGGTCATAGATCGCAAAGCGGATGCTCGACGAGCCGCCGTTGATCGCCAGGATGCCGGACCTGATGGTTGGAGTCATAGGCAGGCCGAGCCTCCGCACCGATCGGATTGCGCCGCCTTCATTTTGATCCTCCTGGCGGCCGCCCGGCGGTCCTCGTGCCGAGCAGCGCGGGGAGATCGAAAGCGACCAGATCGCCGATCCGCTCGATCGTTAGATCGGCGGCGGGATACGCCTTGATATTGGCGGGATCGAGCGCATAGTGGCCCTGGCGCGGGAACACCGTCGTCACGCGGTCTCCCCACACCTTCTTCATCGCCGCCAGGAGGCGTAGCTTGTCGTCCACCATGACGTAGTGCCGTGCCGGGTAGTGCACGGCGACGGCCTCCAGCATCCGCTCCTTGTGGATGTAGATCAGCACGCGGCCCTCGACCGCCGCCCATAGGCCCGAACGCTGGATCTTGCGCGGCTGGAAGACGACGTCGCCATCGGAGAGAATGACGGTCAGACCCAAGGTCCGCAGATGGCGGATGGCGTCGAGCGCGCCGGGATAGAGGCGGCTGGCGAACGGATAGTCCACCAGGAACGACGACATCTGCAGCAATCGAGTGTCGTCGATCCTCTCGATTCGGTAGCGCTGCAGGGCGCCGAGGTAGTCGACGTAGCCGAGCTCGGTGCGCAGCGCCTCGAGAATGGCCCAGTAGCGGTCGCGGCACTCGCTCCCGAACTCCCTGGCGAGATGCTCGCGGAGATCTTCCTGCACGAGATCGTTGTCGAGCAGCGTGTTGTCGCAGTCGAGGAAGACGACGACATCCAGCCCGGGCTGATCTGCAGCGTTCTGTTGCGGTGCCATCACGCGTTATCCTCGTCGAGCTCGGGATTGTGCCAGCCGCCGCCCGCCGCGAGGAGCGCATCCGCCTCCTTGGGGCCCCAGCTTCCGGGCTTGTAGCGATGCACCGGGCGCGGGCGCTTCAAGACTCGATCGACCACTGCCCAGGCGGCCTCTACCGCGTCTTCCCGGGTGAAGAGAGCGCCGTCACCGGCCATGGCGTCGGTCAGGAGCCGCTCGTAAGGCGTCTCTTCTCCGGGCTGGTGGTCCACCAGACAGAGCTCGCGCTGGTCGCCGACGAACTCCCTGCCGTCGCGCTTGACGCGCGCGGCGAGGGCGACGGCAGAGTTGGGGGAGAGCCTGAATCGCAGGTAGTTGGCCGGGCCCTCCGTTGGCGCGGAGTCGGAGAAGAGGCACTGCGGCGGCGGCTTGAGCTCGACGAAAACCTCGGCGGCGGTCCCGGCCAAACGCTTGCCCGAGCGCAGGTACCACGGCACTCCCTGCCAGCGCCAGGAGTCGATGAAGAGCCGCAGGGCGCAGAACGTCTCCACGTCGGAGCTCCGTGCCACAGCCGGCTCTCTGCGGTAACCAGCATACTGGCCGCGGACCACGTCGCCACTCTCCAGCGGCCGCATGGCATGGAAGACCGCCGCTTTTTCGTTGTGCACGGCACCGAAGCCCTGGTAAGCCGGCGGCTCCATGGCGAGGAGGGCGACGATCTGAAAAAGGTGATTCTCGACCACATCGCGCAGACAGCCGGCCGTCTCGTAGAACGCCCCGCGCCCATCGACGCCGAACTGCTCGGCGAGGGTCACCTGGACGCTGGCCACGTAGTTGCGGTTCCAGATCGGCTCCAGGAACGAGTTGGCGAAGCGGAAGTAGAGGATGTTCATGATCGCTTCCTTGCCGAGGAAGTGATCGATGCGGAAGATCGAATTCTCCGGAAAGACGGACAGCGCGACCCGGTTGAGCCCGCGCGCCGAGGCCAGGTCGCGGCCGAACGGTTTCTCGACGATGACCCGCGCGTGATCGGCGAGGCCAGCTGCTCCAATACCGTCGATGACCGTGGCGAACAGGGATGGCGGAATGGCCAGGTAGTGCGCCGGGCGCCGGGCATCGCCGAGCGCCCGCCGCAACGCCGTGAAGGTCGCCGGGTTGTTGTAGTCGCCAGACACATAGCGGAGCAGGGAGAGCAGCCGGCGCAGGGCTGCCGCATCGTCGACTCGGCCCGCTCCCCGTATCGCTTCCGCGGCGTGTTTGCGCAGCCGGGCCAGGCTCCACGGCGGGAAAGCGACGCCGATCACCGGAACGGTGAGGTCGCCCCTCTTCACCATCGCGTAGAGCGCCGGGAAGATCATTTTGTGAGCGAGGTCACCGGTGACACCGAACAACACCAGCGCATCGGACGCTGGCGGGCCGCTGGCCGATTTCGCCATCTCAGCTTCCTCCCTCTTTCTTCTCGTCATCCCGCCTCAGGCGAGGCTCCTTGTTGACGCCCATGCTGCCCCGTCCGATCCTTCCGAGCTGCATCCGTGCCTCCCTGCATCCCGATCGTGAGCGCCTCCGGTGGCCAGCACCTCGTCGATCGTCATGTCATGCCGTGCTTCCAGCCCATGCTCACCAGCCACCAGTTCATCGGATACGTGAAATCGCGTTCATGATCCCCAGTCCGCCCCCCCCCGACGCAGTGAATGGCGGAGCCGGCGACCCTCTTCCATGTGTCGGCGGCAACCTCGTGGTGCGCTCGTTTGGCCTCGGCGTCTCCCGATCGCTTCTGGGTTGTGCAGCGTTCGACGACTAGCTTCTGGCATTTCGGCCAATCCATGCGATGTCACTCCAGCAACTCATGTCCCTCTTCCTTCTTCGGTCTTGCTCGTTGTCGGGGCAGCGAGCGCGCGGTCGACCATCGCCTGCGCCTCTTCGACGATGCGACGCAGATGATCCTTCCCACCAAAGCTCTCTCCGTAGATCTTGTAGATGGCCTCGGTGCCGGATGGCCGGGCGGCGAACCAACCGTTCGGCGCGATGACCTTCACGCCGCCGATCGGCGCATGGTTCCCCGGCGCCTCACTGATGATGCTCTGGACCGTTTCCCCGGCCAGTTCGGAGCAGTGAATCTGCTGCGGCGAGAGCGCCGCCAGCCGCAGCTTCTGCGCCGGAGTGGCGGGCGCCTCGACCCGGTCGGCGACCGGCTCGCCGAGCTCGTCCGCCAGTTGGCGATAGATCTCCCCCGGGTCGCGCCCGGTGAGCGCGGTGATTTCCGCCGCGAGCAGTGCCGGGACGATGCCGTCCTTGTCCGTCGTCCAGACCGTGCCGTCGCGGCGGAGGAAGGAGGCCCCCGCGCTCTCCTCCCCGCCGAAGGCGAGGGAGCCGTCGTAGAGACCGTCGACGAACCACTTGAACCCCACCGGCACCTCGTACAGGTTTCGTCGCAGCTTCGCCGCTACCCGATCGATCATCGCGCTGCTCACCACGGTCTTGCCGACCGCGGCGCTCGCCGGCCACTGCTGGCGATGCGGGAACAGGTGATGGATGGCGACCGCGAGATAGTGATTCGCAGCCAACAGACCCGAGCTCGGAGCGACGATCCCGTGCCGGTCGTGGTCGGTGTCGCAGGCGAAGGCGATGTCGAAGCGATCTTTGAGGCCGATGAGGCGCTGCATGGCGTAGGAAGACGAGGGATCCATGCGGATGCGGCCGTCCCAATCCACCGTCATGAAGCCGAAGGTCGGATCGACGGTCTCGCTGACGACCGTGAGATTCAGGCCGTAGCGCGCGGCGATCGGCCCCCAGTAGTGGACGCCGGCCCCGCCAAGCGGGTCGACGGCCAAGCGCAGGGTTGCTCCACCGATCGCTTCCATGTCGACCACCTTGCCGAGATCGTTCACATAGGAGTTGAGGTAGTCGTAGCGGTGGGTCGTGGCGGCAGCAAGCGCCCGCTCGTGCGGCACTCGCTTGACGCCCTGGAGGCCGAGCTTCAGCACCTCGTTGGCCTGGGCTTCGATCCAGCGAGTGACGCCGGTCTCCGCCGGCCCCCCGTGGGGCGGGTTGTACTTGAATCCACCATCCTCCGGCGGATTGTGCGAAGGCGTGACGACGATGCCGTCCGCCAGGCCCGTGGTCCGCCCTCGGTTGTAGGCGAGGATGGCGTGCGAGACCGCAGGGGTCGGCGTGTACTCGTCGCCCTCGGCCAGCATGACGTCGACGCCATTCGCCGCCAGTACCTCGAGCGCAGTGGCGCACGCCGGCACGGACAGCGCGTGCGTGTCGATGCCGAGAAAAAGCGGGCCGTCGATGCCCCGTTGCGCGCGGTAGCGGCAGATGGCTTGAGTGATGGCGAGGACGTGATCCTCATTGAAGGTCTTCTGGAACGCCGACCCCCGATGCCCCGAAGTGCCAAAGGCGACCCGCTGTCCGGGGATCGCTGGATCGGGTACCTCCGTGTAGTAGGCGCTGACCAGTTTGGCCACGTCCACCAGCATCGCGGGGAGCGCCGGCTTGCCGGCGAGCGGGCTGATCTTCATGCGGCCCGCCCCGGCGCGAAGATCGCGGCCCATTCGCGATAGCGCGCGGCGATGCGATCCACAGCCTCGGAGCGGGTCGCACGCTTGGCGACGTACCCGGCCACCGCATCCCAGAACGTGGTGCGGCCGACCGCGAACCCGATGAATCCCGGCACGGACGCGGCGACGGTGAGCCACCGCACCACCCTCCGCTCGTCCGCCCCGCGCCCCAGCACGATGCAGCCGACGTCGCGCCGGCCGCCGCCCTGCGCGGCGGCCACGATGCGCTCACAGTCCTCTCTCCGGTCCAGTCCTTCGACCTTCCAGACATCCGGCTCGACGCCCTCGTCCTGCAGCTCGCGGATGGTGCGGAGCATCAGTTCCGGCCGGGCCCGCAGATCGTAGAGCGCAGGGTCGTCCTGCACACGACTGAGCTGCGCCGGCGTCGCCGGCACCAGCAGCTCGAACATGAACCGACGTCCCGTCGCCCGACAATTCTCGGACAGCTCCACGAGCCGGGCCCTTTGGCGCCCATTGACCGCCGGGTCGCCCTCGGGGTTGTAGCGCACCAGCGCCTTGGCGAAGGTCGGGTCGAAGGCTGCGATGTGCTCGGCGAAAGCCGCGCCGTACTCGAACTCGAACTCGTCCGACCCGCTCTTCTCGGTCGCCAGCGCCGTGACGTACCCGCTCGCTTTCGCATCGCGGAGGATGGCTGCGCCGAATTCCTCGTCGACGAGAATGCCAGCATTGCAGGCTGTCAGGTCGCCTCCCAGCGCTTGCCGGAATCCCTCGTAGATCACCTGCTTGCTGTCGACCACCGCGGCGTGTTGCTCCGCCGTCAGCGGCGGCGCGTACGCGAACATGCCGCTGAGGTAGGAGTGGCGGTGGTCGAACGGCAGAAGGTACAGCGGCCGGCAATCGTCGAAGCTCATGGCGCTACCTCCGTCGGCCGGCTTCGTCGTCCGGCGATCGCTTCTCGCGAGCGCCGCTCACCGTTCGACAACCTGCCGCCGGTGAATCCAGCCGACCGCAGTCCCGCGCGGATGACGGGACAGCCGCACATCAATGCAAGGTACCTGCCGACCCAGCGAAGAAAAAGGGCGCTTTCTACCCGGATCCTCCCGTCGGGAGGGGGTAGAAACTACTCTTCCGACCGAGGCTCGAAGTCGAGGGTTCGCAGGCGGGCACGGCGACTGCGCGCCAGCGCCGGAGGCGACGTCATGCCGCTATGGCCGCGCCATCGAATCGCCTCAAAGCGCCTCCCGGCAAAGCGCTGTTCGCTCCAGAAACTGCTCCCGGAGGCGCGTCCAGGTCTCCCGATCGTGACGACCGCGCGCCGTCAGGACACGCTCTCGGGGCAGAAGAGACGCCAGCATCCGGTTCGCCCCCGCGAGAGAGTCCTCGCTTCCCCACCCCAGGTAGAGAGGCGTCGCCTGACCGCTCACGGCCCAGGGCGCAAGCCAGCTCCAGAGCTCGCGTCCGACATCGTCGGTCGGCAAGGTCGGCGGCGGCGTCCAGCGTGCGGGTCCGCCGGCTGCTGCGATCTCGCGAATCACTTCGTCGGCACCGAGAAACGGCGCCAGTGCAAGAACCAGGGACACAGTTCGTGGTCGTCGGGGATCGGGATGTCGTGATCCTCAAGACGATC
>JBDTQT010000069.1:0-16420 GCA_039932055.1 Thermoanaerobaculia bacterium
TCTTGTAGAGCAGCCTCTCCGGCGCCACCTGCTTGAACTCCACGCTGACCACGATGGCGATCTCGTACTCGGTCGCGCGGCCCTCCGAGTCGAAGGTCACGGGGCTCAAAGTGAACGAGCTCACCTTGCCGCTCAGCACCGCGTCGGCGCCTTCCACCGCGTTCAGAATCTCGAAGCGATGGCGGTTGACCAACTCGCTGTTGAGCGCGCGGGTCAGGATCTGGTCCACCTGGCTGCGTGGGGTGGCGTTCTCGAGCGGCACGAGCTGCACCCGGCGGACCTCCGGCGGCAGATTCGAGCCCCTGCCGACCAGCGAGTAGCCGCAGCCGGCAAGGGTGACGACGCAAATCAACAGGGCGGAGAGCGGAAGACGCTTCATGCCGGCATGTCCTTTCGAGTGACCAGATTCACCAGCCGTCCGGGGATGAACACGAACTTCTGAATCGCCTTGCCCGCGAGATGCTCCCGCACCTTGGGACTTTCGAGCACCGATTTTCTGACCTCGGCTTCGCCCCAGGAGCTCTCTACCTCGATGCGGTCGCGCAGCTTGCCGTCGACCTGCACGACGAGCAGGAACTGCTGGCGCTCGAGCTTGGCCTCGTCCAGCAGCGGCCAGTCGGTGTCGAGCAGCGACTCTCCGTGGCCACGTAGCTCCCACAATTCCTCGGTGATGTGCGGGGCCATTGGGTGAAGCAGCTGCACCAGGGTGTCGAGGGCCGTCTCACAACAGATCTTCGACGCCGTCTTGTCCTCGACCGCGCGCGTCAGGCCGTTCAGGAACTCCATCAGCGCGGCGACCGCGGTGTTGAACTTGAAGCGGTCGAGATCCCGGGTGACGCGCTGAATGGTGACGTGCCGCAGGCGCTCGAGCGCCGCGTCGGATGGCGCCGTCGGGGGACAGTCGTCCAGCCGCTGCGCGACCCTCCAGATGCGGTTGAGAAAGCGGTACGCCCCGGAGACCGCCTCGTCGCTCCACTCCACTTCGTCCTCGGGTGGACCGAGGAAGAGGGTGTAGACCCTCTCGGTGTCGGCGCCCATCTCGTCGATCAACGGGTCGGGGGAAACCGCGTTGCCTTTCGACTTCGACATCTTCTCTACCCGCCCGGTCTTCTCGGCGTAGCGGGTGATCATCCCCTGGTTGAACAGATTGGTGAACGGCTCCTCGAAGGGGACGAGACCCATGTCGTGGAGAACCCGGCAGACGAAACGGGCGTAGAGCAGATGCAGAATCGCGTGCTCGATGCCGCCGATGTACTGGTCGACGGGGGCCCACCGCGCCACCGTCTCGGGATCGAAGATACGCTGCGAGTCGCGCGGCGAGAGATAGCGCAGGTAATACCAGGAGCTGTCGACGAAGGTGTCCATCGTATCCGTCTCGCGCCGGCCCGGCTTCTTGCACCGCGGACAGGTCGTTTCGACGAACGCCGCACAGCGCGACAGCGGATTGCCCTCGCGGCCAGTGAACTCGACGTCGTACGGCAGCTCTATCGGCAGGTCCTTCTCCGGCACCGGAACGACGCCGCAGCTGTCGCAATAGACGACCGGAATCGGCGTCCCCCAGTAGCGCTGCCGCGAGATCAGCCAGTCGCGCACCCGGAAGGTCACCTTGGCGCGGCCCCATCCGCCCTTCTCCATCCAGGCGACGAAGCGTCGGGTCGTCTCCTGACCGCTCTCGAGGCCGTCGAAATCGCCGCAGCCGCGAATCCGCCCCTGGTTCAGGATTGGCTCGTCCAGCTCTTCCGCCGCAACCGGCGTACTGAGACCTTCCATTCCCTCCGAGAAATAGACGAGTCGGATCGGCAGCCTCTCCTGGCGCGCGAAGAAGAGATCGCGCGCATCGTGCGCCGGAACCGCCATGATCGCGCCGCTGCCGTAGTCGGGCAGGACATAGTTGGCGAGCCAGATCGGAATCCGATCGCCGGTCGCGGGGTTGACCGCCGTCGCGCCGGTCGCCCGCCCCTCCTTCGCCGAGCTCTCGCCCTCACGCTCGATGCGCGGAGTCTTGCGCACCTTTTCGATCCAGGCGGTGAGCGCTTCGCGCTCCGGGTGGCTGGCGATCAGAGATGCGGCCAGCGGATGCTCCGGCGCGAGCACCAGGAAGGTCGCGCCGTGAATAGTGTCGGGCCGCGTCGTGAAAACCGTGATCGTTTCGGTCCGTCCCTCCAGCGGAAAATCGATCTCCGCCCCCGGTGAGCGCCCGATCCAGTTGCGCTGCATCGCCTTGACCTTGTCCGGCCAGCCGGTGAGGCCGTCGAGGCCGGCGAGGAGGCGGTCGGCGTAGTCGGTGATGCGGAAGAACCACTGTTCCAACTCACGCTGCTCGACGGCGGTGCCACAGCGCTCGCAGGCGCCATCGACTACCTGCTCGTTGGCGAGCACGGTGTGGCAGCTGGGGCACCAGTTGACCGGCGCCCGCCGCTTGTAGGCGAGACCCTTCTCCAGCATCTGCAGGAAGAGCCACTGGTTGAATTTGTAATAGTCCGGCAAGCAGGACGTGACCTCCTTCGACCAGTCGTAGAGGATGCCCCACCTGCGGAACTGCTTCTTCATCACCTTGATGTTGTCGAGGGTCCAATCGCGGGGATGGATGCCGCGCTGGATCGCCGCGTTCTCCGCCGGCAGGCCGAAAGCGTCCCACCCCATCGGGTTCAGTGCCCGGCGCCCACGCATCCGCAGGTAGCGGTAAAGAGCATCGCCGAGGATGTAGTTGCGTCCGTGGCCGACGTGCAGCCGGTCGCCCGACGGATAGGGGAACATCATCAGCATGTAGTACTTGTCGCGCGAGTTCTTGAGGTCGACTTCGGCAACGCGCTGCTTCTCCCAACGCTCCTGCCACTTCAACTCGACCTGCTTGTGCTCGTAACCGTTCATCGCCCGCCGCCGCCCCCTCCGGTGCCGGTGCCCGCGGCGATCTCGAGATCCGCCAGCACCGCTCCCTGAATCGTGATCTGCCGCGTCGCCTCCAGACGGCCGCGCTCGCGAATCCGCACTTCGTAGGTCGCCGGCACGAGCCCGAGGAAGAGCGCCGTGCCCCGGCGCACGCTCTCGACCCGCAGCCGCTTGCCTGGGCCGAGCAGCTCGGCCTCGGCGTCGATGAATCCAGGCGCGCTCACCCGCAGCGCCGCGGTGCGCCGCGCGCCGCCGTTGGCGCGCGCCAGGACGAGCCGCGCCGGCGTCTCGGCCAGGAGGTCGACTTCCTCGACCTGCCGGTCGCGCGATAGCAGGAGCGCGGAGCCCGGCAGCTCGCTCTCGACCACGCTCGAAGCAAGCTTGAGATAGGTCGCGGCGACAAAATTCTGACTCGTCAGCGGGTCCGAGAAGACCCAGCCGCGATCTTCGTAGAAAACCTCGATCCAGCGATGGAAGCCCGAGCCTGATCCGCCGGGGAGCTCCTCCACGACGTAGCCGGCGATCTCGCGCGCGGGGATGGCGAGACTGTCCAGCAGCGCCACCGCGAGGCGCGCGTTTCCGGTGCAGTAGGCGGAGCGGCGCGCCAGTACCGAGCGCGAATCCTGCGCCAGGCCGCGGTCAAGCTCATAGCGGATACTGGCCGAGATCCAACCGAGAATCCGCGAGACCGCCTCGAACCGCGTCTTCGCTCCGGCGGCGACGGCGCGAGCGAGCCGGGCCTCCGGGGTGCGCGCCGGGGCGAGCAGCCGCTCGTCGAAGCGCTGCCGGCTCTCGAGCGGCGCCAGGTCGACCTCGACCTGCGCCACGGAGTCCGCGACCACCAGCCGGTACCCCGCATTGGCGTAGGAGTCGACCTGCACGCCAGAGGGAACCAGCATCGTCGCCCGGTCGGTGCCGCTCACCAGGTGGGTCGCGGCGGCGAGGGTCCCGGCGCCGGCCAACCCAGCAATCCCTGCGAGGACCGCGAAGCGGACGAACGCAACCAGCCTCATCGCAAGCTTCCGGGCATCGGTTCGCTCTTCATCAGACCGTCCAGAACGCCGTTCACGAAGCGGCCCGACTGTTCAGATCCGAAACGCTTGGCGAGCTCCACCGCCTCGTCCACGACCACGAGCTTGGGGACGTCGTTCTGGTACCACATCTCATAGATCGCCAGGCGGAGGATGTTGCGATCGACGGAGGGCATGCGCTCGAGGCGCCAGTTTTCAGCCTGGGCGCGAATCCGGTCGTCGATCGCCTGGCGGTGCTGCTCGGCCCCTCCGACCAGTTGCGAAGCGTAGGCGAATGCGTCCTGGATCTCTTCGGAACGCGGCATGGGCCGGCTGGGCGGCGGTGGGGCTTCGGGCTCGGCCTCGTTGGAGTCGAGCTCGTCGGCGCGCAGTTGGCGAATGTAATCCTCGGGGTCGAAAGTACGCAGGACGTCGGACAGAGCGGATGCCCCCAGATCGTGCTGGAAGAGCATCTGCAGTGCCATCTCTCTCGCCATCCTACGTTTACCCACGAACAGGACCCCTTTTCAAAGAGCCGATCCGTCCTCGCGGACGAACCTCCAACTCGATCGACTCGCTTCCGGATAACCCTTCAGGTGCGCAGCCTGACCACCAGTCCCGCCATCTCGAGGGCCGCCAGAGCGGCCTCCTCACCCTTGTTGCCTTCGTCGCCACCGGCGCGCTCCAGCGCCTGCGCCATCGTCTCACAGGTCAGCACGCCGAAGGTCACCGGCAGCTCTTGGCGCAGCGCGACCTCGGCGATGCCGCGACTGCATTCGTTGGCGATGATCTCGAAGTGCAGCGTCCCGCCGCGGATCAGCACGCCCAGGGCGATGAGCGCCGAGAAGCCGCCGGTGCGGGCGAGGGCGTCGAGGCCGGCCGGGATCTCCCACGCGCCGGGCACGCGGACGACCTCGACATCGGCCGCCGCGACGCCGTGGGCGCGCAGGGCGCCCTCGGCCCCGGCCAGCAGGCGCTCGACAATCGCGCCGTGGAAGCGCGCCGCGACGATGCCGAAGCGCCGCCCGGTGCCGTCCAGGGAGAGACTGTCAGGGACCCCCGAGTTCACGATTAACCCCTTTCAAATGAGAAGTCTACGAACTGGACGCGAAGCCTGTCAACGCGCCCACGCGCCGCCGGCGGGCGCGGCTCGGGTGGCCGGCCTGGGCTCAGAGATTGCCGCCGCTGGGCTGGAGGTGGATCTCCTCGACACTGGTTGTGGGATCCGCCTCCAGGGCCCATACGACGGCTTTGGCGATCGCTTCCGGAGAGATCATCGAGCCGCGGTTCCACTCCCCTGGCACGGTCTCCCAGAGCGGGCTGTCGGTCGCCCCGGGGTAGATCTCGGTGAGGCGCACCGGAGTTCCGACCAACTCCTCCCGGAGTGCAGCGACCGCCCCGCGCAGGCCCCACTTGCTCGCGGCATACGCCGACCAGTTCGGGAAACCCCTCTTCGCCGCTACCGAGAGCAGAGAGAACAGGTGTCCGCCGCTCGGCAGGAGCCCGGGAAGACAAGCGCGGTAAAGGAAGACAGCCCCCAGAAGATTGGTCTCCAGCGACTCGCGCCAGGTCTCCGGTTCGAGCTCGCCAAATGGCGCCACGCAGGCAACTCCCGCCGAAGGGACGACCACCTGCGGCCGAAAACCGGCTGCAATTCCCTGATCGACCGCCAGCTGAACCGCACGGCCATCCCGCACATCCGCGACCACAGTCATTCCCTTGCTGCCCGCGGCGCGAAGCGTCGCGGTGAGCGGTTCGGCACGGCGGCCCAAAAGGACCAGCGAATGCCCGCGCTCTGCCAGAGCCAGTGCCACCGCGCGCCCGATGCCGGAGCCCGCGCCGGATATCACGGCAGCACCGAGAGTCCGGGATTTCATCGCCTCGTCGGAAGTCGCCACGACGCGGTCAGCCGCGGGCCTTCACCGCGCGCTGCAGAACTTCTGTCGCCCACTGGTTGAGGCTCTTGCCCGCCGCCTGCGCGACGACCAGAGCCTTTCCGTGGACCTCAGGCGGCACCCGCAGCAGGAGCTTGCCCGACGCCGGCTTCTCCGGCTTGAGTCCGAGCTCCACGCATTCGTCCAGGTAGTCCTCGATGGCCTGCTTGAACTCCGATCGCAGCTTGGTGACGGTCTCGCCGTGAAAGCTGATGATGCTGCGAATGCCGAGAATCCTGCCGACGAAAACGCCGTCCCGATCGTCCAGCTCGACCCGCGCGGTAAAGCCTCTGTGAATCATCGTGTTCATGGTTTGACCCCTACCCGTTCGAGCAACTCTCTCGCCTCCTCCACCTGGTACCGTTTCGCTTCCTTGCCGGGGTGAGGTCGGTGGCATCGCCACTGCTCCCCCGCGAACTCGATCCTCACCCGCGATCCCGCGCGCTCCGTGACGGAACCCCCGAGTGCCCGGAAAAGCGCCTCCAGGTCGGAGAAGAGAATCGAAGCCGGAGTCGGCCGCGCAAAAATCGCCGAGAGCGTCTTGCGATGCCTCGCGTTCACCACCTAATGCTATCATGAACCGATAGCGCATACCTGCCCATAGCGACGCGCAAGAACCGCCAGAAAGAGCGTCGCGCCCGATGCATCAACGCTCGGGTTTACAATAAGAGCCTGTAGTCCGAAAGGGGAAGCCATGCAATCTGGCAGGGCGAACCGAAAGGCGGGGCTGGCGGCAGTACTCGCGGCAGCGGCCTGCTTGGCCAACTCCCGTGCAGGTGCCGCGGATGGCGTCTGGAGAAGCAACGGGCCCTTTGGCGGCACGACCTACGCGCTCGCGGCGGATCCACAGACTCCGACGACCGTCTACGCTGGCACCTATCGCGGCGGAGTGTACAAGTCCATCGACGCCGGCGCGACCTGGTCCGCCTTCAACACAGGTTTGACGAATCTCTGGGTCACCGCACTTCAGGTCGATCCCGCGACTCCGAGCACTGTCTATGCGGGGACGTACAACGGCGGCGTCTTCAAGTCGGTGAATTCCGGTGATTCCTGGTCCCCTGCCAGCACGGGAATGAACGACCTCCATGTCAGCGCTCTAGCGATCGATCCGAATTCCCCGGCGACTCTCTACTCCGGCAGCTTCTACGATCTCTACAGGTCCGGGGACGCTGGCGCAACCTGGACCAGCGTCAGCGGCGTGGCACCGATCAACTTCGTCCGAGCAATCGTCTTTGATTCCGCGATTCCTGGAACGATCTACGTCGGGTCAGGCGGCGGCGTCGCAAGATCCATCGATTCCGGTGGAACCTGGGAACCCGCCGGCACAGGACTTCTGAACCAAGACGTCTATGCCTTGGCGATCGATTCGGGCAAGGCCACGACTCTCCTGGCCGGCGTCTACGGTGGAGGTGTCTTCAAACTGCGCACTTCCGGCGACGACTGGGTCGCGGCCAACATCGGACTAACGAACCTGATGGTCATGGCGCTGGCGATCGATCCTGTCCAAGCAGGCGTCTTCTATGCCGGGACGCACAACGGCGGAATCTACAGAACCACGGACTCTGGAGCCACATGGGCGACGGCCAACAGCGGGCTTGCGAGCCGCTATGTGCCTGCGCTGGCGATCGCCGCTAGCTCCCCTGCTGCGATATACGCAGGCGTGTTCGACACCGGAGTCTTCAAGTCCATCGATTCCGGAGGCAACTGGACCAAGGCCAACATCGGACTCAAGGCGCTTCCTGTCAGATGTCTGGCAATCGACCCCGAGACACCGGGAACGGTCTACGCAGGAGGCAGCGGAGGGCTCTTTAAGTCGACTGACGCCGGGGAAAACTGGAGCGATGTCAACGCGGGACTGGCAGATCTGGACGTTTACGCGGTGGCGATCGATCCAGGGAATTCTTCGACACTCTATACGGCGATCTTGGGCGCCGGCATTTTCAAGTCTCTCGATGCAGGGACTACTTGGACAGGCGCGAGCTCGGGATTGACCGACCCGTACGCATGGGCTTTGGCGATCGATCCCGCGAACCCGTCCACTCTTTTTGCAGCTACCTACTACAGCGTCTTCAAGTCCATCAACTCCGGCGCCAACTGGTTCGCCGCCAACTCGGGGCTCGAAAATGTCCATATTTTCGAACTGGCGATCGCGCCCGGGGAGCCCGCGACGATTTACGCCGGGACTAGCTCGGGCGGCAACATCTTCAAATCCATCGATTCGGGCGCCAGTTGGGCCATCGCCTGGACGGGCTGGCCCTCCGAGGCAGTCTGGACCCTAGCGATCGATCCCGCGACGCCGAGCACGCTGTACTCTGGTGCAACCACCAGCGGAGTGTCCAAGTCAGTCGACTTCGGCGACACGTGGACCGCTGCCAATGCCGGGCTTCCGGACTGGAACGTCCTTGCTCTCTCTATCGACTCGCTGATACCGACGTCGATCTTTTCCGGGACGTATGGTAGTGGAGTCTTCAAGTCAGTGGACTCTGGCGCCTCATGGGCCGGAATCAACGCGGAGCTCGCGAACCTGAATGTAGTGGCCCTGGCGCTGGACTCTACCGGGCTAAAAACGCTCTACGCTGGGATCGACGGCGGCAGCGTCTGGCAGTCAACGACCGCACTTTCGATTTTCGCCGACGGCTTCGAGATCAGCTCCCCCTGCGCCTGGAGCGCAGCCGGAGGCGGCTGCCCGTAGCGCCCTCCTGCGGCGCGGGCTGAAGCTGCCAAGCTGATCTTCTCGAGAGAGATTTGAAACTGGTCGGGACGCCGGGATTTGAACCCGGGACCCCCTGAACCCCATTCAGGTACGCTACCAGACTGCGCCACGTCCCGACCGAAAGCTGAACTGTTTAGCGGGGGTGCTTCTCGAGGATCGCGAGAGCGGCGCGGGCTTCCGCGAGCGCCTCCTCCACACCTCGAAGGAAGCTTTCTATCCGGTCGGCAGAGCCGGTGTCAAGCTGCGCCGGCGCGGCGGCGACCGTTTCCGCCGCCACCGCGGGCTCCGCGGCGTCCGGATCCGCAGCCGGGGGTTCCAGATCGAACAGGCTCGGCTTCGGCTCCCCCGCCCTGCCATCGCCAGCGAGCTCGTGATCGCGCGACTCGAGCTTCTTCTTCGCTCCGGCGATCGTGTAGCCCTCGTCGTAGAGCAGCTCCTTGATCCGCCGGATGACCGCGACCTCGGCTTCGGCGTAGACCCGCTGGCCGGATGTGCTTTTCGCCGGATTCAGGGCGACGAACTCGGTCTCCCAGTAGCGCAGCACGTAGGGCTGAATGTCGAGGAGCTTGCACACCTCGCCGATCTTGAAGCCTTTCTTCGGACTCATGGCGACCGCCGGATCCTATTGCAGCCGAGGCGCCGGCGTCGAGGGAACCGGCGCGGGCGGCGTGTCACTTGGTGCGCGCCCGGATCACCAGGCGGACCGGAATGCCGTTCAGGTTCAGGCGCTCGCGCAGCCGGTTCTCGAGGTAGCGCCGGTAGGGGTGGCTGTGCGGCAGCGTGCGGTTGGCGAAGATCATGAACGTCGGCGGCCCCGACGACACCTGCGCCGTGTAGTAGACCTTCCACGGCCGGTGGTTCACCGTTGGCGTCGAATGCGCGGCGATCGCGTCCTCGATCAGGCGGTTGAGCTCGCCGGTCGTGAGCTGCGCGCGGAAGCGCGCCCGGGTCTCCTCGACCAGAGGAAAAATCTTCTCCACTCCCCGGCCGGAGAGCGCCGAGAGATTCACCCGCGGCGGGTCGGCGAGAATCTCGGCCAGGCGCGGCCAGCTCGAATCGAGCTTCTCGCGCGACAGGTCGTCGAGCAGATCCCACTTGTTCATCGCCACGACCGTGGCGCGGCCGGCCTCCCAGATCGCGCCGGCGATGGCGAGATCGCTGCTGGTGACGCCGGAGGGCGCTTCGATCACCAGCAGCGCGACATCGGCGCGCTCGACCTGGCGCCGCGCGAACATCACCGCGAGATCCTCCGGCGTGCCGGAGACCTTTGCCCGACGCCGGATGCCGGCGGTGTCGATGAACAGGAAGCGTTTGCCGTCGCGCTCGACCAGGGTGTCGATCGGATCGCGCGTCGTGCCGGCGACCGGCGAGACCAGCACCCGGTTCTCGCCCAGAATCCGGTTGAGCAGCGAAGACTTGCCGACGTTCGGCCGGCCGACGATGGCAACCGGCGGCGCTTCACCCGCGACCGGCTCGGCGATGCGTTTCGGCAGCACGGCACGAATGCGGCTGCGCAGCTCGTCGAAGCCGAGACCGTGCTCCGCCGAGACCAGAATCGGCTCGGGGTAGCCCAGCGAGTAGAACTCTCCCATGCCCTGGATAACCCGTTGACTCTCGCCCTTGTTCACCACCAGCAGGACCGCCTTGCCGAGCGGCCTCAGCTGCTCGACGATGCGCTGGTCAGCGGGCACGATTCCCTCTCGGCCATCCACCACCAGGAGCACGAGATCGGACTCGTCGATGGCGCTCTTGACCTGCTGGTTCAACCCGAGCGGATCCTCGTCGAACATCAATCCGCCGGTGTCGATCCACAGCACCGGCCAGTCGTCCTCCAGGTCGGCCTGCGCGATGTTGCGATCGCGCGTCACCCCCGGCTGGTCGTGGACGATCGCCTGCTTGCGCCCGACGAGACGATTGAAGATGGTCGACTTGCCGACGTTGGGCCGGCCAACGATGGAAACGGCTGCAGTGGAAGTCATCGAATGGGGGTTGGCGTCGCTGGCTGGCTGAGATCGGCTGAGAACGGCGAAGATCGGTGGCGACTCGCCACCTGAGCACTCTAGCAAACTGCTCGCCTCGGTTGACAGGTTCGCTCGCCGGTCCATACAATGACCACCGCGCGAAAGTGGCGGAATTGGTAGACGCGCAAGCCTCAGGAGCTTGTGGTCGTAAGGCCGTGGGGGTTCGAGTCCCCCCTTTCGCACCAACCTTCTTTCCTGGTTCAGACCAACAGCAGAACGACTTCGGCGACGACCGCGCCATCCGTGGAAATGATGCCTTCCACTCGCATCGTGTTGCCGAAGCGCCGCCCAGCGGCGACCGCGATCTCCAGCAGATCGCCAGCATGGACGGTGCGATGCATCTGCAGACGGTCGATGCCCGCGAGCCACCGCTGCTCCCGAGCCGGCGACGCGGCCGTCAGATCGGCCGGCGGCTGCGCGAGCAGCACCGCCGCGGCCTGGGCGACGAGCTCGGCGAGAAAGGCCGCTGGCACCGCGGCGTCGCCGCGCAGCCAGGTGGAGTTGGCGCTGACCGTCGCCCGCGCCGTGCCGTCCACCGCGCCTTCGATCCAGCGAAAGGGAAAACGGTGCGGCAGATTCACCCGGGGAGGCTCCGCGGTCAGGAGACGACGGCGGCGGCGCGCTTGGCGGCGACGAAGTCCGCAATGCTGTTGACCGTCGCGAGGACCTCGGAGCCGGACTGCTGATCGTCGATGGCGACGCCGAACTCCTGCTCGATTCCGAGCACGAGCTCCAGGGCGTCGATCGAATCGAGGCCCAGCCCCTCGGGACCGAAGAGCGGCTCGTCGTCACCGATGGACCCGGCGTCCCGCTCGAGCTTGAGGCGGTCCACCAGGAGTGCCTTGATCTGGTTCTTCATGTCCATTCCCTCGAATCTTCGGCGCGAGCGCCGGGTGAGAATGCTACCACCGCGTCAAGCGGTGAGCAGGCCGCCGTCGACGCGGAGCGTCTGCCCGGTGATGTAGGAGGCGGCGTCCGAGGCGAGAAACTCGACGACCGCCGCCACCTCTTCTGGCCTTCCCACCCGGCCCATCGGCACGCCGCGCAGTGCTTCGACGAGCTTGGCCTCGGGCATCGCCTTCAGCAGGTCGGTGGCGACGAACCCGGGCGCGACGGCGTTCGCCGTCACGCCGAACGTGGCCACCTCCTTGGCGAGCGCCTTGGTGAAGCCGATCAGCCCGCCCTTGGCGGCGCTGTAGTGCGTCTGCCCCATCTGGCCAGCGACGCCGCTGGCACTGGAGATGGCGATGACCCGCCCCCAGCGTTTCGCCAACATGCCCTTGATGACCGCCTTGGTGAGGCGGTAAGCAGCGTTCAAGTTGACATCCAGGACCTCGTTCCAGTCGTTCTCGCCGAGAAACGGCAGCAAGGCATCGCGCGTCGTGCCGGCGTTGAGAACCAGGATCTGGATCTCCCCCAGGTCGGATCGAATCTTCGCCAGCATCGCCGGCATCGCCTCCCGGTCGCGCACGTCGAGCGGCACGGCGACGCCGCCGACCTCCGCGGCGAGTGCCTCTGCGGCCTCCCGATTGCGCAGATAGGTGAGGGCGACCCGCTCGCCGCGCCGGGCGAGCGCCCGCACCGAGGCGGCCCCGATTCCGCCGCTGGCACCGGTGACCAGGGCGACCCGAGGGGTGGGGGGAACGACGCTCAAGCTCCCGCCTCGCGGACGGAGGGCCCGCCGTCGCGCCGCGTCAGCGATAGCAGAAAGCCGGGATCCGCCATCCGCTCGGTCTTTTCGGGAAGCCTGTCGAGCCCGGCTGCCGATGCCAGGGTCTGCCAGGGCAGGCCTGCGAGAGTCGTCCGGAAGCGCTCGAGGAACCCCTCGCGCGCAGCCTCGTGAAAGAAGCGAGCGAAACCCGAGAGGAAGCCCGGGACGGCGCGCCCGGTAAGCTCCCACGGGTGCACCACGAGCAGCGGCAATGAGCCACGGCGAAGCTGGCGACGCGCGGCGGCGAGAATCCAGCCCGGTGCGGCCGCCCGGCCGCACCAGCCGCCGGCCGGCAAACGCAGCGCTCCGCCCCAGGTCAACGGAGGAAGCTCCACCAGCGACGGTCCTTCCGGCCAGGTCAGGCGCACGGGCCGGTTGGGATTGAACGACGAGCCGGCGCCCATCGCGGGCACCAGCGAGCTGTCATAGACGAACCCGGCTTCGGCGACGATGCGCAAGCGCGGATTGCCGAGGTCGCGCAGCGACCACTCGGGAGCGCGAAAGCCGCGGACCTCGAGCCCCACCGCCTCCTCGAGCACCGCCTTGGCGCGCACGATCTCCTCCCGGAAGTGCTCGCAACCGAGACTGTTGGCCCGCCAGTGATGAAAGGAGTGGCAGGCGATCTCGTGCCCGGCAGCCGAAAGCTCCCGCAGGCGCGGCGCAATCCGGCCGGCGACCTCTCCGAGGACGAAGAAGGTCGCCCGCGCGCGAGTGCGGGCGAACTCCTCGGCGAGTTGCGGCAGCAGGCGGTCGAGCTCCTCCGGAAGACGCGGACGCTGCCCGGGATCGACGTACTCCGGCACCCAGCAGTTGTGGTACCACTCCTCGACGTCGACGGAGAGCGCCGGCGCGAAGCGGCCGACGAGCGGCTCGAGATCAGGAGTGCTGGTCTTCGATCTTGAACTGGATGGCGGCAAGGGCGATCCGGAGGGTGTCGATCAGAGGCCGAAAGTGGCTCTCCTCGTCATTATAGATAGTCCGCACCGCGACATGGCGCAGCCGCGCGCCTGCCTTGCCCGCCTTGATGAGCATCTCGGTCTCGATCGCGTAGCCGTTGGAGCGCAACCGCAGGCGGCGCGCGAGCGGGCTCGAGAGGAGGCGGTAGCCCGACTGGGAGTCCTCGAGCTCGAGCTCGGACATCCAGGTGAGAATCCTCGTCCCGATGTAGTTCGTCCAGAAACGCGCCGGCGGAATCCGCCGAGAATCCTGCAGGCGCGCGCCCACGACGAGGTCGACCTTGCCACCCTCCCAGGCCGCGAGGAGGGCCGGGATGTCCTCGGGGTCGTGCTGACCGTCGCCGTCGAGGAGCAGTAGCGCCGCCGGCTGGCGTTCGAGGGCAAGGTCGATACCCCGCCGCAGGGCGTAGCCCTTGCCCCGATTCTCCGGCAGGACCTCGACGCGGGCCCCGGCCGCGAGCGCCTTGGCGGCGGTGTCGTCCTGGCTGCCGTCGCTCACGACGACGACGTCAGCGAGGAATGCCTTCGCCCCGGCGACGACTTCTCCGATGGTCGCCCCACAGTCGAAAGCCGGAATCACCGCGACGATCTCTTGGCGAATCACGAGTCGGCAACTTATAGCACAGCAATTCCCGACCTGAACCTCTTGTTCTCGCCCGCGAGCTTGTGAAAAGCTTCGCCCGTGCCACAGGCGTATTTCCCTGTCATCGTTGCCTTCCTCGCCGCCTTCGCGTTGGCCTGTCTCCTTATGGCCATCTCCTGGTTCGCCGGCCATCGCAGCGGCGGGCGCGTCAAACTCTCGACCTACGAGTCGGGTCTGCCGCTCCTCGACCGCTCGCGCAAGCGGATGTCCATCGCCTTTTTCCTGATTGCCATTGACTTCGTCGTCTTCGATGTCGAGGCCGCCTTTCTCTACCCCTGGATCGTCATCCTGCGGGAGGGAGGCTGGCCCCTGTTCGCGGCTGTCATGGCCTTTCTCGGCCTGATTCTCGTCGGATACGCCTACGTCTGGCGGAAGGGCGGACTCGACGTCGCGGCAAAAACCCTGCGTCCGCAGAGGGGCAACTAGATGATTTCCGGCCGCGCCGCAGCCAGTCAGGCCCTGCCCGAGAGCGCGATCGAGGAGATCCTTGCTCTCCGCCCCAAGTACCCGACCCTCGAAGCCCTCACCCTGCCGGCCCTGCACATCGCGCAACGCGCCTCTGGCGGCTGGCTACCGGAGGCCGCGATCGAAGCGGTAGCCCATCTGCTGGAGCTGCCGGTAGCCAGAGTCGCAGGAGTGGTCTCGTTCTATGACATGTACCACGTGCGCCCCGTAGGCCGGCATCGGATTCGCGTCTGCACTAATCTCTCCTGCCAGCTGCGCGGCTCGGGGGAGATCCTCGAGACGATCGGGCAGGAGCTCGGCGTCGAAGAGGGCCGGGTCACTTCGGACGGGCGTTGTTCTTACGTCCAGTTCGAGTGCCTCGGCTCCTGCGATACCGCGCCGATGATCATGGTCGACGACGACTATCACGAGAACCTGACACCCGAGCGGGTGCGGCAGATCGTGCGGGAGCTGAAGTAACCATGGCGACCGAGCGAGTCCTCACGCGCAATGTCGGTCGGCCCGAGGCGCTCACCGTGCGCGGATACCGCGAAGGCGGCGGATATGACGCCCTGGCCAAGGCCCTGCGCATGCAGCCGGAAGAGGTCATCGAAGAGGTCAAGCGCTCTGGCTTGCGCGGCCGCGGCGGCGCCGGCTTCCCCTGCGGCGCCAAGTGGTCCTTCGTGCCGCGTCAGAGCCCCAAGCCCAAGTACATCGTCTGCAACGCCGACGAGTCCGAGCCCGGAACCTTCAAGGACCGTCTGCTGATGGAGCACGATCCGCACCAGCTCATCGAGGGCTGCATCATCGCCGGCTGGGCAGTCGGGGCCAATACCACCTACATCTACATCCGCGGCGAGTACACGAAGGCGGCTGCGATTCTCGAAGCAGCGGTGCGCGACGCCTACGACAGCGGGGTCCTCGGAACGAACGTCCTGGGCAGCGGATTCCGCCATGACATGGTCGTGCACCGCGGCGCCGGTGCCTACATCTGCGGGGAAGAGACCGGGATGCTGGAGTCGCTCGAAGGCAAGCGCGGCCAGCCGCGCGTCAAACCGCCATTTCCAGCCCTGGTCGGCGCGTTCGGCTGCCCCACCGTGATCAACAACGTCGAGACTCTGTGCTGCGCGACCCACATCCTGCTGCGCGGCGCCGACTGGTTCAAGTCGATCGGCACCGACGAGCGCAACACCGGACCCAAGCTCTATGCCATCTCCGGCCATGTCGAGCGCCCGGGCACCTACGAGTACCCGATCGGCGTGCCGTTCCAGACGTTGCTCGACGGCTGCGGTGGCATGTACCGCGGACGCGAGCTGAAGGCGTTCATCCCGGGAGGGGCCTCGGCGCCGATGATGAAGGCCTCCGACCGCGCCATCAAGATGGACTTCGACACCTTGGCGAAGGCGGGCAGCATGCTCGGCTCGGCGGCGGTCATCGTCATGGACGACACCACCTGCATGGTCCGCGCAACCCTGCGACTCGCCAGGTTCTTCGCTCACGAATCCTGCGGGCAATGTACGCCCTGCCGCGAAGGCACGAACTGGATGAAGATCCTGCTGCAAAGAATCCACAGCGGCCAGGGATCGGAAGCCGATCTCGATCTTCTGGCGCAGGTCGTGCCCAATGTAGGTGGGATCTCGCTCTGCGCCCTGGGCGATGCCGCCCAGGGGCCAGTGAAGTCGTTGGTCGAGAAGTTCAGCGACGAGATCCGTGAAAACCTGCGCGCCGGGCGGTATCCGCTCCCGGCGCCGCGCTATTTCGACCAGGGAGCGGCCGCCTGATGCCTACCTTGACCATCGACGGTCGCACGGTCGAGGTGCCGGCCGGCACGAACCTGATCGAAGCCGGACTCAAGGTCGGCGTCCAGATTCCCCACTACTGTTACCACCCGCGCCTCTCGATCGTCGGCCAGTGCCGCATGTGCATGGTCGAGATCGAAGGCATGGGCAAGCTCCAGGCTGCCTGCTCGACCCAGGTGATGAAGGACGGCATGGTCGTGCGCACCACCTCTCCCAATGCGGAAGAGGCACAACGCGCGATCATGGAGTTCCTGCTCATCAATCACCCGCTCGACTGCCCCATCTGCGACCAGGCCGGCG
>JBDTQT010000070.1:0-16346 GCA_039932055.1 Thermoanaerobaculia bacterium
AGTCCTGGCAGCTGTTCGGGAAACCGCTGTGGCTCGGATTGCGGGCGCCGGTGAAATCGCTCTGGTGACAGGAGAAGCAGTCGGAGGGTGTGCCGGCGTAGCCCGTGCGGTGACAAGAGGTGCAGGTGGCGGAGCGATGGGCGCCGTTGAGCTGGAAGCCGGTCGAGTTGTGGTCGAAGGTCGCCGGCTGCCAGGCGGAGACGCCGTGGCAGTCCTGGCAGCTGTTCGGGAAACCGCTGTGGCTCGGATTGCGGGCGCCGGTGAAGTCGCTCTGGTGACAGGCGAAGCAATCGCTCGAGGTGCCGGCGTAGCCGGTGCGGTGACAGGAGGTGCAGCTGGCCGAGCGATGGGCGCCGTTGAGCTGGAAACCGGTCGCGTTGTGATCGAAGGTCGCCGGCTGCCAGGCGGAGACGCCGTGACAGTCCTGGCAGCTGTTCGGGAATCCGCTGTGACTCGGATTGCGCGCGCCGGTGAAGTCGCTCTGGTGACAGGCGAAGCAGTCGGACGGCGTGCCGGCATAGCCGGTCCGGTGGCAGCTCGCACACTCGGTAGAGCGGTGCGCGCCGTTCAACTGGAAGCCGGTGGCGCTGTGATCGAACAGCGCCGGCTGCCAGGCGGTGACGCCGTGGCAGTCGCGGCAGGTAACGGGAAAGCCGGCGTGCACCGGGTTGCGGGCGCTGGTGAAGTCGACCTGGTGGCAGGAGAAGCACTCGCTGGGAGTGCCGGCGTAGCCGGTGCGGTGACAGGTCGTGCAATCAACCGTGCGGTGGGCGCCAAGAAGCTGGAAGCCGGTCTGATTGTGATCGAAGGTCGCCGGCTGCCAGGCAGAGACGCCGTGGCAGTCCTGACAGCTGGTGGCGAAGCCGGCGTGCACGGGATTGCGCGCGGCGTTGAAGTCTCTTTGGTGGCAGGAGAAGCAGTCGGTGGGCGTCGCGGTATAGCCGTTGCGGTGGCAAGATGCGCAGTCGGCTGTCCGGTGGGCGCCGTTGAGCTGAAAGGTCGTCTGGTTGTGATCGAAGGTGGCCGGCTGCCAGGCGGCGACTCCGTGGCAGGTCTTGCAGGTGTTGGGAAAACCGGCGTGGCTCGGACGGGTAGCTCGGCGGAACGCAGGTTCGTGGCAGGCGAAGCAGTCGGCTTTGCCCTTGATGGTCGAGAAATCGAGGCTGGTGTGGCAGGCCTTGCATGCGGCGTCGGCGTGTGCCCCGCCGAGATCGAAGCCGGTCGTCGAGTGCTTCCAAGGCAATGGCGACACCAGAGGTGTCCAACCCTCCATCGAGTGGCACTGCGCACACTCCACTTTGAGGGCACCGTGCGGATTCGCCGTCCCGGCCTGCGCCGTCGCCGGGGTGGGCGCGCCCAGCGCGGCCGCGAGAACCAGCGCCGGCATCAGGCGCAGGGCGAGCTGCATCAAGCTCGGAGTCCGGCGCGAGGGCGGGGGCTGCTTAAGCTGCATCTCCTCATCATTTCGTGCTGCCGCTGCGGCGGCTGTGAAGCCAGCCATTCTCCAACAGTTGAAAATTCCCGGAGTCATGAACCAGAGATGAACGGGCTTGCGGCCCGCCCTCATTCGCGACCTCGCGGGTGGCACTGATAGCAGGCGCGACTCTCGTAGACGTAGCCGCCGACTCCGCGGTGATGGCTGTTGGTCTCGTTCTGGCTGTGCTCGTGGCAGAGGATGCACTCGAAGACGTTGTAGTTGCCTGCCGCCACGTGGCACGAGCTGCACGGGAACTGATGACGCCCCGAAGCGATCGGGAACGAGCTCTCGTGGTCGAACGTCGCCGGGGTCCAGCCGTTGGTGCCGTGGCAGTCGGCGCAGCTGGTGCCGAAGCCGGCGCTGGCGTGGTTGGGATTGCGCGTGCCGTTGTAGTCGCTCTGATGACAGGCGAAACAATCGGACGGCGTCCCGGCGTAGCCGTTGCGATGGCAGGTGGTGCAGGCGAGCGAGCGATGCGCGCCGGTGAGCTGGAAGCCGGTCGAGTTGTGGTCGAAGGAGGCCGGCTGCCAGGCGGTGACACTGTGGCAGTTCTGGCAGGTGGTCGGGAAGCCGGAGTGGCTCGGATTCGATGCGCTGTTGTAGGCGCTCTGATGGCAGGAGAGACAGTCGGAGGGCGTTCCGGCGTAGCCGTTGCGATGGCAGGAAGTGCAGGCCACCGAGCGATGCGCGCCGCTCAACTGGAAGCCGGTCGCGTTGTGGTCGAAGGTCGCCGGTTGCCAGGCGGAGACGCCGTGGCAATCCTGGCAGGCGCTCGGGAAGCCGCTGTGGCTGGGGTTGCTGGCGCCGTTGTAGTCGCTCTGGTGGCAGGAGAGGCAGTCGGTCGGGGTGCCGGCGTAGGTCGTGCGGTGACAGTTGACGCAGCTCGTCGAACGATGCGCGCCGCTCAGCGGGAAGCCGGAGTTGTCGTGATCGAAGAGCGCCGGCTGCCAGGCGGTGAAGCCGTGGCATTCGCGGCAGGTGGTGGGGAAGCCGCTATGGACCGGATTGCGCGCGCTGGTGAAGTCGTTTTGATGGCACGAGAAGCACTCGACCGGGGTGCCGGCGTAGCCGGTGCGGTGGCAGAGGGTGCACTCGACGGTGCGGTGCGCGCCGAGGAGCTGAAAGCCTGTCTGGTTGTGATCGAAGGTCGCCGGCTGCCAGGCGGTGACACCGTGGCAGTCCTGGCAGCTGGTGGCGAAGCCGGCGTGCACCGGATTGCGCGCGCCGGCGAACTCCTTCTGATGGCAGTGGATGCAGTCGGCGGGCGTCGCCACGTAACCCTCGCGGTGGCAGGACACGCAGTCGACGGTGCGGTGGGCGCCGTTCAGCCGGAAGGTCGTGCGGTCGTGATCGAAAGTCGCCGGTTGCCAGGCGGCGACACCGTGGCAGGTCTTGCAGGTGGTCGGAAAGCCCGCATGGCTGGGTCGGGTGGCACGGGTGAACGCCAGTTCATGGCAGGCAAAGCAGTCGGACTTGCCTTTCTCGCGCGAGAAGTCGAGTGTCGCGTGGCAAAGTTTGCAGGCGACATCGGCGTGCCCGCCGGCGAGATCGAATCCCGTTGTCGAGTGCTTGTATGCCAAGGGCGTCCGGAGCGGCGCCCAGCTTTCCGTGGAATGGCAATCGGTGCATTCGTTCGGAAGCTCGCCGTGCGGATTCGCCGATCGCGCCTGGCCGACGAGCGGTGCAGCGAGGAGGAGCGCGAGGCAGGCGAGCCGCGCGCCGATACCGGCCGGGTGCCGCAAAAGAGGTGCCGCCGGCGGCACCTGTATTGACGATCTGGAAGTCACCAAAGAAGGCATGCGGACATATTCTCCCAACTCCCATGAACGGAGTGTGAACGCGCTCATTCTCCGGGAGTCGAAGATCGGCAGGCTGGCCGCCGTGCTGCCGCGGCGCTGCGGCGCGGACGCGGCGCTCAGGGGCGGAGGCGGCCGAGGAGCTCGAGGCGTGCAAGGTGCGCCAGGATCTGGCGCTCGGCGAGCGGCACGACCGCCGGCGCGATCTCGGGGTAGACCTGCGGGATCATCGTCGACGGTTCGCGCAGACCGGATACCCAGCACGCCAGCACTTGCGCCTCGCGCGCCAACCGATGGTCGCGGTATTCGGTGAGCTTGGTGACGCTGTCGAGAAACGGCGCGCCATGGCTGACGAAGAGCGTTCGCGGCGCGAGCTCGCGCAGGCGGTCGAGTGAGGCGAGGTAGAGGTCCATGTCGCCCTCTGGCGGATCGATGACGATGGTACCGAAACCGGCGACCATGTCACCGGCGATGAGGTCGCCGGTGGCTTCGACCTCGAAGCTGAGATGCCCGCTGGCGTGCCCGGGAGTGTGATGCACTTTGAGCACGAACGGCGGCGCGCCCGCGAGCTCGACGCGCTGCCCGTCGGAGAGCCAGCCGTCGAGCGCGATGCCTTGCGCACGCAGACGCTCGCCGGTGAGCCGATGCGCGAAGACCGGCACGTCGAGGGCGCGGCGGACCGTTTCGACGCCGCCCACATGGTCGGGGTGGTGGTGCGTGAGCCAGATCGCCCGGACGTGGCGGCCCATCCGTTCGGCGGCGACCCCGAGCGCCGCGAGCAGGCGCTCGTTCTCGGGCGCGAACGGCGATCCTGGATCGACGAGGATGCAGTCGCCGGTCCCGAGGAGGTAGGCGTTGGTATGGGCGGCGGGAGGCAGGGTCGCGGCGGCGAGCGGCAGAAGCACGATTCCCGGCCGCAGCTCGATGCACCGCAGCGGGCCGAGATTGGCTTCCGAGGTGTCGCGGAATCGCGTTGCGGCGAGTTCGGGGACGGTCTCGGCGAGCACCCGCAGGAGGTGGACGATCGGCGGTGCGGCGAGCGCCAGGCCGTCCTCGAGGCGGGCCAGGGCGGCTCGGGGTTTTATCCACTCGCCCGCTTCGCTCTCCGGCGGCGCCACCCTGGGTTCGCCGTCTTCCGGGCGCCACTCGAGAAGAAAGAACCGGTTGTCGAATCTCGCCGGCGAGAACGGTGGCGTCAGCCAGCGGCCGGCGAACCGGAGCCGCGCGGCGTCGAGCGCCAGGCCGTTGCTCTCGAGCCACGGTCCGAGCGACTTCTCGCCGGCGAGCTGCGTCTGGCGCATGGCGGCGATCGGCTGCGCGTCGGCTGCGCGGGCTCCTGCCGGGTGCGGACAGGCGATCAGGACTCCGGTTTCCTCGAACAGTTCGCGCAGGGCGCAGGCGAGAATTCCTGGAACCAGGTCAGGCTCCGCCGCCGACTCGGCCCGGTCGGCGCTCGCCTGCGTCCAGCCTGTGGCTGCGAGGTCCTGCGGTGTGCCGGCAACCGGCAGTTGGGCGTCGCCGCGTTCGAGACCGCCGCCGGGGAAGGCGTGCCAGCCGCCCATGAACGGCAGGATCTCGCCGCGCTGCAGCCAGAAGAGCTCGATCTGCTCCTCCGCCTGGCGCCGAAAGAGGACGATCGCGGCCGACGGCCGGGCCGGTCGGGGCGCGGCGAGCTCACCGCCGCCGGCGGCAAGCACCTTTTCGTAGAGGCCGTCGCTGCGGGTCAAGGCTTCGCGTCGTGTCCGGCGAAGCTCTTCTCTCCAGCTTCGATCCGGAACGGCAGGCGGTTCTCGCGCGGTGGCAGCGGACAGGTGGCGTAGGGAGTGAAGACGCAGGGCGGATTGTAGGAGCGGTTGAAGTCGAGCTCGACCTGGCCGGCCTGCGGCGCATCGGTATAGAGAAAGCGCCCGCCACCGTAAGTCTCCTTGCCGTTGGTCTTGTCGCCGAAGACGAGGAAGAGACGGCCGTCGCCGGTGTCGTCGAGTGCCAGCAGCCGGTGCTCCTGGCCGTCGAAGGTGAAGACGACATATCCGGGCGAAAGGATCGGCTCGTCGAAGCCGAGCGCGTTGGGGATCGCAATCTCCCTGGGTTCCGTCGCCGCCTCGAACCGCCCGGCGATCTTCCACTTCCGGTCGAGCGGATAGTAGTCGAGTCCGTGAAACGCCTTGAGCGTCGCGGCCTCGCTGTCCTTGACCCGCATCCCCAGGCGGTCGCCGCGCCGGATGGCGTAGAACGAGAGGCTGCCGTGCTCGAGCACGGTCGGCTCGCCGTCGGCATCGGCGACCAGCTCCAGCGTCGCGACCGGAGCGCCCTGATGGGTGACGGCGACACCCGTTTCGGAGCGGAAGGTTACCTTGGCCTCTTTCCCGTTGCTCGAGAGTCGCAGCGTTCCGAGCCGGGCCGGTGCCTTTCCTGCGGGCAGCACGATGGCGCTTTGCGGATCGCTGCCGATCGAGTTCGTGCCCTCCTTCAGCCAGCCGAGGCCGACCAGGGTGAGCCAGCCGTCGGGTTGCTGTAGGCGCTCGAAGCGGTTCTGCTTCCAGGCTGCGACCTCCTCCTCCCAGGTCGGTGCCTTGCCAGGACCCTCTGCGGGCGCGCTTTGCGCTCGGGTGCCGGCGGTAAAAACGAGGGCGAGCAGCAGGGTGAGGGCCAGGAGGGTGCGAGTCATGGTCGGATGAGCTCCAGTCCAGAGCCTACTTCATGAGGCGCGGAAACAAGGCCGGGACGCGCCGTTTCTGCTCGCGAAAGAGCTCGCCGAATTCGCGTTCGAGGTCGCGCTCCTCGAACATCAGGCCGATGAACAGGTAGATCGTCAGGGCTCCGACCAGTAGCAGCCGCCCCTGGCTCATGCTCGGCGTCGACCAGAAAGCAAGGAGCGAGCCGGTATATACCGGGTGCCGCACGTGGCGGTAGAGACCCCGGATCTCGAACCGCGGAGCGACGTGCGGCAATCGGCGTGCCGCGTCCCAGGCCTGCCGAAGCCCGAAGAGGTGGGTGCTGTCGATCGTCACCAGGGCCGCGATCACGATCCCCCAGCCGGCGCCCTCGAGCACCCACAGGAAGAGGCGAAGTGCCGCCCACTCCGCCGGCAGATCCCAGACCGCCTGGGGCAGCGGTTGCCAACCCCAGCAGATCAGCGCCATCTGCGCCCCGGCGATGAGCGAGTAGAGGCTGCGTTCGAGCTCGGCCGGGAAGATCCGGGTGAGGCGATCCTTGACCGCCCGGCGCGCCAGCAGGCTGTGCACCAGTCCGAACGAAGCGAGCAGCGCGAGGTCGATCGCCAGCGTGCGGCCGGTCGCGCTCGTCAGCGGCACCGGCCCGCTGTCGACGCTTTTTGGTACGAAGACATTGGCGAGAAAGCCGGCGAAGTAGACCATCGGCAAGAGCGCGGCGAGATAGCCAGCGAGGCCGAAAGCGAGATAGTGGAGGCGCTGCATCGCGCGATTCTCTCCCATCCGCGCCATCATCCGTTGGCGAAGCCGGTGCCGTAGAGGAGAATGGAGGGAGCGCGATGAAACCGTCGGCCAATCCGCGCATCCAAGAGCTGCCATGAGAAGCCACCGAATCCTCGCCCTTGCCCTGACTGTCGGGATCGCGCTCGTCGCCGGTCCCTGGCTGCTTTCCGCACTGCAGCGTCCCGCCCCGGGCGCGCTGGCGGCGTTGGGGGCGGGAGAGCCCGCGAGCGGCGCCGAAGCCGCGCCGTCGCCCAAGAAAGGAAGATCGATGTCGAACTTTGCCAAGCCCTCGGACGCCGAGCTCAAGGCCCGGCTTACCCCGATGCAGTACGAAGTGACCCAGCAGGAGGGCACCGAGCCCTCGTTCCGCAACGACTACTGGAACGAGAAGCGCCCCGGTATCTACGTCGACGTGCTCTCCGGCGAGCCGCTCTTCTCGTCTCTCGACAAGTACGACTCTGGCACCGGCTGGCCGTCGTTCTCGAAGCCGATCGACGCCGGCAGCGTCACCACCAAGACCGACAAGGGTCTCTTCACGACCCGCGTCGAAGTGCGTTCGAAGGCGGCCGATTCGCACCTCGGCCATGTTTTCGACGACGGCCCCAAGCCGACCGGCCTGCGCTACTGCATGAACTCGGCCGCGTTGCGCTTCGTGCCAGCCGACAAGCTGATCGACGAGGGCTACGAGCAGTACCTGCCGGCGTTCGAGAAGGCCGGCCAGCTCGCCAAGGATTCCGGCGAGCGCGAGACGGCGATCCTCGCCGGCGGCTGCTTCTGGGGCATGGAGGAGATCCTGCGCAACATCCCCGGCGTCGTCGAGACCGAGGTCGGCTACACCGGCGGCACGGTGCCGAACGCCACCTACGCCGTCGTCAAGCACGGCGACTCCGGCCATGCCGAAGCGGTGAAGGTGACCTTCGACCCGCGGCGCATCATCTTCGAACAGCTTCTCGGCTGGTTCTTCCGCATGCACGACCCGACGACGAAGAACCGCCAGGGCAACGACATCGGGACGTCGTACCGCTCGGCGATCTTCTACACCAGCGCGGCTCAGAAGGCGACCGCCGAGGAGGTCCGTGCGCGGGTGGACAAGTCGGGCAAGTGGAAGAACCCGGTGGTGACCGAGATCGTCGCCGCCTCCGACTTCTGGTCGGCGGAGGTGTACCACCAGGACTACCTGGTGAAGAACCCCGGCGGCTACACCTGCCACTACCTGCGCGACTGAGGCCTGGGTCCTACCACCGCTGATCGGCTGGCTAGAGAACCGCCTTCTGGCCTCGCCAGGGTCACTCCGGCACTCGGGATCCAAAGTCGGCTCCTATTTGAGGCGTGGTCGCCCACTTTGGATCCCGAGCGCCAGAGTGCCCCACGTGATTCCGGGCACCTCTCGTCGGCAAGTCTTGAGAGATGACTCGCGGGCAGGCTCCGGCGCTCGGGAATGCGCGGCAGGCGACAAGCCTCACTAGGAGCCAGCCGCGCATTCCCGAGTGCCGGAGACTGCCAACCACCAAGGATGCGAACCGGTCGATCCGCCCACGACCACCCCTAACTTTCGGCAGTGCAGCTCCCCCCCATGGCGGACGGTAGACTCGTAGATATGAGCTCACGCGAACTCCTCCAGCGCGCGGCGCAGATCGCTGGCGACTATCTTGAATCTCTGCCCGAGCGCCCGGTCGGCAGCATGGCTTCGGTCGAAGACATGCGCCGGGCGTTGGGCGGCGACCTTCCCGAGAGGGGCGAGTCCGCCGAGTCGGTTCTCGAAGCGCTCGCAGCCAAAGCCGACTCCGGTATCGTCGCGACGGCGGGGCCGCGCTATTTCGGCTTCGTCGTCGGCGGCACTTTGCCGGTGACGATCGCCGCCGACTGGCTGGTTTCGACCTGGGACCAAAACGCCGGTCTCTACGTCCTGTCGCCGGCCAATGCCGTCGCCGAGGAGGTCGCAGGTGGCTGGCTGCGAGAGCTCTTCGGGCTCCCGGCAGGGGCGAGCGTCGGCTTCGTGACCGGCTGCCAGGCGGCCAACTTCTCGGCCCTCGCCGCGGCTCGCCACGCCCTGTCGCAGCGCTTCGGCTGGGACGTCGAGGCGCGCGGGCTCTACGGCGCGCCGGAGATCGAGGTCGTGGTTGGCGCCGAGGTCCATGTCACCGTGCTCACCGCGCTGCAGATGCTCGGGTTCGGCCGCGAACGCGTGCATCGCGTGGCGATCGACAGCCAGGGCCGGATGATTCCGGCGGCGCTCCGGGAGACGCTCGCCCCGCTCGCCGGCCGCCCGACGCTGGTCTGCGCCCAAGCCGGCAACGTCAACAGCGGAGCGTTCGATCCGCTCGACGAGATCGCCGCTTTGACCGTGCCCCACGGCGCCTGGCTGCACGTCGACGGCGCTTTCGGGCTATGGGCCGGAGCTTCTCCCGAGCTGCGCGCGCTCGTCGCCGGCGTCGGGCGCGCCGACTCCTGGGCGACCGACGCTCACAAGTGGCTGAATGTTCCCTATGACAGCGGCCTCGTCTTCTGCGCCCACCCGGACGCCCATCGCGCGGCGCTCACCGCTCACGCCGACTACCTCGAGCAGACCGAAGGACAGGAACGCGACCCGTTCGAATGGGCGCCCGAGTTCTCGCGCCGGGCCCGCGGCTTCGCGGTCTGGGCGGCATTGCGGCATCTCGGGCGCAGCGGCGTCGCCGACCTCGTCGAACGCTGCTGCCGGCACGCCCGCCGCTTCGCCGAACTGCTGGTGACGTCGGGACGCGTCGAGATCCTCAACGACGTGGTGCTGAATCAGGTGCTGGTTCGTTTTTCGCCTCCGGGTGGCGAAGGCGGCGCCGCTGACACCGACACCTTTACCCGCGAGGTCATCCGCCGCGTGCAGCTCGAGGGCACTTGCTGGCTCTCCGGCACGACCTGGCAGGGGAGAGCTGCGATGCGCATCTCAGTCTCCAACTGGTCGACCAGCGACGCCGACGTCGAACGCTCCGCCGCTGCCATTCGCCGCGCCGCGGAGCTCGCGCACTGAGCCGGGTTCCAGGCGCCAGGTTGAGGTGCCCGGAACCGCCGTCGGCGGTTGCTTCCCCTACGATCGCGCCTGCAGCAGGGTTCGGGTGTAGGGGATCAGACCACCGGCATCCATGATTCCCTGCCGTGCCGCGGGCATCTTCACCTGGGCGAAGGTCTTGCCCGTGGTCTGGTTCACTACCTGATCGGCGGCGATCTCCAGCTCATCGCCCTCGCTGGCTTCCAGATCCGGACAGAGCACGACTCGCAGTCCGAGATTGATGCTGTTCTGCAGGAAGATGCGCGCGATGGACTTGGCGACTACCGTGACCTCGTAGCCCTTGAGCGCCGAGCACGCCTGCTCGCGGCTCGAACCGCAACCGAAGTTCTCTCCGCCGACGATGATGCTGCCGGCAGGAAACTCACGGTTCCTCAGCCGGGCGTTGAACTCCGTGCGGTCGAAAAAGGCGAACTGCGGCGTCTCCGTGGGCAGCACCGTGGCCATGTAGCGCCCGGGGTAGATGTCGTCCGTGCTGATGTCGTTGCCGAGCTCGATGATGACTTTGGCCATGAAGGACTCCTGTCTCGCGGCGTTAGACGGTTCGGGGATCGGTGATGACACCGGTGAGGGCCGAGGCGGCGGCGACCGCCGGGCTGCACAGGTAGACCTCGGACTTCGGGTTGCCCATACGCCCCTTGAAGTTGCGATTCGTCGTGCTGAGCGCGGTCTCGTTGTCGCCGAGCGCACCTTCGTGCACGCCGAGGCACGGTCCGCAGCCGGAGTTCATCACCACGGCGCCGGCCTTCATGAAGTCCTGGATGTAGCCGTTGTCCAACGCCTGCGAGAAGATCCGTCCCGAGGCCGGGAAGACCAGCATCCGGGTGCCCGTCGCGACCTTCTTGCCGCGCAGGATGCCCGCCGCCACGGCGAGATCGTCCAACCGGCCGTTCGTGCAGCTGCCGATGACGATCTGCTGCACGCTCGTGCCGGCGACCGCGCTGACGGGCTTGACGTTGTCCACCATGTGCGGGCAGGCGATCTGCGGCTCGAGCGCCGAAACGTCGACCTCGAGCGTGCGAACGTAGCGCGCGTCGGCGTCGGCAACGACGCAGGGGATGTCCTCCTTCACGCCCGCCTCCTCGCGCAGGTAGCGCACGGTCTCGGCGTCGCCGGGGACGATTCCCGAGGTGGCGCCGGCCTCGACGCTCATGTTGCAGATGGCGATGCGCCCGCTGGTGCTCATCCCGCGGATGGTCTCGCCGTGGAACTCCAGCACCTTGTAGTTGGCGCCCTGGGCGGTCAGCGCACCGATGATGTGGAGGATCAGATCCTTGGCGCCCACGAACGGCGGGAATTCCCCGTTCACCACGATCTTGATAGTGGCCGGAACTTCGATGTTGACGGCGAAGCCGAGGCTCCAGACGGAGGCCATCTCGGTGGCGCCGACGCCGAAGCTGAAGGCGCCCAGCGCGCCGTGTGTCGTGGTGTGGGAGTCCGTCCCCACCACCACATAGCCGGGCCGCACGTAGCCGTATTCAGGGAGGATCTGGTGGCAGATGCCGCCCACGTCGCCGCGGATATCGTGGAATTTGCTGATGCCATTGGCGGACACGAAATCGCGAATCTTCTTCTGGTTGGTCGCGGTCTTCGGAGATTCGGCCGGCACGCGATGATCGAAGATGATCGCGACGCGGGAGGGATCCCAGACTTTCGGCGCGCGTCCGGTACCCTGGAAGATCTCCTGGAATTGGTTGATCACCAGCGCGGCGTTCTCGTGCGACATGGCGAGATCCACCTGCGGCTCGACGACGGCCCCGGCAGCGACGGATGGCAGACCCGCGGCGCTGGCGAGAATCTTTTCGACGACGGTCATTCCCATAACGGCTCCTGTCAGATGACGCCTGCGGTCTTGAGTCGTGTCTGTTCGGCGGCGGCGATTCCGAGCCCGCCGTAGATCTCACTGTTGTGCTCGCCGAGGACTGGCGGTGGCGTGTCGACCGTGCCCGGCGTCTTCTCGAACTGCGCCGTCAGGCCGAAGACTTCGATGTCGCCGAATCCGGGGAGCGGCAGCTTCTGGAGCACCTCGCGATGGCGCAGCTGCGGCTGCCGCAGCGCCTCTTCGAGGCCGAGAATCGCCCCGCTGGGGACGTCGGCGGCGTTGAGCTCGGCCACCCATACTGCCGTGGTGCGCAGGACCAGTTTCTCCTCGAGCAGCGGCGTGAGCTCCCGGCGGTACTTCTTGCGCGTGTCGCGCTCCGCGAATCGCGGGTCCCGTTTGAGCTCGGGGACGTTCAGAACGTCGCAGACCGCCTCCCATTGCTCCTGCTTGTTCGCGGCGATGTTGATGTGGCCGTCCAGCGTCCGGAACGTCCCGCTGGGCGCGGCGGTGAAGTTGTCGTTCCCCATGAGCACCGGCTGCTGCCCGCCGATCAGGAGGTTGGCCGCGACCCAGCCCATCAGCGGCAGGATACTGTCCAGCAGGGCGATGTCGATCGATTGGCCTTCCCCGGTGCGTTGGCGGTGGAACAGCGCCGCCATCACCGCGAACGCCGCGTTGAGCCCGCCGACGGTGTCGCACACGGGAAAACCGGCGCGCAGCGGGCTCAGGCGCTCGTCGCCGTTGACCGCCATCTCGCCCGACAGCCCCTGGATGATCTGATCGTAGGCCGGATACAACGCGTCGGGTCCGGTCTGTCCGAAACCGGAGATCGCGCAGTAGACCAGGCCGGGGTTGATCGCCGAGAGCACCTTGTACCCAAGGCCCAGCCGATCCATCACGCCGGGCCGGAAATTCTCCACCACGACGTCCGCATCCTTGGCCAGACGGAGAAAGATCGCCTTGCCCTCGGCGCTCTTGGTGTTCAACGTGATCGATTTCTTGTTGCAGTTCTGGGCGATGAAGCTGGTCCCCATGAGGCGCTTGTTGAGCTCCGGCAGAATGCCCAGCTTGCGTGCCAGGTCGCCGTCCTTCGGGTTTTCGATCTTGATCACCTCGGCGCCGAGGAGGGCCAGGTGCAAGGTCGTGAACGGTCCCGACAGCACGTTGGTGAGGTCGAGGACCTTGATGCCTGCGAGAATGCGTCGGTTCATATCCGGTCTCCTGGATCGATCAATCGGCCGACGCAATGTCCGGGGCTCTGTCCGGGATCGGACCGATCTTGTAGACACAACCCGGAAGTTCCCTGCCAAAGAACGCCGCGACATCGCGCGCCACGCCGATCAGCTTCGCGAGGTCGATCCCCGGACACTCAGCCGCGCGCTGCAGGCCATGCACGAGATCCTCAGTGGCGACGTTGCCCGCGGCGACCCTGGTGAACGGACAGCCTCCGAGCCCGCCGAAGCTGGTCTCGATCGAGGTCGCTCCGGCACCGATGGCGGCGTAGACGTTGGCCATGCCGACGCCGTATGTGTTGTGGATGTGCGCCGTGATCCTGGCGCCGGGCGCCATCTCCAGGATTCGGCGCACGTAAGCGGCAACCTGCGCCGGATAGGCGTGACCGGCCGTGTCCGCCAGGCTGATCGCTTCCAGACCGGCGGCCAGGTAGGCCGCGACGATCTCCATGACGCGCACCTCGGAAATCCGCCCTTCGAAGCCGCAGCCGAAGGCGCTCTGCACGCTGACCTGCACCTCCCTGCCGGCGCGCTTCGCCGCGAGGGCCGTGGCGACGATGCGTTGGGTGGCCTCCGCCGTCCCCATGCCGGTGTTCTTGCGGCTGTGGGTTTCCGAAGCGGAGACGCCGAGACAGAACATCTCCGCGCCGCAGGAGAGTCCGCGCTCGAGGCCCTTCTCGTTGAGCACCAGTCCGGAAAGGATGGCACCCGGAGCCCGCCTGTCCGCGGTGAGCCTGCGGAAGAGCTCGTCGGTGTCGGCCATCTGCGGCACCTTCTCCGGATGGACGAAAGAGCCCACCTGCACGATGTCCAGCCCGCTGGCGATCAGCCGTTCGAGCCAGTGGAGCTTGATCTCCGTCGGGACGACCTGCTTTTCGGCCTGCAGTCCGTCGCGCGGACCGACTTCATGAATGAGGATCTGTGCCATCGCCGGGCTCCGTTTGCTCGCCGTCTCAGAGTTTCCGCGCGATGGCTTCGCCCATCTCGAGCGTGGTCGCGCTGCCGCCCATGTCGTAGGTGCGCACGCGGCCCTCGGCGATGACGGCTGCCGTCGCGGCTTCGAGCTTCGCCGCCTTCTCGGTCTCGCCCAGCCAGGCGAGCATCATCTTCGCCGAGAGGATCATGGCGATCGGATTCACCTTGCACTGGCCTGCGTACTTGGGTGCGCTGCCGTGGCTGGGCTCGAACACGCCGAGCTTCTCGCCGATGTTGGCCGAGCAGGCGAATCCCAAGCCACCGACCATCTGCGCCGCGAGGTCGCTCACGATGTCGCCGAAGAGATTCGTCGCCACCAGGACGCTGTAGCTCCGCGGGTTCTTCAGCAGCCACATCGTGATTGCGTCGACGTTGGCGTCGTCCATCGCGATGCCGGGAAACTCCTTGGCGATGCGCTTGCCGATCTCGAGGAACATGCCCTCGGTGGCGCGCACGACGTTCGCCTTGTGGATGACGGTCACCTTCGGGTAGCCGTGCTTCTGCGCATATTCGAAGGCGGCACGGATGATCCGCTCGCAGCCCTTCCGCGTGTTGACCTTGCAGGTGATGGCGAACTCATCCCCGGGAATGCCAGCGAAGTGGGCGAAGGGCTTGCTGAGCTTCGACAGCGTCGCCTTGAGCTCGTCGGGGACAGGGCTGAACTCGACGCCGGCGTAGAGCCCCTCGGTGTTCTCGCGGAAGATCACCAGGTCGATCGCCTCCTTGTAGTTCAGGGGGTTGCCGGGATAGGCCTTGCAGGGGCGCAGGCAGGTAAAGAGATCGAACCTCTGTCGCATGCGCACGATGGGGCTGCGGTAGGTCAGGCCCTGGCCCTGCAGGGCGGGCAACAGCTCTGCTTCGGCGTCTTTCGCCGGCTTCGAGGTGATGGCGCCGAACAGCGCGGCGTCGCTCTCCTGCAGCAGGTCGATCGTGCGCTGGGGAAAGGATTCCCCCTCGGTGCGCCAGAACTCCCAGCCGATATCGCCGTGGGAGTAGCGAGCGTCGAACTTCAGGGCATCAAGGCAGATTCTCGCCGCCTCCATGACCTCGACACCGACTCCGTCACCTGGCAACCATGCGATCTTGTACTGGCTCATGAGTAACTCCTGCGCCCCGGAGAGCGCGCGTTCATTGGTTTGCGGGCCCGGCTCCGATGGCCGGCCCCGAGTGGGGGTTCAAGTGGACTCCCGTGCGAAAGGCAGTTCGAATACGCCGTGGCGCGCGGCGTCGGCGGAGACAATGGCGGCGAGCTCGCCGGTACGCTCGTCGGCGAGCGGAGAACCCGGGAAGTGGTGGCGCTCGAGCTCTCCCCGGGCGCGATCGAGCGCGGTCGATCGGCCGGCGGCCTCCCAGTCGCCGTAGCTGGCGCGATCGATGAGCGGCGAGGCGACGGAGAGCTCGGACTTCCAGCGGCCGCGGGTGTGCGGGTGCGAGAGCAGCTCGCCGGCCCCTACCAGGTCGCCGAGCAGCGCCACCGTGCCCTCGTTGCCGTCGAAGGCGGAGTCGATGCCGCGCGCGCAGCGCAGCGCCGCGCGGCAGGACTCGTGGTCGAGCAGGAGCTTCTCCAGCGACTGCGAGAGCAGGTAGTCGAGCAGGCCCGGACCGGAGACCAGGTCGATGCCGGCGAGAGCGCCGAGCAGAGCGCCCGAAGCGCTCTCCATTCCGGCTTGGTAGTCGGGGCTCTTGGCGTCCGATAGCCCGAGGTAGCCGTGGGTCGGCAGGCCGAGAGATCTGCCGATCTGCGCGTTCGCCACGTTGAGCATGCCGCTCTCGATAGCTCCCATCGCGGCGCTCCCTTGCCGCATGTCGAAGGCCGCCGGCGCGCCGCCCCAGACGAGCGGCGCGCCCGGCGCCGCCAGCTGGTGGACCGCGACCCCTGCCAGGTTCTCGGCGGCGAGCTGGACGAGGGCGCCGCGCAGGGTCACCGGCGCCGTCGCGCCGGTCATCGGCACGGCGACGAGATTCGCCGGTATGCCGGCGCGCGCCGCGTCGACGAGCGCCCCCGCCGTCAGGTCGCTCCAGGTGAGCGGCGAGGTCGGACAGCAGTCGAAGAGTGCCAGCGGCTTGTCGCGCAGCGCCTGTTCGCTGCCGCGGACGGCGGCGAGCAGCGCGAGCATCGGCGCGAAGCCGTACTTGCTGAAGGTCCCGGTGATCACCGGCTTGGCGCTGTGGCTGAGCGCCAGGAAGAGCCGCCAGCGATCGGCGATCTCGTCCGGCACGTCGCCGGGAACGAGGGCGGTCGATTGCGCGGCATAGCACGGCAGCCCGTCGACCAGCCGCACGAGCGCGATGACATCGGCGGTGGTCGCCGGACGGCGCTCGGCGGCAGAATCGCCAGGGCGGGAGTCGATGCGGTAGATCGCCGCCGAGCCAGGGTTGAAGCTCGTGCAGGCCTGGCCCATCTCGACCGCCGCTGCGCCGCCGCGATCGTAGAGCGCGAATCGGCGCGGCACGGTGGCGAGCGCCGCACGCACCAGGGTTTCAGACAGGTAGAGGCGCCCCGCGCGTTCGATCGCGCCGCCGGCGAGGAGGAGCGCGGCGGCGTT
>JBDTQT010000071.1:0-16309 GCA_039932055.1 Thermoanaerobaculia bacterium
ATATCGAGCACGACGATGAGCTGCACGTCATCCGTTGCGTCCACATGAGCCGCGAGATTCCGGCGAGCCTCCGGGAAGTGCCCGATTGAACGAAGCCGAAACTCGAGCTGAGCACATCGACCCTGCGCTCGCGGCGGCGGGGTGGGGGACCGTGGACGGAAGCTCCATCCGGCGCGAGTACCCGATCTCGCCGGGGCGGATCGAGGGGCATGGGAAGCGCGGGAAGGCACTGACGGCGGACTACGTGCTCGTGTACCGCAACACGAAGCTCGCGGTCGCCGAAGCGAAGGCTTGGGACCAGGAGTTGACCGAGGGCGTGGCGCAGGCGAAGAACTACGCCGGAAAGCTCGCCGTGCGCTTCACCTACGCCACCAACGGCAAGGGCATCTACGCCATCGACATGAAGACGGGCAAGGAGCGCGAAGTCGCTTCCTACCCCTCGCCCGACGAGCTTTGGGCGATGACCTTTGCCGAGGCGAACGCCTGGCGGGACCGCTTCGCCGCTATCCCGTTCGAGGACAAAGGCGGCTCGCACCCCAGCCGCTACTACCAGGAGATCGCCGTCGACCGCGTGCTCGAGGCGATCGCCCACGACCGGCAGCGCATCCTCCTCACCCTGGCGACCGGCACCGGCAAGACCTTCATCGCCTTCCAGATCGCCTGGAAGCTCTTTCACAGCCGCTGGAGCCTGAGCCGCCAACCTGACCGCCGGCCGCGCATCCTCTTCCTCGCCGACCGCAACATCCTCGCCGATCAGGCCTACAACGCCTTCTCCGCCTTCGCCGACGACGCCATGGTGCGCATCGCGCCGGCCGACATCAAGAAGAAAGGCAAGGTGCCGAAGAACGGCAGCCTCTTCTTCACCATCTTCCAGACCTTCATGAGCGGGGTCGATCTCAGGCAGGGGGCTTCGCCCCCCGCACCCCCCGGGGTTTCGGAGCGCCATCCTCCCCCGGCGTACTTCGGCGAGTATCCGCCCGACTTCTTCGACTTCATCGTCATCGACGAATGCCACCGCGGCGGCGCCAACGACGAGAGTACTTGGAGGGAGATCCTGGAGTACTTCGCCCCGGCGGTGCAGCTCGGCCTCACCGCCACTCCGAAGCGCCAGGACAACGTCGACACCTACAAGTACTTCGGCGAGCCGGTCTACACCTATTCGCTGAAGGAGGGGATCAACGACGGCTTCCTCACCCCGTTCAAGGTGAAGCAGATCTCGACCACCCTCGACGACTACGTCTACACCCCCGACGACCAACTCATCGAGGGCGAGATCGAGGCTGGCAAGCGCTACGTCGAGGCCGACTTCAACCGGATCATCGAGATCCGCGACCGCGAGAAGAACCGCGTCGAGATCTTCATGGATGCGATCAACCAGAACGAAAAGGCGCTGGTCTTCTGCGCCAACCAGGCCCACGCCCTGGCCGTGCGCGACCTGGTAAACCAGATCAAGTCGAGCCCCGACCCCAACTACTGCCAGCGCGTCACCGCCAACGACGGCGAGCTCGGGGAGCAGCACCTGCGCGACTTCCAGGACAACGAGAAGACCATCCCGACGATTCTCACGACCTCGCAGAAGCTCTCGACCGGCGTCGACGCCAGGAACATCCGCAACATCGTCCTGATGCGCCCGATCCATTCGATGATCGAGTTCAAACAGATCATCGGCCGCGGCACCCGCCTGTTCGACGGCAAGGAGTACTTCACGATCTACGACTTCGTGAAAGCCCACCACCACTTCAGCGACCCGGAGTGGGATGGCGAGCCGATCGAGCCCGAACCCCAGCCGCCACCCAAGCCGGGCCCAGTTGGGCCGGAGCCCGATCCACCCGACCCCGACCCCGAGCCCCGCCCACCGCGCCAACGGATCAAGGTCAAGCTCGCCGACGGCAAGGCGCGCACCATCCAGCACATGATGTGCACCACCTTCTGGCACCCGGATGGAACGCCGATGTCGGCACAGCAGTTCATGGAGCTACTGTTCGGCAAGCTGCCGGATTTCTTCAAGAACGAGGAAGAGCTGCGTGCGCTATGGAGCGTGCCCGAAACCCGCAAACAACTCCTGCAGGGCCTGGCCGAGAAGGGTTTCGGCCACGAACAGCTGACTGAAATGCAGCGAATCATTGAAGCTGAGAAGAGCGACATCTTCGACGTCCTGGCGCACGTCGCCTACGCCCTTCCCACCCTCACCCGCGAAGAACGCGCCGCCAAAGCGAAAGTCGAGATCAGCACCCGCTTCAACAGCAAGCAGCGGGTGTTCCTCGACTTCGTGCTGTCGCACTACGTCGACGTGGGCGTCGAAGAGCTTGATCAGGAGAAGCTTACGCCGCTCCTCAAACTTCGATACCAGGATTCCATCGCCGACGCGCTTGTCGACTTGGGTCCGCCCGAGGAAATTGGGCGCGCTTTCTCAGGATTCCAGAGATTCCTGTATCGCGACCGGGTCGTGGCTTGAGGGGCCTGGCAGCCCGACCGCCGAAGGCCGGCGCAGACTCGCGACGTTCTGTCAGCGCGCCCGGCGAAGCATCCAGCTTCTGAAGACTCAAGCGGGGTTCGAGGGAGTAAACTCCGTAGGCCCCATCGGATCGGAGATGCGAATGCGTACAGCTCGACTTCTTGGACTTGTCGCCATACTGGCTACGCCAGCGATGGCTTGGGAGCGTTTGGTAACCGTTCAGGGGTCGGAGATTGAAGGCGACGTTTCGCAGCAGGAGTTCGTGCTCATCGACAAATCGGGAGGTGAGGTGGCAATTCCACGCGCCGCTTTACTGCGGTTCGAGGCCGGCGAGGACGGACTGAGGGCGCTGATCAAGGACGGCACGACGGTCGAGGGCACTTTGCAGGGGAAATTCGAAATCGGCGATGGCCTCATCAAGCGGAGATATTCAGCCGACGAGATCCAGACCGTCGAGTTCGACCGCTACATCGAGCCACAGACCGGGAAGCAGTACCAGTCTTGCCCCATTCGAGTCCAATTGGAACTGCACCAGCTGCTCAACGGCAAAGGGGGTAGGCAGGGCGCTGGCGGGCTAAGCAGCGTCTCTTGCAACGAAATGCGCATGAGCCTGGGCGAGCTTTCGGTCGATGGGAAGGTCAAGCCCGGGAAGACCTCCACCATGACGGCCAAGATTACCGTGGCCGTCCCCCCCGGAGAAGACCAACGACTCGACTTCCAGCTAACGCTGATGCAGGGAGAGGCCGCACTCAGCAAGCGCCACCAGGTGGTCGTTGGCGACGAAGGCGAGTTCGTGGCCACGACTGTCGCGATGAAATTTCCCGGCGCCAGCTACGATCCGGCTGGCCCGAAACCGCGACTCCTCGTTCAGCTGGTCAGTCAAGACGAGAAGCGGAAGGTCGAGAAGGGCTCGTACTTCTGGTGGTTCACCTTCCCGATCCCCGTTGGTTGACTGCGCGGGGCGATGGCGCGCCCCGCACTTTCCGCTGCCCTTCGAATTCGAGCGAGGCCCCATGGCCTTGACCTGCCCCCCCGAAAACCGGTCCACTTCACAATGTTCACCTTGGTGCAGTCTTACAAGATCTTCGTCAGGCTCAGCGCGATGCATATCCCTGAACCAGAGCTTGCGGCGATTTCCGACTTCGCCCGGGCCTGCGAGGGCTGTCAACTCGCACTCAAAATTCCCTCCCAGCTGGCGCCTAATATCCCCCCCTGAATTGATCGAATCTCGCGCCCTGGGCCTGTGGAGCCTGCTGGACGACTGTGAGCTTACGATTGGCAGGGTTTTCTGGGAGGGGCTCAGGTTGACGCGGGACCCAAGATCCCATCAGCCCTTCGTCGGCGTGCAAAAGAGCAAGGCGACGTTCTTGGGCCTTGTCTCATCACCACCCCCGTTGTCGCTAGCATCACCTGTAGGTGGCGGATTCGAGTATCCGTAGCCTTGACAAGTTCCGCACGCAGCTCCCTCATTCGGACGGGTCCCGCCGGCATCGAAGACGTCCTTGGGCCTGGTATGCGTGTGGCGAAGGAAAGAATCGGGTTGCAACGAGCCTTCCGATCGGAGGCCGTCAGGATCTGTCTTGGGTTGACCTTTGTCAATTCCGCGGATGAACCGGCCAAAGGCGGGCTTGTACTCGAGCCAGCCAGGTGGGCAGGTGGGCTGCGCGAATGCAACTACAGAGGAGTCGAAAGAGCGGGACAACTCAGTCAACTCGGATGTCGCTAGCGCGACCTGTTTGCTCAGCTGCTTCAGAGTGTCTACAGGAAGCTCGTTTTCGTACCGATCCCAAGCAAACGAGAGTTCAGAGTTTGGTTTGCTCGTGGCGACCACGTGAACGGCGGATCTTTCGAGTGACGATGCCCTGGTGCAGGACAGAACATCGCTGGAGTTTGCCTTGATCGTCGTCCTGGATCCGCTGGCGTTGTTCCATCGGCACTTCACGCCGGGTGAGGCGGTGTGGTCGATCACTTGACTCGCCAGAGCATCCGTCGAGCTGAATGAAACGGCCACCGCCATATACTTCGGCAACGTTGCACGCATGTCCACCGATATTGAGATGCCACTTCCCCGGAGCTCTTCACAACGAATGAATGCCGAGTAGGCTCCTGGAGCGATGGTCTCGACATACTCTCGAAATGCATCTGCCTTCGCCGACGCCTGCTGGCTCGCATCGCAGTAGCGACTTGCGACGCGAGACTCGCTTGCCGAGGCTTGGCCAAAGGACGCTGACAGGACTGAGTATGCGACGCCGAATTCGGCCGATCTTTTGTCAGCGCTGACGGAGGAGTATTCGTTGCAGAATGCGCGAGCGTACGACGCCACTTGAGACTCTTCGTGCACAGTGTCGCTGACGAGCTTGGATGCCGCGATGATGTCCAAGCAGTCGGCATGACCAGCTTGGGAACACAGGAACAACACCAGCGAAGCGCCTTGCAGAGCGGATTTCGAGCGGATCATCTTGCCTCCTGTTGTTGAAAGCATGGCTCAAGGTAAGTTGCGGAACGGGGTCCATCCCCAAAGCGCTCGCCTCATATTCGACAAGCGCGGCATCTCATATCGACCTCAGCGCCCTCCCTTCTGCTCTGCCGCGACCGAACATTCCGGGAGGTTGGCGGGCAACCCCGTGGCCGCCGGCGTCGCGAAGAGCCGGGCCTGAAGCTGTGCGGGCGCGGCCTCGTTCGCGCCTTTCGTCACCGGCTCGTCGGACATGAGCTCTCCGGGTGGCTCCCTGTCCGGTACCAACGAACGGACGGCGAAAACCGAACAGCGGCCGGGCGACAGAGGGGCGCGGCGCTGGCGCTGGTCGAGTGGCGTACACTCCGGCCCACTGTTTTCCTGAAAGTGGAGGGGGAGATGCTCGAGAGGCTGCCGAGCCGTCCGTCGGGATCGGACGCGGAGCGCGCGCCGCATCGCTTCGCGGTCGTCGAACGTGTGCTCGCCGCGTTACTGCCTTACTTCGAGCGTTGGACGCACGGGCGCCTGCCGCGCTACGCCCGGCGCCGCATGGACACCGGCGACGTCGTGCAGGAGGCGATCGTCGGCGTGCTGCGCAACCTCGGCGAGATCGACACGGCCGATCCGGAGGCGCTGCGCAAATACCTGATCGTCGCGATCCGCAACCGCATCTGCGACGAAGTTCGCCGCGCGAGCCACGGCGAGGTGGCGAACATCCACTTCAATCCCGCCGACAGCCGCCCCTCGCCGCTCGAGGACGCGATCGACGCCGAGAACCGCCGCCTCTATCGCGAGGCGCTGCTCGGCCTCGACGAGGACGACCAGACCCTGCTCGTCGGGCGGATCGACCTCGGGCTGTCGTTCGAGGAGCTGGCGCTGGTCAGCGGCCGCAACTCGCCCGACGCCGCGCGCGTCGCCACCCGCCGCGCGGCACTGCGGCTGGCGCGGCGGATGGGGCGGGCGAGCTCAGGCTGCGAACGCTGACCGCCACGAACCGCGCGCGTCCGCGACAGGCATCTTCATCATGCTCAATGCTGGGTAAGTAGCGGGGATTACGCGGAGCCTTCGCGGGCTCGTTCGATCCAGTAAAGCGGGCGCCGCTTGGCGTGCGCGATGGCCAGCACGAGCGCATGCTCCGAATTCAGTTCGAATGCGACGAGATACGGGAACCGATCGAGAGTCCGCTGCGGCGTTGCTCGTACCAGAGTGCGCCGGCCAGAATCTCCGCGCGGGCCTCAGGATGAAGGCTGACCCGCACGCCGCTGCTCGAGCTCGCGCAGAATCTCCGACCGCACGGTCTCCCACGGAAGAGCCTGCACGCGGCCCTCCGCGATGTCCAGTGAGCGGCGCTCCAGTTCCCCGACCCAGGCCAGGGCGACGGCGTCGTCTGGTTCTTCCAGACTCGACAGCAGGTCCTCGGCGATCCGCGCGCGCTCGCGTCGGGGCAGGCGCAAGACCTCCGCCAGCAGCTCGTCGGTGGACATTTTTCTAGTGTAGCACCGGCCCTCGTCAGAGCCCTGCTCAGACGGCGTCGCTGGCGGCCCTACCCCAGCAGCAGCTCGAAGTCGTCGTGCGTGAGGCTGGCGAGGGGCGCCACGTCACCGCTCTGCGCGGCTAGCGGTAGGCGACCCAGAGGCTGCCCAGGCCGATCGCCAGGCTGAGCGGGGAAAACAGGCGGCTGTCCCAGATGGCGAACGGTGTGCCGCGGACGCGCTTGAAGAGTCCGACGAAGCGGAAATCGCCAATGGCCCGCGCGACGAACAGCAGGCCAACGCCCAGAGTGCCGACTTTGGTGACTTGCGGCGGCAGGAGAAGCGGCAAGTACCCGCCACGCCAGAGCAGGAGGAGCGCGGCCGCGCTGAGACCTGCCGCGACGGCGAAGGTGGCGGCGCGCGAAGGGATGAAGAGCGGCTTCCCCTCCACCTCGGGAAGGGCGACCGAACGTCCGCCGATCCCTACGACCCCCCAGTAGACATGCAGCAGCGCCAGGACGGCAAGAACGAGCGCGACCGTGATCGCCATGGAAAGAGGGCCTCCGCCTTCATGCAGCTCTCCAGATCAAACCGGAGGCGCAAGCCTTTGAATCGCCTCTTCGCAGGCGAGTTTCAGGCGACCCATGTCGAGGTCAACGGCGCGATAGACATACTCGAGGTCGACGCCCAGGTAGTCGTGAACCAGGACGTTGCGAAAGCCCGCCAGTCCCCTCCAGTCCACCGCCGGATGCAGCACTTTGATGCCCTCGCTGAGCCGCTGACTCGATTCCGCAAGCGTCTGCAGGTTGCGGATGACGCCATCCTGGACGAGATGGGACGCGAAGAACGCCTCGCGACCCGCGACCGTGTACTCCTCGATGCGCGAAATGCAGCGAAGAATGTGGATCAGATAGACGCGATCGTCCTTCAAAGCGGAACAGCCTCCTGGAGCACGCGATCACGCAGGAGCGCATCGAGGCCGCGTTCGGTGATGACCTGTACGCGTCGCCCAAGGAGCTCTTCGAGGTCTGCGACGAGACCTCCAGGGAACCACGGACTCGTCTCCGCCCCGACGTCAACGAGAAGGTCGACGTCGCTTCGAGGCCCGGCATCCCCTCGTGCCATGGATCCAAACACCCGCACCCGGGTCACGCCATGGCTCCGTGCCACCTGGAGAATTTGCTCGCGCTTCGCCTTCACCGGATCGACCATCGACTCCCCTCCCCGAAAGGCCAGTTTACGCTGCCGTCAGCGCTTCGAGCCTCTGCCCACCCAAACAGCCTCGACCGCCGGCCCTGATGGGCCACCAGGCAACTCGGCGCGAAACATGGCGCGCGGTCTTGGGTCGGGCGTTTGAAGTCCTCCGCGGAGAGCCCTACTCTCCTACCCCAACAGCAGGTCGAAATCGTCGCGCGTCAGACTGGCGAGCGGTGCCGCGTCGCCGCCGAGGAGGGCGTCGGCGAGCTCGCGTTTTTCGGCCTGGAGCTCGAGGATCTTCTGCTCGACGGTGTTTTCGGCGATCAGGCGGTAGGCGAAGACCGGGCGGCTCTGGCCGATGCGGTGGGCGCGGTCGATCGCCTGCGCTTCGACCGCCGGGTTCCACCACGGGTCGAGCAGGAAAACGTACTCCGCGGCGGTCAGATTGAGCCCGAGGCCGCCGGCCTTGAGGCTGATCAGGAAGAGCGGACAGGCCGGGTCGCTCTGGAAACGCTCCACCCGCGCCTGCCGGTCGGTCGTCGCGCCGTCCAGGTATTCGTAGGTCCAGCCCTTGGCATCGAGGCGCTGCTTGAGGAGGGCGAGGAGGCTGGTGAACTGCGAGAAGACCAACGCCTTGCTGCCTTCCTCGAGGATCTCCTCGAGGTGCGACAGGAGCGCTTCGAACTTGGCGCTCTCCTCGTGCGCCCGGCGCGGATCGAGGAGCCCCGGATGACAGGCCGCCTGGCGCAGACGCAGCAGCGCTTCGAGAACCTGGATCTTGCTCTTCGCCCAGCCCTGGCGCGCGACCTTCGCGGCGAGGCTCCGCCGATAGTGGTCCCGGAGCTCGTCGTAGAGCCGGCGTTGGGTGCCTTCGAGCTCGCAAAGCACCGTCTGCTCGGTCTTCAACGGCAGCTCCGGCGCCACCTCCTGCTTGGTCCGGCGCAAGAGAAAGGGACGCAACGCCAGCGCCAGGCGCTCGCGGGTTTCCGGCGGGATCTTCCGCGCCGCGCCGTTCGTGCCGCGGAAATTCGCCAGGCGGCCGAGGAGCCCCGGGTTCAAGAATTCGAACAGGCTCCAGAGCTCGCCCAGGTGGTTCTCGATCGGCGTGCCGGTCGCTACCAGGCGATGACGCGCCCGCAGGCGACGCACGGCGCGCGCCGCGGCGGTGGTCGAGTTCTTGATCGCCTGCGCCTCGTCGAGAATGCAGTAGTCGAACTCGATCAGCGCGAGCAGGTCGATGTCCCGCTTGAGCGTGCCGTAGGTGGTGAGGACGAGATCGAACTCCGCGAGCGTCGCGGGATCGCAGCGGCGTTCGGCACCGTGCAGCTCGAGGATCTCGAGCCGCGGCGCGAAGCGCGCCGCCTCTTCGCGCCAGTTGTAGAGCAGCGAACGCGGCACGATGATCAGCGACGGCTGCCGGCCGGAAGCGCCAGACGAGCCCGCGGCGCCCGCCGAGTCCAGCGGACGCCGCGGGCGGCGGGAGCGGCGCGCTCGCCTTCCCGCGAGCAGGGCGAGGATCTGCACCGTCTTGCCGAGTCCCATGTCGTCGGCGAGACAGCCGCCGAAACCGAAGCGTTCGAGGAAGAGCAGCCAGCCGAGCCCTTCGCGCTGATAGCCGCGGAGCTCTCCATGAAAACCCCTGGGCGCATCGACCGGGCGGATGCCGGAGAACGCGGCGAGCTCGCGGCGCCAGCGCTCGAAAGGCGGATCAGCGACGACTTCGGCCAGCGCGTCGCCCTGCAGCCAGGCGTCGACGAACATCGCCTGCGGTCGCGAGAGGCGCACGCTCGCGCCGGCAACCTCGCCGATGTCCCCCATGAGGGCGTTGTTCACCAACCAGGCCTCGGGCAGGAGACCCCAGCTGCCGTCGCCGAGCTCGACCATCCCCTTGCCGGCGCGCATCGCCTGGAGGAGCTTCGGCAAGGCGACCTTCTCGTCGCCGAACTCGATGCCACCTTCGAGGTCGAACCAGTCGAGGCCGCTCGACAGACTGAAGGAGGCCTTCCCGGGGGGCCGGAAGGCGCGGCTCTCGGCTTCGACCTCCCAGCCCTCCGCGAGGAGTTGGCGGACGAATTCGGGAACCGCTGCCGGGGTGAGCTCGAGACGGTTCTCACCTGAGTCGCGGTAGGACGGAATCGTCCGCGCGCCGAGCGCGAAGAGGCGGGCGGCGGCACGCGCTTCGGCACTCTCGCTGCGGCGGATCCGCCGCCTTCCGCCGAGGTCGAGGATCCAGGGACGGGCGTCGCGGGCGTCGAGCCGCACGTCCTCGTAGGCGAACGACAGCTCGAGCCGGACGGCCTTGCGCTGACCCCACGGCTGCAGCTCCTGCGGCGCCGAGATCGACAGTCGGGGGCGCGCCACGCTCTCCCCCTCGGCGAGCGCCCACTCCGGTGGCAGCGCGAGCTCCGGGAGACGCGGCAGGCGATGCAACGCCTCGAGCCAGGCCCCGACTTCGTCCGCCGGCACCGTGAGCTCGCCGCCGGGGGCCGCGAGCTCGAGCCACTCCGGAGTCCCGCCGTCGTCGAAAGGCGAAGCCCATTCGGCCGCGATGAGCGTGCCGCCCGGCAGAATCCAGTGCAGGCGATCCGCCGCTTCCATGCGCCGCTCGCCCTGCCAGAGCTCGGACGTGACCTGGTAGTCCGATGACGCGGCGCCGTGAGCGCGCCGCTCGAGGCGCAGGCGCAACCGCCAGGGCTCGGGTCGCCAGGCGATCGCGGGTCCGAGCTGCTTGCTGCCGTCGGCGGCGGCGCTCTCCGCTCGCAGGCGGCCCGACGCGCAAAGCACCGGCAGGAGCGCCGCGACCTGGAACGGTTCGAGGTCGAAGGAGTGCGGCAGAAGCTCGCGCCGCCAGGAGTCGAAGCCGCCACCGTAGGTGTCGGCAGCCTGAACTCCGGCGAGCATCCCCAGAATCTCCCGGTCGACACTTTCCGCGAGCGCCGGAACTGCGTGGCGCTCGATCCGCAAGTGCGTCCGCTTCCCCCACCCGCCGTCCTTGCCGGGAGAGCGCACCTCGCAGGTCAAACGGAGGCGCCGCTCCTCCCGGCCCGGCGGTGTACGCAGCACGTAGAGCAGCTCGCGCGTCGCCGCCGACGGCCCCTCCGCGGAGAGCGACCGGTAATATCCGGCACGCTGGCCGATGCGCGCGAGCTCGGTCCGCCAGCTCTTCGCATCGGCAGCGGGCGGCTCGACGCGGGTCGGTCTCGGCGGCGGCTCGGGCGCAGCGGGGTGAGGCCAGGCGTGCTCGAGCGGTTCGACGCTCGCGGCGGCCAGCTCGCCGTCGCGAAGCTCGAGACTCGCCACCCAGTTCTCGGCCCGCGCCGGCCAGTCCTCGAGCCCCAACCGCGAGGCCACCGTCGCGAGCACCGCCCACAGGTGCTTGCAGAAAGCGACCTCGCGCGCGAAGTAGGGGCAGGCGCAGGAGTAGTAGGCGATGCCCGCGTGCTGGCGAACCCGGACCCGATAGACCTCGGTGCCACGCACCTCCGCCGCGATCGAGCCGGAGTCGGCCCGCACGAGCCGGACCGTCTTGCGGAGGAAGTAGCTCTCGCCCCGCGAGCGGACCTCCGGCGAGGCGAGACTCTCGAGCGATCTGGGTATTCCTGCCATGCGCACGTCGGGAGAGTCGGCGTTCGTCAGGTCGCCGACAGGAGCCGGTCCCGCTGCGCGTCTTCGAGCGACCGGAAGCGCCGGACGCCGCGCGATCCAGGCTTCTGCCCAGGTCCGACCTCCGCCGCGCGAACGCGCAGCGCGAAGCGGCGCAACGCAAAGAAGGTCGCGAATCCGGCCCGCGGCCCGTTCTGAAGAGCCTGTCGCGCCTCCTCGACCTCGCGGAATTTCGTCACCGGCATCTCAGTCCTCGTCCAGTGAGAACTTGCGCCGGAGTTGTTCGGCGTCCGCGCGATCGAGCTCGCGCGCGGTCCCGCGCTTCATGCGAAAGAGTGTCCGCGGGGTCGCCACCCGCACCGGTGCACCATCGAAGTCCTTCACTTCCCACTCCAGATCGCCGTAGCGGAACATCTCGCCGATTCGCACGAGGAGGTCGATCACAAAATCGTGTGCCGGAGGGCCGTAGCGCACGACACCGTAGTCTCCCGAGAGGTCCCGTGCCGAAATGCCGGCGATCTCCGGATCGCGAAACACGGTGGTGAGCGCCGCCCGCAGCCGCACGGTGTTCTCCTCGCCCGACGCGACGAAGAGGTCGATGTCTTCGGTCGTCCTGCCGAGTCCGTGCACGAGAAGCGCCAGACCTCCGACCAGGACGTACTCCACGCGCTCCCGGTCGAGAGCCTCGAACAGCTGGCGCAAGATGCCTTCGTCGAGAGGCGCGAGCACGCGCAGATGCTAGCACCCAGTGCGCGGCCGCGCGGGGCGCGAGAGTGCTACCCGTCAGAGCTCGTAGATCCCGCCCTGCTCGACGAACCCGATGTCGGGGTTGGCGAGGGCGGTGACTTCTCTCTGGATCTGCTCGATGCAGGGGGGCTTCAGGTGGTGGAGCAGGATCGGTACGCGACGCTCGAGCTTCTTGAGCTCGGCTGCCACCGTTGCTGGCGTGAGATGGCCCGAAACGTCGGCAATTCCCTGCATGCCGTTGTCGAAGCTGCAATCGACCCAGATCCCCTTGAGGTTCTCGGTGCGATTGGCGATCTCCCAAAAGCGGTGCGTCGGACCGGTGTCGCTCGACCAGAGGAAGCTCGAGCCGCCGCTCTCGATCAGGAATCCGTACGTCGGGACGACATGATTCACCGGAATCGGCGTGAAGCGGACGCCGGGGGCGCCGCCGACCTCGCCGATGACGATCGGCACCTCGTCCTGAAGCTCGTGGAAGCGGATCACCGGCAGCAGGTGGTTCGGCAGGCGGGTGAAATCCGGCCAGGTGTCGTTGTTGAAGAGGTGCCGTCGCAGGGCGTAGATCGTCGCCGGCGAGGCGTAAATGTCGACCGCTTCGCGGAGCTTGCCGAAGACGTTCTCGATGAAAAACGGCAGCGATGACGTGTGATCCATGTGGGAATGGGTCAGCACGATCGAGTTCACGAGCCTCTGGCGCGCGATCGGAAGGCTCTGAGAAAGCGAGCCCGCGTCGAGCGCGATCGAGTCGTTGAGCAGGAGGCAAGTCATGCGGCAGTCGATACTCTCGCCGCCGTAACTTCCCAGAATCTCTACTTTCATCGCCTACCAGTCATTGTACTCTTGCTCGATTTTCTCCGACAAGGAACGAGCTAACAGCTCCCCCGCCTCGACGCGGAAGCGGCCGGCGGAGAATAGCCGCTCGAACGCGGCGACCACCGCGCCGCAGTGCTGAGCTCCGCCGTGGCTGACGATCTCCGCCGCCGCGGTTTCGTGCGCCAGCGCCGAACGATAGGGGCGACTGGTGGTCATGGCATCGAAGGTGTCCGCCACGGCGACGATCCGCGCCGCGAGCGGAATGTCATCGCCCGACAGACCGTCCGGATAGCCCCTGCCATCGATGCGCTCGTGATGGCTGCGCACGATCGGCAGGATCTCGTGCAGCGATTCGATGCGCGAGACGATCTCCGCTCCGTCCACCGGATGGCGGCGCATCGCCGCCGCCTCGTCGTCGGTCAGTTTCCCGGGCTTCAAGAGAACCTGGTCGGGGACGCCGATCTTGCCGATGTCGTGCAGCGTCGCGCCCAGCGCCAACCGTTCGAGCGCATCGGCGTCGAGGCCCAGTTCGCGGCCGAGCAGGAGTGAATAGGCGACGACGCGGTGGAGATGCCCGCCGGTGTACGGATCGCGCTTTTCGACCGCTTCGGCGAGAGCCGTCACGGTCTCGACGTAGAGCCGCTGCTGGGCGGCGTAGAGCCGGGCGTTCTCGAGCGCGTGCGCGAGCGGGCCGGCGAACAGCTGCATGCGTCGCGTGTCGCCCTGCGAGAACGTCTCCTTGCCCACCGGGTTCAGCAGCTGCAGCACGCCGATCACTTTGCCGTGGGCGATGAGCGGCACCGCGAGGATCGCACGGGTGTCGAACTGCTCGCTCGCGTCACCGCGCCAACGCGGATCGCTGGCGACGTCGTTGATCGTCTCGGCGCGCCCGGAGGCCGCCACGGCGCCGACGATTCCCTGCCCGACGGGGATCCGGAGATTCTCGATCTCGGGAGCGGCGCGTCCGCGCACCACGCGAAAGAAGAGCTCGCCGGTTGCCTCGTCGAGCTCCCAGATCGAGCTCGTCTCCGCCTTGCAGAACTCCTCCGCCTTGGTCAGGGCGAGCGACAGGACGCGCCGCAGATCGAGCGTGGCGGCGAGCTCGAGACCGATCTCGAGCAGCGCCTCCTGCTCCCTGACACGGCGCTCGAGATCGACCGGACCGTCTGGACTCATCGCCGTCGTCTGTCGACCTAGAACCGGGTGCCGATCCAGAACTGGGAGGAGAAGCCGCCACCCAGGCTGTCCTTGAGATCCCAGAGCTTGGCGAAGTCCCAGTTTAGGTCGATGCCCATCAGGTTGATCGTCACGCCGAAACCATACGACGACACCGCATCCTGGAGCCGATTCTCGTCGCTGTTCCAGAACTTGAAGTCTTCACCGAACGCCTCGAACCAGGCGCCGCCGACGTCGAGGAAGAAGCGGCCGCGAATGCTGCGGAAGTTGAGCACCGGCGTCGCCAGGACGTCGATCAGCGGGAAGCGATACTCGATGTTGGTGTAGAAGGCCCGATCGCCGATCACCGAGCGGAAGGCCACACCCCGGAGGTCGTCGAGGCCGCCGAAATAGAGCGGAATCGGCCGGTTGCCGCCAGCGTACCCGGCATAGAAACGCAGCGCCATGTTGCTGCGCTGGCTGACCTCGAGGTACTGCCGAAGATCGAGCTCGTACTGGGTGTAGAGCGCGCCGCTCGCATTCTGGTCGAAGGCGTAGACCGCGTCGAGACGCCAGCGCCGTCCCGACACCGGACCGAACTGGGTGAACACCGCGCTGTCGCCGATCAGGCTGGTCTGGAGGAACGGATATTCGTCCTTGAAATCGACGGTCTCGGGCCGCACGATCCCGTCATCGCCGACGACGACGCCGCCGGTGAGCAGGCTGGCTTTCTGGAAGATGTAGCCCGCCCCGGCCGTAACCCGGTGATAGAGCGAGAAGGGATAGATCCAGCTTGCCGCCGCGCCGGTCTGCTGGATCGCCTGCTGGCGCGCCGTGCGATCGGCCGACGTGCCCGAGATGCCACCGAGCACGTAGAAGTCGCGCCGGTCGAACGCTTGCACCGACCAGTTCCAACGGTGCGAGAGGTCGACGTAGACGACGTCGAAGTTCGAGAAGCTCGACACCGAGCTGAAGTTGATGATCAGGCGCTTGTCCCCGAGGTAGTCGGAGAGCGAAATGTAGGTATAGCCGAGCAGCGTCTGATCGTCGGTGACGCCGACCGAGGCGCCGGCATCTTCGACGAAGAGCTTGAAGCCGCGATATTTCGACTTGTTGGCGTCGTCGAGGGTCACCCGGATGTCAGGCTCGAACTGCGCGAGCGGCTGCGCCACCGTCGGATCGGCGGGCGGAGTCGGCACCGTCGCTTCGGCAACCGGCTTGTCGATGTCGACGAGATAGAGGTCGAAGCCACCGCGCCAGAATCCGGCGTAGACCACCTGGTCGATCGCGCCCTCGCGCTTGAGCACCGTGGGCATGAGGCAGCCGGTGACCGCGTTGGTGAGCTGCAGCGTCCGCCCCGTCGCGAGCTCCATGGCGTAGATGTTGTCGGCGCCGTTGCGATCGGAGGTGAAGACCAGCGAGGTGCCCTTCGACGAGTAGATCGCGTCCTTGTCGCTCCAGGCGCCCTCGGTCAGACGGAAGCGCTTGGCGGGGTCGGCGAGATCGACGCGGAAGAGCTGGGAGTGGTTGTCGCCAACGACGCCGCTGTAGACGATCGAGCCGCCGTCGGGCGAGAAGACCGGCGAGCCGTCGAAGGTCTCGTCATCGGTGACGTTCCTCACCTCGCGAGTCTCGAGGTCGACCGTGTAGATGTCGAATCGGCCCGCCCGGTTGGCGGAGAAGGCGACGGTTCGGCCGTCGGGACTGAAAGCCGGGTTCATCTGCTGCTCGACTTCCATCTCGATCGTCTTCACCAGCTTGCGCTTGATGACGTCGAAGATCATCAGGCTCCGTCCGCGATCCCGCTTGGCGAAGACGGCGATGTAGTTGCCGTCGGCCGAGAAAGAGATGTCGCGGCCCATGCGCGCGCCGATGGTCAGGAACTGCGCACCCAGGTATTCGTAGCTGCCGTTGTAGCCCTTGGTCAGATTCGCGATCGGACGCCGGGTGCGGGTGTCGTAAAGCACGAGGTCGAGGTCGCCGCGGGTGACCGCGAGCGCCGCCACGAGGTCGCCGGACGGCGACGCCGCCGGTGACAGCACCTGCTTGATCTCGCCCTTGTCATCGCGGAACGGGCGGCCGAAGTCGGAGGGCTCGCCGGTCTCCACCAGCTGCGGCAGGTACTTCTTGCGCAACCAGCGGCGGAAGTCGAGGTCGAAATCCTCGGCGTCGATGCGGAACGAGCGCTCGACCGCCCGGTCGGCGCGGCCGCCGAAGGTGTTGCGGAACTCGAACAGGAAGTCGCGGAATCCCTCCTTGCCCCAGCGGTCCTCGATGAAGTCGAAGGCGGCGTGACCGAAGCGATAGGCGAGAAAGCCCGAGGTGCCGCGCTCCAGAATCGACGGAATCGAGTCGTTGACCACCGCGTCGCGCAGGTACATCTTGTCGGAGGTCGACTCGTCCTTCGCCATGTAG
>JBDTQT010000072.1:0-16218 GCA_039932055.1 Thermoanaerobaculia bacterium
TCGATCGACGACTACGTCATCACCTCGTTCGTCGCCGGCGTCGGCGCCACCACGCTGCCGATCCAGATCTACTCCATGCTCAAGGTCGGCGTGACTCCGGAAGTCAACGCCGTTTCGACGCTCCTCCTGCTGCTGACCGTCGTGCTGATCGTCATCGCCCAGCGGCTGCAGCAGGACCCCTCTTCCAAAGGAGGTACCAGGAAATGAACCGATCCAAGGCAGCTCTCGGCGCACTCGCTGTCATCGCGCTCCTCGCGGCCACGCTCGCCGGCTGCGCCAAGAAGGCCGGCGAGGCGGCGCCGGCGGCAAAGGCGGCCGGCAAACTCAATATCTACATCTGGTCGGCGTACCTTCCGCAGGAGGTCATCGACAAGTTCTCGGCCGAAACCGGGATCAAGGTCAACTTCGATACCTACGATTCGAACGAGGCGCTGCTCGAGAAGCTCCAGTCAGGCGTCGCCGACTACGATCTGGTCGTGCCGTCGGATTACATGGTCAAGATTCTCGTCGCCGAGAAACTCATCCAGCCGCTCGACCACGCCAAGCTCCCCAACATCGCGAATCTCGATCCGCGCTTCCTCGACAAGAAGTTCGACCCGAAGAACCAGTACTCGTTGCCCTACTTCTGGGGCACCACCGGCTTCGGCTACAACAAGGCGAAGCTCGGCGCCCTCGATAGCTGGCAGGCGCTCTTCGACGCGAAGAACAAGGGCCGGATCCTCATGCTCGACGACATGCGCGAGGTCTTCGGAGCGACCCTGAAGTCGATGGGCAAGTCGCTCAACGAGACCGACCCGGCCGTCCTCAAACAGGCCGCAGACCTGCTCAAGAAGCAGAAGAAGCTGGTCGCGACCTACAACAGCGGCGACTTCGCCAACATCCTGGCCGCCGGAGACGTCGACATCGCCCATGGCTACAACGGGCAGCTCGCCGAGGTGGTCGCCAAGGAGCCCGACAAGCTCGCCTACGTCGTGCCGAAAGAGGGAGCGACGCTCTGGATGGACAATGTCACCATCCCCGCCAAAGCGCGCAATCTCGAGAACGCCTACCGCTTCCTGAACTACATCATGGAGCCGAAGGTGAACGCTGAAATCGTCAATGGCGTGTCGTATGCCAGCGCCAATGTCCCGGCGAAGCAGTTCATCAAGCCGGAGATCCTCAACGACGCCTCGATCTACCCCTCCGACGAGGTCATCGGACGCTGCGAGTTCCTCGAGGACATCGGTGACACCACGACGCTGCTCGACCAGTATTGGACCGAGATCAAAGCGCAGTAAGATGCGCTCTCATCCACTGGAAGGGGGAGTCTTCATGACCACCAAGAGACTGCAGCGCATCGCGTTCCTGGCACTCGCCGCCATCGCCCTCTTCTCGTCCGCCGCCCTGGCGCAGGAGAAGGCGTGGAGCCTCGACGTCAGTGTCGACTACTTCGATCACTACATGTTCCGCGGCGTTCCGCTGCTGGGCGACAACGAAGTTCTCAACCCGCACGTCACCTACAGCATGGGCAACTTCAACGCCTACTACTACGGCTATTTCGGCGACGTCCCGGCCGACTTCACCTACTCCGGAAACACGATCTCGTACCATGAGGACGATTTCGGGGCGGACTACACCTTCGCGCTCGGCGAGAAGTTCGGCCTGACCTTGGGCATCGTCTCCTACATGTACAGCAGCGAGGTCAACGCCGATTACGGCTTCGAAGACACCTACGAGCTCTACGCCATCGCCGCGTGGGACGTAGCGTTTTCGCCGACCATCAGCTACTACCGGGACATGGACGCCATCGAGGGCGCCTACGCCTCGTTCGGTATCAGCCACAGCTTTCCGCTGGGCAGCAAGGCCAGTCTCGATTTCGCCGCCTCGGTCGGCTTCGACTTCGGTTACAACCTCCCCGAGGCCTACGCCGCCGACCTCGGCCTCGACAAGTCGAACGGCGACCTGAACGACGTCCTCATCGGCCTCTCGGTCCCGGTCCAGGTCAACGACTGGTTCGGCTTCCACATCGCGGCGCAGGAGTCGATCGCCCTCAGCGTGCTCGACGACATCGGCGTCGACGACGAGACGATCTTCTCCGGCGGCGTGAGCTTCACCTTCTGAGCCGGGGACCTTTCCCCGCAACGCCTCGAGACGCCGCCCTGAAGCCGGGGCGGCGTTTTTTCATACCAGGGAGACCCGCATGCGACGCCACTGGATCGACGGCAAACCCTCGACTGGAAAACGTCCCGCCATCCCCGTCCACGACCCCGCGAGCGGAGAGCTGGTAGGTAGCGTCGCCCGCGGCACAGCCGAAGATGCCGACCGCGCGGTGAGCGCGGCGCGAGCCGCCTTCGCCGCCTGGCGCTTCGTCCCCGGAGTCGAGAAGGCGGCGATGCTGCACGAGGTCGCCCGGCGGATGCGCGCGCGCCACCACGAGCTCGCGACGATGATGACGCGCGAAGGCGGCAAGCCGTATTGCGAGAACCACGACGAGGTCGAGTGGTCGGCGGCCTGCTTCGACTACTACGCCGAGGTCGGGCGGGACGCGCGCGGCAGCTCGATCCCGCCGGTGGCGCCGCACCAGGTCAACTTCACGATCAGGGAGCCGTACGGCGTCGTCGCCGCCATCGTGCCGTGGAACTACCCGCTGCTGCTGCTCGCCTGGAAGGTCGCCCCGGCGCTCGCCGCCGGCAATACTGTCGTGATCAAGCCCTCCGAGGAGACACCGCTCGCGACGCTCGATCTCGCCGCGGCCTTCTCCGCCCTGCCGCGCGGCACGGTCAACATCGTCAACGGCCTGGGCTCCGAGGTCGGCGAGGCCCTCGTGACCCACCCGGGTGTCGACCTGGTCGCTCTCACCGGCTCGCTCGCCACCGGCCAGCGGGTGGGAGAGCTCTGCGCGCGCGAGATCAAGAAGTGCCACCTCGAGCTCGGCGGCAACGACCCGTTCATCGTCTTTCCCGACGCCGACCTCGAAGTTGCAGCGAAGGGCGCCGTCTGGGCGGCGTTCCTCAACGCCGGCCAGGTCTGCACCAGCGGCAAGCGCTACTTCATCTTCGCGGAGATTTACGACGAGTTCGTGGCGCGAGCGGTGAAGTTCGCCAAGTCGCTGCGGCTCGGCCACGGACTCGATCCGAAGACCGATATCGGTCCGCTGATCAACGCCCGGCAGCTCGCCGACGTCGCGGCGCGCGTCGCCGAGGCGGTAGCCTCCGGCGCCCGCGTCCTCACCGGCGGGCGACGGAGCCGGAAGCACAAGCAGGGCTTCTTCTATGAGCCGACGGTGCTGGTCGCTGTCCGGCCGGAGATGCGCATCGTCGCCACCGAGACCTTCGGCCCGACGATGCCGATCATGAAGGTGCACGGCATCGACGAGGCGATCGCCCTGGCGAACGCCCAGGAGTACGGCCTCGGGGCCAACATCTACACCAACAACATGGAGTGGGCGATGACCGCGATGGAGCGCATCACCGCCGGCACCTTCTGGATCAACGACCCGCTCACCGACAACGAGGCCGGGCCCTTCGGCGGCATGAAGAAGACCGGCCACTCGCGCGAGCTCGGGGTCGAAGGCCTCGACGAGTTCCGCGAGACCAAGCACGTCCACCTCGACTGGAAGCAGGAGGTGAAGCCGTACTGGTATCCGTACGAGAGGTACAACAAACTTCGCTAGCGTGCCGCGTTAGCCCGGCGGCAGCGGCCGGAAGTGGATCGGCTGGTCGCGGTCGAGGCGGGTGCTGCCGGGGAGGGTGGTGCCGGTGGCCTCGAAGCGGTGGCCGCGGACAGTGCCGGCCACCTCGAGGGCGACGAGGAGAAGCACGAGCGTCGCCGCGAGCGAGCGGCCGCGCGAGCCGCGGAAGAGGCCGCGCTGGTCCTCGGGTAGGCGCTCGACCAGCCAGCGGGCGAAGGAGACAATCGCCGCCGCAGCGATGCTCATCCACAGTGGCAGGAGCAGCACCCCGAATCGGGCGTAGCCGAACGACAAAGCCACCATCATCATCGAGCCGGCCGTCAAGAGGCCGACCAGCAGGAGCCACCGTCGCGCAGGCTCACCAGACCTGCTCCCCAGCGCGATTCCCGCGGCCAGAACCGGCAGCCACAACCAGATCCCGATCCTACGCTCGGGGACGAAGAGATCCACCGGCCGGCGCAGGCCGGTGAGCCCGCCCGGCAGATCCCATTGCGTCCAGCCGAGCTGGAGCGCTCCGGCATAGAGCGTCCACTTCCTGCCCACGAGCCGGACGAACTCCCACGGGTGGCTGGTAGTCCAGGCGAAGGCGATCCGGTCGCCGTGCAGCAGAAAGCGCAGATGCTCGGGGTCGGTCAGGCTGAAGGTGGCGTCGCCTGGATGCGAAGGCAGGGCTGCCCGGGAGAACGAACCGTCGGCACCGTCGTGATTCGCCAAGGCCAGGACCAGCGGCCCGTAGATCGTCACCGGTACGAAGCGCGGCAGGGGTTCGGCGAGGCCGCCGGCGAGGCGGCGTTCGGCTTCGCCGAGACGAATCGCGTTCCGCACCGTCCAGGGGAGGACGACGGCGACGGCGACCAGCGCGACGGCTGCCCAGGGAAGCAGGTTTCGCCAGCGCGGGGCGTCATTGGCGCCAGCAGCGTTCTTCCAGGAAAGGAAGGCGCCGAAGCCAGCAATGAGCCCACCCAGCAGGATCCCCTCGGCACGCGTCAGCGCCATCGCTCCCCAGACGAGACCGAGTAAAGCGATTCGGGCGCGGCTGAGTTCTCCCTCCGGGCGGCGCACCAGGAGCGTGATCGCGGCCAGGAGCAGGAGCTGGAACAGGCCGTCGCCGACCGGCGCGACCGCGAGCACATAAAGACCGAAGTGAAAGGCGGCGAGGAGGGCGGTGACGATGGCGACCGTGCGCCCGAGCGCGGCCGCGGTCGCGAGGTAGAGCAGCGCCACCGAGCCGCCGCCGACGACGACGGCGAGGATGAGCTTGATCGCGAGATGCGGCACCGTGGCGGTGGCCGCGCCGGCGCCGACCAGCGTCTGCAGGCCGGCGAGGAAGAAGGCGAAGCCGGGGGGATGGAACGGGATCCCGCCGTCGTAGAGCTCGCCGGCAAGGAGCGCCCGGGCAAAGCGGAAGAAGGTCTCCGAGTCCCCCTCGTAGAAGACGGTGTAGGGCCACGACCGGTCGGTGCCGGAGAACAGGAAGAGCACCCGGAGAAGGGCCGCGAGGAGGCCCAGGACCAGCGCCCAGCGACCGTCGCTCCAGCCGCTCCGGGTGACGGCGGCTGTCGGCGAAAGAGGCGGTTGCTCGGCGGCGCGGCGGGGCTTCCTGGGCACGAAGGCGAAGGGTACCAGAGCGGCCTCGGCCAGCCGACCCCCGGTTCGGACTTTTCCTTGTTCGAGCTTTTCCTTGTTCGAATTCTCCCGTCTTTGAGCTTCTCCTTGTTCGAGCTTTTCCTCTTTTGACACTTTCCGGCAGAATGCGGGGTGCAGCGCGCCGGGCAATTTCCCGGGCCACCGGCCCGAGCAAGCGAGATGAGGACACCATGCAGAAGTTCCAGCTGTTCATCGGCGGTGAAGCGACGGCGGCGGCGGACGGCAAGACCGAGAGGATCTCGAGCCCGGCGACCGAAGAGGTGCTGGCCGAGGTGCCGGTGGGCGGCGCCGAGGATGTCGAGCGCGCGGTCAGCGCGGCGCACGCCGCCTTCGAGAGCTGGTTCGACCGCACGCCCGGCGAGCGTGCCGGCATGCTCCTCCAGCTCGCCGACCGCATCGAGGCCAACGCCGACGAGCTCGCCCTTCTCGAAGCCGCAAACGTCGGCAAGCCGCACTGGCTCGCCAAGAGCGAGATCCCGTTCCTGGTCGACAACCTGCGCTTCTTCGCCGGCGCGGCGCGCTGCATGGAGGGCAAGGCGGCGGGCGAGTATCTCGCCGGCTACACCTCGTTCACCCGCCGCGAGCCGGTCGGCGTCGTCGCCTCGATCGCGCCGTGGAACTACCCGCTGATGATGGCGATCTGGAAGATCGGCCCGGCGCTCGCCGCCGGCAATACGGTGATCCTCAAGCCGTCGGAGCAGACGCCGCTCAGCTCGTTGCGTCTCGCCGAGCTCGCCGCCGACATCTTCCCCGCCGGCGTTTTCAACGTCATCACGGGCTACGGCGAGCCGGTGGGAGCCGGGCTCGTACGCCATCCGAAGGTCGGCATGGTGTCGATCACCGGCGATGTCGGCACCGGCAAGATCGTCGCCCGCACCGCCGCCGAGAGCCTGAAGCGCGTCCACCTCGAGTTGGGCGGCAAGGCGCCGGTGGTGGTCTTCGACGATGCCGACCTCGAGCAGGTCGCCGCCGTTCTCAAGCTCGCGAGCTTCGCCAACAGCGGCCAGGACTGCACCGCCGCAACGCGCATCTACGGTGGCCCGAAGATCTACGACAAGCTCCTCGAAACGATGGCCGGCGTCGTCGAGTCGGTCACCTGGGGCGACCTCGCCGACGACAACACGTTCATCGGCCCGGTGGTTTCGAAGGAGCAGCAGGACCGTGTCGCCGGGTTCGTCGAGCGCGCGGTGTCGGGGAAAGAAGGCAGCAAGGCGCGAGTGGTTACCGGCGGGAAGCGGGTCGCCGGCAAAGGCTTCTACTACCAGCCGACGCTCATCGCCGACGCCAGCCAGAAGGACGAGATCGTGCAGCGCGAGGTCTTCGGCCCGGTGGTGACTGTCACGCGCTATGCCAGCGACGACGAAGCAATCCGCTTTGCCAACGACGTCGACTACGGCCTCGCCGCCTCGGTCTGGACGCGCGACATCGGCCGGGCCTTGAACGCTGCGCGCAAGCTCCGCTTCGGCACCGTCTGGATCAACGACCACATGCCGCTGGTCTCCGAAATGCCGCACGGCGGCTTCAAGCAGTCGGGCTACGGCAAAGACATGTCGATGTACGCGCTCGAGGACTACACTGTCGTCAAGCATGTGATGGCGAAGCTCGGGTAGGCGAGCCTCCGCGGTCGGCCAGGCTTCGGCTCGGGGTCCTGTCTGGCCCGTATCCCACAAGGTCCTCGCGCTGAAGAGTCGCGCTCCGGTCCCTGCGGGAGCCCTCGGTCCAGCCACCCCTCGTCGGTACATTGGAGGGCGAAGCTCCGGCGCGACTGTCTTGCCCGCCCGGGCCGAGAACGTGACACGATCCGGCGCGCTAAGTTCGGTCCGCTTGCGTCAGGAGGAATAGCCCGCTTGCACCATTTCCCTCGGCACTCGTTGGAGCTCCGTTCTTGACCGACACCTCAACCACCTCGACCGCGACGATCGACCACGACGCCGCCGGAGGTCACGGTTTCGGCACCTCGTCGGTATTTTTGGCGTCGATCTCCACCATCCTCGGCGCTATTCTCTTCCTGCGCTTCGGCTACGCGGTGGGCCATGTCGGGATGGTCGGCGCGTTGGTGATCGTCCTCATCGGCCACCTCGTCACGCTACCCACCGCGCTCGCGGTGTCGGAGATCGCCACCAACCGCCGGGTCGAGGGGGGCGGCGCCTACTTCATCATCTCGCGCTCCTTCGGCCGCACCATTGGCGCTTCGATCGGCATCGCGCTCTACGTATCCCAGGCGATCTCGATCTCCTTCTACATGATCGCTCTGGCAGAGGCGTTCCGCCCGGCGGCGGGCTACTTCGAGCGCTGGACCGGCCTGCCGCTCGACAACCAGATGATCGCCTTGCCGGGAACTGCCGCGCTCTGCCTTCTCGTGGTTTTTCGTGGCGCCAACATCGGAGTGCGGGCCCTGTGGGGGATCGTCGCCATTCTCGCGCTCTCGCTGGTGATGTTCTTCGCCGGATCTCCGATGCCGGAGGTCCAGGGCGCCGACCTCGCGATCTTTCACGGCATCGCGGGCGGAGACGCTTTCTGGCTGGTCTTCGCCATCGTCTTTCCGGCGTTCACCGGACTCGTCGCCGGACTCGGGCTCTCCGGCGATCTGAAGGATCCGCGCCGGGCCATTCCTGTCGGCACCCTCGCCGCGACGGCCACAGGACTGGTGGTCTACGTCGCCGCGGTGGTGAAACTCGCCTACTCGGCGACACCGCAGCTGCTCGCCTCCGATCCTCTGGTGATGTCCCGGATCGCCGTCTGGGGACCGATCATTCCGATCGGGCTCGGCTGCGCCACGCTCTCCTCGGCGCTCGGTTCCATTCTGGTCGCGCCGCGAACGCTGCAAGCCCTGGCGGCGGACGGGGTCGCTCCTTCGGACAGGGTCAACCGGTATCTGGGCGCCGGGTCGGGAGCCCAGAACGAGCCGCGAAATGCGGCGCTCGTCACCACCGTCTTCGCCGTCGCCTGCGCCGGCATCGGCGCGCTCGACATCGTCGCGCGCATCGTCTCGATGTTCTTCATGGTGACCTACGGCACCCTGTGCGCGATCAGCTTCCTCGAGCACTTCGCGGCGCGGCCGAGCTATCGCCCGAGCTTCCGGACGAAATGGTACCTGAGCCTCCTCGGCGCAGTGCTCTCCTTCCTGCTCATGTTCCAGATGGATCCCGGCTTCGCGCTGCTGGCGATCCTTCTGATGATCGGAACTTACATCGGACTGCGCTCGGGCAAAGGCGGCGAAGACGACCTGGCGGAGATTTTTCGCGGAGTGATGACCCAGACGACCCGGCACTTCCAGCTCATGCTGCAACGCTCATCGTTCGGTCGCCGCGATCGCGAGTGGCGGCCGAACGTGATCGCCGTCGGGGAGCGCACCTTCGAACGCACGGCTCCGTTGCAGATGTTGACCTGGATCTCTCGCCGGCAGGGTTTCGGCACCTACCTTCACCTGATGCGCGGCCGGCTGAACGCTGCCAAGTTCGAAGAGAGCGAGCGCATCCTCCCGCGTCTCGTCGAGCTCACCGAGGCGCGCAAGAGCGCGGTCGTCGTCGATACCCTGGTTTCGCCGTCGCTGCGCACGGCGCTGGCGCAGGCGTATCAGATGCCGAGCGTTACCGGGCGGCGCTTCAACACCACTCTGTTCGAGTTCCTCGCCACCGATGAAGACTCGCGCCTGGTCGAGATCCGGGATGGATTCGATCTGGCGTGGGAGTCGCGGATCAGCCCGTTGGTTCTGCGGCACGGCGAGCGCTTCTTCGGCAGCCGTCACGATCTGCATCTCTGGTTCACCTGGAACGACTACGACAATGCGGAGATGATGATTCTCCTGGCGTACGTCCTTCTGGGCCATCCCGATTGGAAGGATGCCGAGATCCGCATCTTCGCGGCCTATCCACGGAACGAGGTAACCGAGCGGGAGAACCGGTTGATCGAGCTCATCGAGGCCGGGCGCCTGCCGATCGCGAGCCGCAACCTCCAGATCGTGCCGACCGACGATGCGAGCAATTTCGAAGAGCTCGTCGCCTCACGCTCGAGCCATGCCGATCTGGTTCTCCTCGGCTTCACCCGAGAGAAGCTGTTGCAGCGCGGCCCGGACTATCTACGCCGGCACCCCAAAGTCGGCGACGTTCTCTTCGTTTCGGCGGCCGAGAGAATCACCATCGAGTGATTTTCCCGGAACTCGCTACCGCAGCTCGCCGCGCTCGCCGCTGAGGCGAAGCGGGGCGGCGAAGACCAGGTCATGTCGCCGCGGCGCCCCCCTTGCCGCCGAAGTGTGCCACGGCCCGCCGGATCGCGTCATTGGAGCCACAGACGAACAGCCGGTCGTCCGCCAGGAGACGCATGGTCTCGTCCAGCTTCACCAGCAGGCTGTCGCCGCGCTCGATGGCGACCACGGAGCAACCGGTGCGCCGGCGCAGGGCGAGATCGCCCAGGGCCCGGCCGGTGACCCTCTCCATCGACAGAGACCGGATCCGCAGACCCGGCTCGACCGCGAGCGACTCCTCGCCGAGAATCTGATGGCCGAGAATCTGCCCCGCCACCTGCGAGATCGACAGGGCAAAATCGGCTCCGGCGAGGTGGATCCGCTCGACGTTCGCCGCCTCGTTGACGCGCGCGATGATCGGCACATGGGGCGCGATCTCCCGCACAACCAGGGTGGCAAAGAGCGTCGCGGCATCCTCGTTGAGAGCGAGGACGACGGCGGCGGCGTTGCCCGGATCGAGCCGGGCGAGGACCTCCGGGTCGAGGAAGTCGCCCACGATGTCGGCACCGGAGCCGGCGTTCCGGTCGATGGCGACGACCTCTTCGCCGACCGTGATGAGGATCTCCCGGGTCACCGCCCCAACTTCGCCGAGCCCGGCGACCACGAAGCGACCCGGCGTCATCTGCCTTTCGGTCGCCGTCAGGATCTCGCCGAAGCGGGCGAGGTTTTCTTCGGCGCCGGCGGCGATGACGATCGAGCCCGGCTCGAGCGCGGTCTCCGGTCCGATCTCGGTGCGCAGGTGGCCGCGCTCCCACAGGCCCAGGATCGTGACGCCGAACCCGCCGCCGATGTCGCTCTCGGCCAGACTTCCGCCCGCCAAGCTGCTGGCCGTCGACACCCGGAGCTCGGCGACGTGCAGCCGCTTGCCAAGGGCACCGAGACCGGCCACCGCGGGGTGCACGCGGCGGCTGGCGCGCGCCGCCAGAGCTGCACCGAGGGCATGGCGAGGAGTGAAGACGCGGCTGGCGCCGGCGAGCTGGAGCGGCTTGCGGTGCGCCGGTTCCTCGACCAGCGCGATGACTTCCCGGGCGAAGCCGCTCTGCCGCGCCACCAGCGCCGCCAGCGCGTTTTCGTCATCGCCGCCGTTGAGCACGAGCGCCCTCGCCTTCTCGAGGCGCACCCGCGAGAGAACTCCGTCGCCAGTGGTGCCCACGACGACCGCGACACGCCGGTCGGCGAGCTTGCGCGCCCGCCCCTCGTCCGGCTCGACGACGACCGCGACGACGCCAGCCGCCGCGAGGTCGTCGAGCAACGTCTCGATCGCCGGTCCGGCGCGAAAGATGAGCACATGGTCCTCGACCTTCATCGCCGCCGTCGGCAGCTTGCGCTCAAAGCGCTCCTCGAGAAAGGGAATCAGATAGACCGGAACGATGAGAAAGACGAGAAAGACGCCGACGAACTGGACGCCAACCACGAACAGCGTCATCAGCGGGTGGGACCAGCTCGAGTCAGCGCCGTAGCCGGTCGTCGACAGCGTCTCGGCGGACCACTGGAGACTCGACCAGAAAGTCCGCGGCTGTCCTTCGAAGCGCGCCATCCCCACCTGGTAAAGCAGGGCGAAGAGGACGAGCAGGCTGGCGAGCACCGCGACCAGGAGCAGCAGTCGGCGTTGAGAGCGGGTCATGGGCCGATCCTATCGGCTGAACTGGAGCCGCACCGCGCCCTGAAGTCCAGGGCCAGCGGACTACCGCTCGGGAAACCCACTCGCGAAGGACTCGCCGCACGGGCGAAGGTTGACTGAACTGCTCCGCGCGCGCTTCGATCCGCGGCTCGTCGGGAGGCCTCAGCTGCCGAGAACGACAGCTCCGGTCATCGCTTCGTCCATTGAAACGCGGTCGCGGCCGCGCGCCTTGGCGCGGTAAAGAGCGTTGTCGGCCGCGGAGAGGAGTTGGTCGCTGGTCGAGGTGTTCGGGCCGAGAACGGCGCCGCCGCAGCTCGCGGAGATCGTGACCTCCGTGCCCTCTGGGGTGGGACAACGCAGGTCGAGCACCCGCAAGCGAATACGCTCCGCCGCTTCGCGCGCGCCCTCGCGGTCGGTCGCCGGCAGGATGACCGCAAACTCCTCGCCACCCAGGCGCGCCGCCATGTCCCATTCGCGCACGCACAAAAGCAACAGTGTCCCGACCTCCTTCAGCACGAGGTCGCCGACGGCGTGCCCGTGCGCGTCGTTGACTCGCTTGAAGTGATCGAGGTCGAGCATGACCAGCGCCAGCGACTCGGTGTGCCGGTGGGCGCGCTTGATCTCGGCATCGAGGCGGACGAAGAACTGCCGCCGGTTGGCGAGCAGGGTGAGAGGATCGGTACTGGCGAGGCGCTCGAGCTCCTGATTGGATCGTCGCAGCTCCGCCTCGGTCGCAGCGAGAGCCTGCTCCGCACGCTTGCGCTCGGTGACGTCGCGCAGCACCAGGAGCCGCCCCTGGACCGTGCCGCCGTGGCTGGCGAGAGGGGAGACCACGGCGTCGTAAGTGTGCTGCTCGCTGCCGGCGGAAAGACCGAGCTCGCAGGACTCTCGTCGCGGCGGACCCGCCATGAGCTCGGCGAGGCGCGCCGGCAGGACCTCGCTCACCGGCCTCCCTACCAGCGCGCTCGACGCGACACCCAGGATCTGCTGCGCCGCGCGGTTGGCGTCGATCAGGCGGCCGCGTTCATCGGCGAGCACCACGCCCTCCGGCATGGCGTCGATCACTGTGTCGTGCGCCAACGGGACGAGCTCGAAGAAGTGCCAGCGGAAAAGAGCCAGCGACATGAGGATCATGCCGAGCGTGAAGCCGACCGGCGTGAGATCGATCGGCGGCAGCGCCGCGAGCTTGGACAGGTAGACGGCGTTGCCGACCAGCGTCAGCAGCGGCGCTACGACCACCGCGAGCATCTGGCCGCGGAAGGCGCGCTCGGCCGCCCCCAGGGTCCAGAGAAAGAGGAACGTCGCGGCAGCGATGAGGAGGTAACTGTAGATCGAGAAGACCAGAAACCAGGTGCCGTAGTCGGCGGCCAGGGCGAGCGCTCCGTCGCGTTCCACCAGGCGGACGCTCTCGTAGATCCAGCGGTGCCGTTCGAGCGTCGCCGCGAGGGCGAGAGTGATCGCGGGAACGACCGCCAGCGCCGGCAATCGCCAGCCACGCAGCCAGCGGTCCTGGCCACAGTAGCGCACGGCGAAGAGCAGCCAGGCCAGCGGCGCGGCCACGATGCCGACGTACTCGAATTTCGTCAGCAGGAGTTTCGTCGGCAGGTCGGGGGCGCAGAGTATCGCCGCCTCGAAGGCCGACCAGACGCCGGTCGCGGCGACCAGCAGCGCGAACGCCGGCGCGCCCGGCGCATGGCGACGCGGGTAGGTGAGCGCCAGCATGGCGAGCGCCGCAAACGTCGCCGCAAGCGCCGGGATTGCGTACGGGGTGAGTTGCCAGCCTGAGACCAATCGGAGCTCCAATCAGTCGTTCGGTGCGGGGGTCTTCTTCGATTCTACGCGATCCAGACGGTCTTGACGTTGACGAACTCGCGGATCCCAGCGAGCGAGAGCTCGCGGCCGAAGCCGGAGCGCTTGATGCCGCCGAACGGCAGGCGGGGGTCGCTCTTCACCATGCCGTTCAGGAAGACCGATCCGGCTTCGAGCTCGACCGCGAGGCGCGCCTGCTCGGCGGGATCCGTCGTCCACGCCGAGGCGCCGAGGCCGAAGTCCTTGTGGTTGGCGAGGGCGATCGCAGCGTCGAGATCGGCGACCTTGAACAGCGTCGCCACCGGGCCGAAGAGCTCGTCGTCCCAGGCCGGCGAGCCAGGAGCCGAATCGGCGAGGACGGTCGGCGCGTAGAAGTTGCCCGGACCTTCGAGCTTCCTGCCGCCGAGGAGGACCTTCGCCCCGGCCGCCACTGAGCGTTCCACCTGCTCCGCCAGCTCGTCGCGGATCGGCGCGGTAGCGAGCGGGCCGATTTCGGTGGCGGGATCCATCGGGTCCCCCACCTGAAGCGCCGCCATACCGGCGAGGAAGAGCACCGTGAAGCGGTCGTAGACCTCTTCGTGGACGATGAAGCGCTTCGCCGCGATGCACGACTGGCCGTTGTTGAGCGTGCGCGCCTTGACCGCCGTAGCGGCCGCCTTCACGAGGTCCGCCGAGGGCAGCACGACGAACGGGTCGCTGCCGCCCAACTCGAGCACCGCCTTCTTGATCTGCGCGCCGGCGGCGCGGCCGACGGCGACCCCGGCGCCCTCGCTGCCGGTGAGCGTCACCGCCGCGATTCGCGGGTCGTCGATCATCCTGCCGACCGCGGCGCTGCCGACGAGCAGGGTCTGGAAACAGCCCTCCGGGAAGCCGGCGCGCGCGAAGACTTCGGCGATAGCGAGCGCCGACTGCGGCACGTTCGAGGCATGCTTCAGGATGCCGACGTTGCCGGCCATCAAGGTCGGGGCGGCGAAGCGCAGCACCTGCCAGAACGGGAAGTTCCACGGCATGACCGCCAGCACGCAACCCAGCGGGTCGTAGCGCACGTAGCTCCGGCTGGCGTCGGTGGCGATCTCCTGCGGCGCCAGGAAGGTCTCGGCGTGCTCGGCGTAGTAGCGGCAGACCGAGGCGCATTTCTCGACCTCGGCGATTGCCGCGCCGATCGGCTTCCCCATCTCGAGCGTCATGATCTCGCCGAAGCGGCGCCTGTCCCCTTCGAGGATCTCCGCCGCGCGCCGCATTTTTCCCGCGCGCGAGGCGAAGTCGACCTTGCGCCACATTCGGAAGGTCCGCTCGGCGAGCGCGAGTGCGTGTTCGATCTCGGCGGCGGAAGCTTCGGCGAAGGTGTGCAGCGTCTTGCCGTCAGTAGGATTCACGGAAGCGATGGCCACAGCGAGCTCCTGTTCTTTCCTTCAGTCGTCCAGTTGGCCCTGCTCGGTGAAGGCGACCGGGATGCCGCGCTTCGCCAGCTCCGCGAAGAAGCGCTCGAACGGCAGCGCGGTTTCCGGGCAGAGGACGCCCGGGGTCGCGACGGCGCCTTCCGCCAGCAGAACGCCGGCGATCGCCAGCGGCACGCCGGTGTCGAGGGCGCCGGCGCCTACGCCCCACTCGCGGTGCGGGCCGATGAGCGACTCGCCACGCCGCCGCACCGGCCGCCCGTCGACCTCGCCGGCGAGGTCGACGCGCAGGCAGTCGCAGTCGTCGGGCTCCCCGGCTGGAGAGATCTGGTCCCCACCTAGCGCCAGGAGCATCTGCCGCGGCGAGGCGCCGGCGACGCGCGGCTCGCGATCGGCGAATCCCAGCTCCACGAGGAAGCGCACCTTCTCCATGAACGACGGCTCGAAGGCCACCTTGAAGCTCGCGGCAGCAAGGCCCGGGTACGAGCGCGCGAACATCGCCACCTCCGAGTGCAGGGTGTAGATGGCGCGCATCCTGCCAACCGGCGGCGGAAAGTCGATCTCCTCTTCGCCGCTTCGGGGAGCCACGGGATGCGCCCTCCCCGCCTCGACGACATAAGGCTCGAGGGCAAACTCGTCGAGCACCGTGTCGAGGGCGTAGGGGATGGGGAGCGGCCCCGAGGCGCCGGGAGTGAGGCGGTCGAGACAGCCGACGCGGACGTGCACTTCGTGCACCCGATCGAGCTCGCGCGCCAGGAAACCGGCCATGGCATTGGTGATTCCGGGGGTCGAACCCATGCCGAGAAGCGCCGGCACTCCCGCGGCGACGAACTCGTCGTGGAGCTCGAACTGCTTCCGCGTGCCGTGGTAGAGCCCGCCGAGGTCGCTGTACGGCACGCGCGACGCGAGCGCCGCGCGCATCACCGGCAGGTTCCAGTAGTAGGTGACGCAGTTGAGCACCGCGTCGTGCCCGGCGAGGAGCCGCGCCGTCGCCGCTTCGTCGCGTACGTCGACCGTCGCCGGGCGCTCGTTGGGATACTTCGCGGCGAGCTCTTTGAGGTCGACGATCGTGACCTCCGCCGCGGGAGCGAACTCGTGGAGGTCTCGCCGCACTACCTCGGCCATTGCGCCGGCGGCACCTAGAAGAGCGATCTTCATCCGTCGTCGTCTTCGTCGCGGGTGATGGTGGCGGTCTCGCGGTCGACCTCTTTGAGGGTCTCCTCGAGGATGTCGAGCACCTCGTCGATGAGGGCGTCCGAGATGTTGAGCGCTGGCTCGATGCGCACGACGCGCGAGTTGGTGAGCGTGCCGGCGACGAGGACGCCGCGCTTGAATAGGTTCGCCACCACCTTGTAGCCGATCTCGGTGTTCTCGAACTCGAGACCGAGAAGCAGGCCCCTGCCCTGGGCCTTGCGCAACACGCGGTCGTAGCGCATCTGCAGCGCCATCAGCTCGCCGAGGAGGTAGCGGCCTTTCTTGTGCGCCTGGCCGACCAGATCCTCCTCCAGCGTGACATGGATGGCGGCGATGCCAGCCGCACAGGCGAGCGGATTGCCGCCGAACGTCGAAGTGTGGATGAACGGATTCTTCTCGAGAACGCTCCAGATCTTCGGCGTCGAGACGAACGCCGACAGCGGCATCACGCCGCCACCCAGCGCCTTGCCGAGGCAGAGGATGTCGGGAACGGTATTCCAGTGCTCGACGCCGAACATCTTGCCGGTGCGCCCCATGCCGGTCTGGACTTCGTCGGCGATGAGGAGCGCCCCATACTCGTCACACGCCTTGCGGATGCGCGGCCAGAAGTCGTCCGGCGGAACGATCGCTCCGGCCT